>NZ_QHJH01000076.1 GCF_003947455.1 Streptomyces sp. WAC 04229 | reverse complement strand
CCCTCGGCACGTCGGCCGCCCCGGCCCCCTGGGCCACGCCAGGAGGCCGAGAAGGCACCGCGCCGCACAGACGCCGCCGCACAGACGCCGCCGCACTGACGCCGCGCACTGACGCCGCGCACTGACGCCGCGCACTGACGCCGCCGCACTGACCGCCGCACAGACGCCGCCGCACAGACGCCGCGCACTGACGCCGCCACCGATCCGACCGGAGGACAGACGCCCGTGCACCACACGACCGCCATGCTGATCGAACTCGGAGCGATCATTCTCGCTCTGGGGCTCCTGGGCCGCCTCGCGGGCCGGGTGGGCTTCTCACCCATCCCCCTCTACCTGCTGGCCGGCCTCGCCTTCGGACACGGAGGCATCCTGCCCCTCCAGGCCAGCGAGGAGTTCGTCGCCACGGGCGCGGAGATCGGCGTCATCCTGCTGCTCCTCCTGCTCGGCCTGGAGTACAGCGCCTCCGAACTCGTCACCAACCTCAAGACCCAATACCCCTCCGGCGCGGTCGACTTCGTCCTCAACGCCGTACCCGGCGCCGTAGCCGCGCTGATCCTGGGCTGGGGCCCGGTGGCCGCCGTGGCGCTCGCCGGCGTCACCTGGATCTCCTCGTCCGGCGTCATCGCCAAGGTCCTCGGCGACCTGCGCAGGCTCGGCAACCGCGAGACCCCCGTCGTGCTCGGCATCCTGGTCATCGAGGATCTCGCGATGGCCGTCTACCTGCCGATCCTCACGGCCCTGCTTGCGGGCGTCAGCCTGGCCGGCGGCGCCGTCACCCTGCTGATCTCCCTGGGCACCGTCGGCGCGGTCCTCTACCTGGCGCTCCGGCACGGCAGGCTGATCAGCCGCGCGGTCTCCTCGGACAGCGCGGAGATGCTCCTGCTGGTGGTCCTCGGCCTGACCCTGCTCGTGGCGGGCCTCGCCCAGGAGCTCCAGGTCTCGGCGGCGGTCGGCGCCTTCCTCGTGGGCATCGCCCTCTCCGGCGAGGTCGCCGAGGGCGCGAGCAGCCTCCTGACCCCCTTGCGCGACCTGTTCGCCGCCGTGTTCTTCGTCTTCTTCGGCCTGTCCACCGACCCGGCCGACATCCCGCCCGTCCTGGTCCCCGCCCTGCTCCTGGCCGCCGTCACCACGCTCACCAAGGTCGCCACCGGCTGGTACGCGGCACGCAGGGCCGGCATCCGGGGCGGCGGCCGCTGGCGGACGGGCGGCACGCTGGTCGCCCGGGGCGAGTTCTCGATCGTCATCGCCGGACTCGCGGTGGCCGTCGAGCCCCGCATCGGCCCGCTGGCGACGGCTTACGTCCTCATCCTGGTCGTGCTGGGCCCGATCACGACGCGCTACACGGAGCCGTTGGCCCGACGGGCCGGCGCCCCGAAGGCCGTGGGCCGGGACACGCACCCAGGTAGCCGTCCGGACACGGACACGGGTCCGGACACCGAACCGCTGCCCCCGGAGTCGGCACATGCCAACGCGTGAGTGCCGCTCGCTGCCCAAGCCTGACTGGCCCGCGGTTCAATCGCCCCAAAACCACTCGTTGGCATGCAGGCGTGCCTCGTGCGCCATCGCCTTCACGAGCTCCATTAGAGCCTCGTCCGGTTGGTTCGCCCGCGAACCCATGCTGAGCCTCGCCGCCGCGGCGGGATCGACCTGAGCCAGCGTCACCAACGAGCGGCGTGCGTTGTCGCCGTCTGCGTCGCCGTCCCTCTCACGCCGAGCGGCGTGAACGCCCTCGATCGCGAGGCGCCCGGCGACCTCGGGAAGGAAGTCGACCAAGGCCACAGCGAGTCCCTCCAGTACCTCGTACCGGTCGGTGTGCTCCTTGTCGGCGATCTCCAGAGCCAGTGAGGTGGCCCACCGCGGGGCAGTCTTGGCCGCTTCCTCGACCCCGTGCAACAGAGTGAACTGCCGCATCGTGCGATCGTTGATGAGGTGCGCGGCCCGCACGAATTCGTGGAACGCCTCTTCGCCCGCGGCGGAGTTGCTGTCGCGCAGCGTGAGAGCCAGGAAGAGAAACGCATAGGCTCGGGTGTCCGGATAGGTGATGCCGTCAAGCAAGTTACCCGCCTGGACGGGGTCGATCCGAGCCAGCGTCTTGGCGACATGGGCGAGGGTGTGCTCACGTTCCTCCGCGTCGGAGATGCCTGAGGCGATGTCCTTGGCCTCCTGAAGCACCTGCTCGGCCCGCTCGGAGGCACCCTCGGCGTCCAGGTCCCCGGCGATGACCTCCAACACGCGTACACGCAGCCAAGGTTCACCGTCCGGTATCTCGCGCGCGGCCCGCCAGGCCCGCTGCGGGTGCTCGTGGCGCATTCTGAGGAACAGCTCGAAAAGCGCGGCGGCGCGCTCCTCCTGGCCGAGCGTGAGGCGGGCGTCACGCTCGGCACGCTCGGAGTCTTCTTCTACCAGCTGCTGGAACAGCTCGGCGCGCGCACGGTCAACGTGCGTATCTTCGATGGCGACAGCGATACGGAGTGCGCGTTCCGGATCAATGGGTGTCAGTGCCCGAGCGAGCTTGGACAGCGCCCATTTGCGGCTGCTCTTGCTACGGATGGACTGCGCGGTGCGCTCGGCACGGTCCGGGTTGCCGAGGGCCACGCCGTCCACGACCGCCTCCAGCAGCGTGTCGGTGTGGGACCAGTTCATCCGGTCGGCAAGCTCGCCTGCGATCCGTTCCGTGCGGTCGGGGTGCGTGGCGGCGTGTGCGACCGCGATGTGGTGGAGTGTCCAGCCGAAGAGTGTGGTGTCCATCCAGCCGGAGAGCTCCCGAGCGATCCGCTCGGCACGGTCGGGGTCCACGGCCGCCATCGCGATGGCGATGTCGCGCAACTTGTAATTGCGCTTGGTCGTATCGGGGGTGTTCTTGACCATCTGTTCCGCCCGGTCGGGTGCGACGGGGGCGAGTGCCGCGGCGGCGGCGAGGAGGGCCTTGCGTCGGGCCTTCTGCTGGCCCGGGCCGCGTATCGCCAGGGCCAGCGCCTCGGCCCGTTCGGCCGCGGCACGCGCACGATCGTTGTCGGTGGCGGCCAGTTCCGAAGAGACCGCAGCCAGTGCCCGGATCTGTGTCAGGGTGTCGGGCGCGGTGGCCGCGCACTGATGCGCCTCCACGGCCAGGAATCCGGTCCGCGCCGGATTGACCGCCTGAGCGGCCGCCGCGAGATGAGCCAGTGCCCAGGTGCGCGACCGAACGCCGACGATGTGTGAGACCACCTCTTCCGCGCGTATCAGCAGCCGCTGGGCACGCTCCCGGCGTCGGTTCCGTTCTTCTTCGCCGTCCCGATCCTCTTGCCGTACTCGGCTGCTCCCCTTCCTCAGGCCGCGCTCGACGGCCGCGCCCGTGTCCGGATCGGTTCCGCCGAAGAAGGTCCCGACCGGCGCCGCAGTCGGAACTTCCAACGCGTCGATCATCGTGGTCACCGCGGGAGACAGCCACGACACCTGCGCGGTCTCGGGAACCAGGACCCGGTCGAGGAACTGGGCCAGGGTCGGCCGCCGGGTGCCCTCCTTGGCGAGGCAGTCGGAGACCAACGGGACGAGCGGCGCGGGCAACCCGTCCAGATCCGGAGGCTCGTGCACCACGCGGTAGTTCACGGCGTGGGGGGCGCCCACGCCGAAGGGGAGCCGTCCGGTGGCCGCGAAGTGGAGTACAGCCCCGAGTGCGAACACGTCCGACTCGGGGCCCGCCCGGTTGCCGATGATGTGTTCCGGAGCCATGAAGCCGGGCGTGCCGATGGACAAGCCGGTACCGGTGAGCTGGGTGTCCTCGGCGGCACGGGCGATGCCGAAGTCGATCAGGCGGGGGCCGTCCGCCGCCAGCAGTACGTTGCCGGGTTTGAGATCCCGATGGACCATCCCGCACCCGTGCACGGCGGTCAGCCCTTCCGCGAGGCCGGCGGCGAGCCGTCCCAACGCGTCTTCCGGCAGGGGCCCGTGCAGAGCGACGGCCTGCTCCAGCGAGGGCCCGGGTATGTAGGCGGTGGCGAGCCACGGAGGATCACCCGTCGGATCCGCGTCCAGCACATGAGCGGTGTAGAAGCCGCCGACCTCTCTCGCCGCCCGCACCTCACGGTCGAACCGACGTCGAAAGCCGGCATCACCGGCGAACTCCGGCCGCACCAACTTCACGGCCACCAGCCGACCCCCGCGTGACCGGCCCAGGAACACCTGACCCATCCCGCCCCCGCCCAGCCGCTTCACCAGCCGAAACGGGCCAACGATGCGAGGATCAGCGTCCCGCAACTCCTCCATGCCACCCCCACTGTCCGCGGTCGTTCGGCGCCGGCCGACACCACCCCACCGCACCCGCTGGGACCGTTCTACCTCGCTTGGACGCCCCTCCATCGGGCGCCGGTTCCGCCTCACCGGCACTTCTGATCGCCGGCAGTACAGAAGCCACTCAGGGGCCTGATCCGCTTAGCGGATCAGGCCCCTGACCTGGAACTTCACTGGCGGGGTGGCGGGATTTGAACCCACGACCTCTTCGTCCCGAACGCGATCAAGCCCTCTGTGACCTTGGTCTGGGGTTCCTAGCCTGCCCCTTCGCCTCCAGCGCGATCCGTTAGTGTCCGGGGTTGTCCCTGTGCGGCTGCGTCGTTTGTCCCCCTGTTTGGCCCCCCCCCGCGCAGGGCATCCCTGGGCGGCATCTGCACTGTGCAGTACCTCAACGCGGCTGCCTTGCAGGCCAGGTTGGCTGGTGGGTCGAGAGGGCATGCGCGCTGGGTCTGCGGTTCACCCGACAGCGCCTTCACTCGGCCTTTCTCGCTCTCCTGTTCTGGCGATGCGGCTGGCTGTGCTGGATCCACCGCTTGAGGGGTCGGTCGGGTGGAGTAGCGCAACTTGCGTGCGGAGCAGTGGAGTTGTCTGACCGTTCACATCGAGACATGCTGGTCCCGTGTCAGATCATGCTGCCCTCTACGGGCTAATAGGAGTGGTTAGCGGCGCGGCCCTCGGTGCGGCCGCAACGGTGATCGGGCCGATACTGCTGCACCGCCGGCAGGCCGATGCGAGCCGAGAGCGAGACATGCGCACGGAGCAGAACGAGCGGGAGCAGGCGCAGCGAGAGCGGGAGCAGGCGCAGCGCGATGAGGAATGGCAACAGCGGCATTTCCAGCAGGAGTGGGATCGGGAGAGGAAGAGCGACCGCGAAGGCCAAGCTCGAAGAGTTATCGGCATCAGGGCTTCGACGAGAAACTATCTGGAATTCCTCGAAAATGCCTACCGAAAACTTACGAGTGGCACTCCGGTTGACCTGGAAGTATTCGAGGATGGATTTACGGTCGTGCATTTGGCATTAAATTCTGCATTCGATGAGGCGCTGTTAGATGGAATTTGGATGGCTCATGCGAGACAGTCCAGCTTTCTTATCAGTCGACGGGGCAGCATGAATAGCGCGGTCGGTGGCGGGAGAGGGGTGGCCGTCGACGCCACCAACCTCGGCAATCGCTTGATTGACGCACGCGAGCTAGTGGAAAGTTGCGTAAGAAATGGCCCTCCGATCTCGGACGAATTGTGCATGGATGCGGAGCGGGCTCTCAGGGCAGCCGTGGCGGCACGAGATGAGCTAATTGCCGAAATTAAAGCAAGGCTCGACGAGTGGTGGTCGGTTTGATGATGTAATTCTCCCACCGCTCCGGAAGGGTGCGGATGGCCGGAGGTCTCTGAGTCAGGCACTTGGGAGATTCTGCTTTCATGGCCTTCACCGAGGCATGAATCCCGGCCTCTGTGCAGCAAGTGAGTGCAGCCGTGCGAGGTAGTCCTGTGCCGCCGGTCCGGAGCTGTACCGGCGCCTCATCTCGGCAGCGAGTTCGCGGCTGGTCATGATGAGCGACGGCACCGACTGATGGTCCCCTTCGAGAGCCCGCTCGCCCATGATGAGTGCCTGCTCCAAGTCGACCTCATGCGCCGCCGTGACTCCGCGCGTGACCCGCGCTTCTGCGTTGCGGCGACCTGCGCCGCGCCCCCAAGGATGAGGAGAACCTGATCGCGGCCGTGGCCGCCGGATGGGTCACCGCCCTGGACAACCTCTCCCACATGACCCCGGACCTCTCCGACGGCATGTGCTGCATCGTCACCGGTGCCGAGAACGTCAAGCGCGCGCTGTTCACCGACGGGGACGTCTTCCGCGCCCGCTACCGCCGACCCCTGCTCCTCACCGGAATCGACGTCGGGGTGATCAGGCCCGACCTCGCCGAACGGCTCCTGCCGCTCAGGTTGGAGCGGTCGAAGGTGAGGCGCACCGAGGCAGAGCTATGGGCGGAGTACGCAGAGGTCCTGCCCGTGGTCCTCGGCTCACTCCTGGATCTCACGGTCAAGGTCCGGGCGATCGACACGGAGACACCCACGGACCTGCGCATGGTGGACTTCGCGCACCTGTGCGCGCAGCTCGACGCGGCGACTGGGTTCGGAGCGCTCGCCGCGTACCGGGCCAGCCTGGACGACCTCAACGACGACGTGATCGAGGGCGACCTGTTGGCACAGACCGTCCTGCGCCACGCCGCCGACGTCGAACCCGGCACCGAGCAGCGGATGACGTCCACGGAGTGGCTGCACTGCCTCACCCGCCTCTACACCGGAGAGGACTTCCGCCCCCAAAGGCTGGCCCACCACCCGCAAGGTGCTCTCCGACGCCTCAAGCGGCTACAGCCCACCCTCGCCGCCCGGGGCGTCCTCATCGACTCCGGCCGCACCAAGCAGGGCCGGTACATCGAACTGACCCGCTCTCCGGGCACGCCGCCGCACGAGCAACAGGCGTTCTGACCGTCGCCGCCCGACCGCACGAGCAAGAGGAGCACCACCGGCCAGGCGTGCTCCTCTTGCTGTTCGGCGGCGGCGCCGCCTTGCTCAGGACGTGCCGCGAAGCGGCTCCTTCTTCACGCCCTGAGCCGCACCGCACCACCACAGACGCCCCCATTTTTCCTAAGTAGGGGAGCGCTGCGTCACCTGCGTCACCAAGGGCGGAAAGACGGCACGTGACCTGCGCATACAGCGGTGACGCAGAGACGAAAATGTGCGTCACCCCGCGTCACCGTGACGAACAGCCTGCGTCACCGATGACGCACCCGCGCCGCTCTGCGTCACCCGAAACCCGCAGGTCAGACAGCACGGGTGACGCAGGTGACGCGGTGACGCAGAAATCCGAACCTCGGACACACACGGGCCCATGACACGCACCCAAGACCTTCCTGCCTAGGAGGCACCCCGACATGGGCGTCACGCTCACCGGTCCCGTCGAGCGGTTGCTTTTTCGGCCGGAGGAAGCAGCCGCCAAGCTGATATCGGCCGATCGCTGATCTACGAGGAGATCCGCCTCGGACGCCTTCAGACCGTCCGCATCGGCCGTCGCCGACTCGTGCCGCTGGAGTACATCGCGCGGTACGTCGAACTCCTCAAGCGCGAAGCAGAAGCCGCCGCCTGAGCCCTCAACACACCAGTTCACAGGACCGCGTCCTTCGGGGCGCGGTGCTGTCCTATCGGAGGCACAACAGATCATGACCGAGACCCCGAAGCGAACCCCAAGGGCTGGCCACGGTGCGGACACGATCTATTGGGATGCCGCCAAGAAGAGCTACGTCGGTGCCGTCTCCTTGGGGTACGCCCCGAACGGCAAGCGTCGTCGGCCGAAGGTCTATGGCAAGACGAAGACCGAAGTTCGTCAGAAGATCAGGGATCTGAAGAAGGAGATGCAGACCGGCGTCAAAGCGCCGGCCAACTACACCGTGGCCGATGCGGTTACGACTGGCTGGAGCGTGGCCTCAAGGGCCGTGACGAAAAGGGCACCATCGTCGCGACGAGGAGTCTGCGTGACCTGCTCGCCATCCTGCGCCGCCCGGTCGCGCACGCTCAACGCAGGGACAAGGCGGCGCGGAACGTCGCCCTACTCGTCACCGCGCCGGAGGGGCGTCCCAGTCGACCGAGCAAGGCACTGGGGACCAGGCGAAGGCCGTGCTCATCGCCGCGTCCCTCACGGCTGTACGCCTACCTCGTGCTCTCGCTCCTCAGCGGGGTACGCACGGAAGAGGCACGGCCCCTCACCTGGGATCACGGCTTCCTGGAAACGACGGACGGCATCCCGCCTCACGTCGCCGTTTGGCGTTCGGTGCGCAAGCACGGTGAGACCAAGACCAGGAAGAGCCGCCGGACCATCGCTCTGCCGAAACAGGTGGTGGACGTCCTCGAAGAGCACAAGCGCTGGCAGAAGCAGGAGCGGGCATCGAGAGGGATGGAGGGGAGCCCGGCCGGCCGTGTCTTCACGACCCGATCCGGTGAGCCGCTCGACGCGGCCAATGTCCGGCGGGACTTCGAAGGCATCGTGAAGAGGGCCGGACTGAAGCCGGAGTGGACCCCGCGGGAACTCCGGCACAGCTTCGTTTCCCTGCTCTCCGATCACGGCATTCCGTTGGAGCGGATCGCGCTCTTGGTCGGTCACAGCAGTCAGGCGACCACGGAGGCGGTCTACCGCAAGCAGCTTCGACCGTGATCATGCAGGGCGCGGAAGCGATGGACGACATCTTCGCTGAGGACCAGCAGGGGGAGGGCGAGGGAGAGGGCGATGCGGTGGCCTGACCAAAGTCGTTTGGCCCTCTGTTTGGCCCCCTGAGCACGACAGAGGCCCAATCGCGATCAAGCGATTGGGCCTCTGACCTGTGTCGGGGTGGCGGGATTTGAACCCACGACCTCTTCGTCCCGAACGAAGCGCGCTACCAAGCTGCGCCACACCCCGATCGTCGCTGCTCGTCGCGGCGACGTCGTTTACTTTAGCCCACCGGTGGCCGGAGACGAAATCCGGTTTAGCGGGGTCGGCGGAGTGGGTTCGGGCGGATGTGGTCGAGGGTGATGAGGAGGACGGCCAGGGCGTAGAGGGCCAGGCCGACGAGGAGGGCGTTGCCCAGGACTCCCTTGAAGCCGTGCTGGTCGACGTCGAGGAAGGGGTAGAGGTAGCGGTCCTGCGTGCCGGGGAGCAGCAGCTCGCCGCGGGCCAGGGTGAAGGCCAGGTAGGCCAGGGGGTAGAGGAGCCACGTGGGGGCCTGGCGCAGGTGCAGGCGGCCGGGGACGGTGAGGAGGAGCCAGTCCAGGGCCGCGGCGACCGGGACCGCCGTGTGCAGGATGTGGGTCGCGGCCGTCTGCCAGCCCGCGCCGGCGCCGTCCGGTGCGACGAAGGGGCTCGCCGCGTTGGTCAGGAGCAGGTGGTGGACCAGGCCGGCGGTGGCGACGTAGAGCAGGGCCGCACCCGTCACCGCGCCCGGCAGGGGGTGGTGGGCGGACCAGGCGCAGCGTGCGGACGCGATCATGACCAGCGCCAGCAGGAGGCCGCTCTGGATCGTGAAGTGGCTCAGGGTCTTCAGGACAGGGCCGCCCACGAGCAGCTCGATCGTCACTCCGGTCAGCGCCAGGAGGGCGGTGAGGAGGCGGAAGACCGCGATCAGCCTGCGGCGTACGGGGGTCACGACGGCCGTCGCCGGTACGACCGTGGGCAGCAGGGCGCGGTGACCCGGGATCGGGGGGAGGTCCGGGATGTCCCTGGGTATCGGGGCTGTCATGGCCTCACGCTAGGCAGACCGGACATATCGGGCTATGCGGGTGGGCCGTGTGGGTTACCCGGCCCGCCCGGGATACCTGGGCTACGCGGGTTACCCGGCCAGCCCGCCCGCCGCCCTCCCCGGGCCGCGCCCCTCTACCGCCCCCGCGCCACCAGCGTCAGCAGCGTCGCCTCCGGTGGGCAGAAGAAGCGGACCGGGGTGTAGCGGCTCGCGCCGCAGCCTGCGGAGACGTGGAGGTAGGACGTGCGGCCCTCCGCCGTGTGCGTGGACAGGCCCTTCACGCGGTCCGTGTCCAGGTCGCAGTTGGTGACCAGCGCGCCGTAGAACGGGATGCACAGCTGGCCTCCGTGCGTGTGGCCGGCCAGCATCAGGGGGTAGCCGTCCGCCGCGAAGGCGTCCAGGACGCGCAGGTACGGCGCGTGCACCACGCCCATCGAGAAGTCGGCCGTGCCCGACGGGCCGCCCGCGACCTCCGCGTACCGGTCCCGCTTGATGTGCGGGTCGTCGAGGCCGGTCAGCTCGACGGACATGCCCTCGATCTTGAGCGTGCCGCGCGTGTTCGTGAGGTTCTGCCAGCCCGCGGCGTCGAAGCCGTCGCGCAGGTCCTCCCACGGGTTGTGGACGACGCCCACGGCGGGCGGGTTGCCGTTGAGGCCGTGACGGCCCTGGAGTTTCTCGGTCAGGTACCGGCCGGGATTGCGGAGCTTGGGGCCGTAGTAGTCGTTGGAGCCGAAGACGTAGGCGCCCGGGAACTCCATCAGCGGGCCCAGGGCGTCCAGGACCTCGGGGACGCCCTCCGGGTCGGACAGGTTGTCGCCCGTGTTGATCACGAAGTCGGGGCGCAGGCCGGCCAGGGAGCGTAGCCAGCGCTGCTTCTTGCGCTGGCCGCCGACCATGTGGATGTCGGAGACCTGGAGCACACGCAGCGGGCCCATGCCGGCGGGCAGGACGGGGACCGTCACCCGTCGGAGGCGGAACGAGCGGGGCTCGATCCCCGCCGCGTAGACCAGACCGGCGGCGCCAACCGCCGTGATTCCCAGGGGCACTCCGTATCGCGCGCGCATATGTCCATCGTGTCAGAAGCGCGGGCGATGGGCCGAACACGGGCCACGGGCCGACCGTCCGTGGGGCCGATCGGCGCCCGCCGTTAAATCGGCGGGCGATCGTCCGGCCGTACCTGCGACAATCAGGTCCATGACCACGCTCAAGTCGAAGCTGCACGCCGACCTCAACGCCGCGATCAAGGAGCGTGACGAGCTGCGCTCCTCGACGCTCCGGCTGACGCTCGCCGCGATCACCAAGGAGGAGGTCGCGGGGAAGGAGAAGCGGGAGCTCTCCGACGACGAGGTGCAGAAGGTGATCACCCGAGAGGCGAAGAAGCGCCGGGAGGCCGCCGAGGCCTTCGCGCAGGGGGGTCGTGCCGAGAGCGCCGAGCGGGAGAAGGCTGAGGGCGAGGTGCTCGCCGCGTACCTGCCGAAGCAGCTGTCGGACGACGAGCTGAACGCGATCGTCGCGCAGGCCGTCGAGGAGGCGAAGGCGGGCGGTGCCGAGGGGCCGCGGGCCATGGGCGCCGTCATGAAGATCGTCAACCCGAAGGTCGCCGGACTGGCCGAGGGCGGCCGGGTCGCCGCCGCGGTCAAGAGGACGCTCGCCGGCTGAGCCCTGCCCCAGCCCGCAACGAGTGAACGAGTGAGGGCGCCCTCCGCGAAAAGCGGAGGGCGCCCTCACTCGTTACGCGTGCGGCCTCAGTCGCGTCCGCCCGGCCCGTTCCCCGGTCCCTGGATCAGGTTCCCGGGGAAGCCGCCGTCCCCGCCGCCGTTGCCTCCACCGCCGTTGTCCGACCCGCCGTTGCCGGTGCCGCCGTCGATCAGGCCGCCGATGAAGCCGCCGTCGTCGCCGTTGTTCCCGTCGTCCTGGCCCGGGTCCTCGGCCCCTTCGTCGCGGCCCTTGTCCCTGTCCTTCTCCTTCTCGCCGTCCGGGATGTCGACGAGGTTGAAGGAGGGGGAGTCCTTGCCGGCCAGGGCGCCGGTCATGGCGTCCTTCCAGATGGGACCGGGAACCGCGCCACCGAAGACGAGCGGGTGGTAGACGCCGCCGATCGTGATGTTCTTCATCTCGACCTTCTGGGTGGCGCTGCCGACCCAGACGGCGCCCGACATGTTCGGCGTGTAGCCGACGAACCAGGCGTTCTTCCGCTCGTCGGTCGTACCGGTCTTGCCCGCGTTGGCGCGGTCGCTGAGACCGGCCTCCTTACCCGTACCGGAGTCGACCACACCCTGCAGCAGCGTGTTCACGCTGTCCGCGGTCTTCTCGGTCATGGCCCGGGAGCAGGTGGACTTCGGCACCTCGAGCGACGTCTGCTTGTTGCCGACCTTCTGTGTGATCGACTCGATCGCGACCGGAGTGCAGTGCATGCCGCGCGAGGCGAAGGTCGCGTAGGCGCTCGCCATCGTCAGGGGGGACATACCGACCGAGCCGAGGGCGAGGGCGGACGGGTTCTGCGGGAGCTTGTCGCCGTTGCCCTGGTGGACGTCGAGCTTGTCCGCCATCTCGGACACCGGGCACAGGCCGATCTCGGCGAGCATCTGCACGAAGTAGGTGTTGACCGACTTGGCCATCGCCTCCTTCAGGCGGTACGGACCGACCTCCGACTCGTTCTCGTTCTCCACGCGGTAGTTCTTGTCGTTGATCCAGGGCTTGTCGCAGGTCTGGATGGGGCTCGGGTAGTCCATGTCGTACGGCGACGAGTACTCCTTCGTCGGCGGTACGTTCTGCTCCAGCGCCGCGGCCGCCAGGAACGGCTTGAACGTCGAACCCGTCGGGAAGCCGAAGTTGGAGCCGCCGTAGGCCGCGTCGACCGAGTAGTTGTACTCGGTCTCGTTCTTGCCGTAGCCGTACGGCTTCGACTGGCCCATCGCGACGATCTTGCCGGTGCCGGGCTCGACCAGCGTGCTCGCCGCGGCGACCGAGTCCGACTTGTTGACGTGGTCCTTGAGCGACTGCTGGACCGATTCCTGGGCCTGCGGGTCCATCGTCGTACGGATGGTCAGGCCGCCCTGGTTCCAGATCTTGGCCCGGTCCTGGCGGGTCTTCCCGAAGACCTTGTCGCTGAGGAAGACCTCGCGCACGTAGTCGCAGAAGAAGCTGGCGTTCTTCACGGCCGTGATGCAGCCGTTCTTGGGCCGGCTGACCTTCAGCCCGAGCGGGGCCTCCTTCGCCTTGTCGGCCTCCGCCTGGGAGATGTCGCCGACCTGGGCCATCCGCGTCAAAACGGTGTTGCGCCGCTTGGTGGCCTCGGCCTCGTCGTTGACCGGGTCGTACCGGCTGGGTGACTGGACGATGCCGGCCAGGAGAGCGGACTCCTGGATGTTCAGGTCCTTGGCGGACTTGGAGAAGTAGCGCTGGGCGGCGGCCTCGACGCCGTACGCCTGCTGGCCGAAGAAGGTGATGTTCAGGTAGTTCTCGAGGATCTTCTTCTTGCCCAGCTCCTCCTCGACCTGGATCGCGAGCTTCAGCTCCTGGATCTTGCGGCCGAGGGTCTGCTGGGTGGCCTGGGCGACCTTCGTCGGGTCGTCGCCTGCCTCCTCCACGAAGACGTTCTTGACGTACTGCTGCGTGAGGGTGGACGCGCCCTCGGAGACCTCACCGCTGCGCGCGTTCTTGTTGAGCGCGCGCAGGACGCCCTTGAGGTCGATCGCGCCGTGCTGGTAGAAGCGCGAGTCCTCGATCGCGACGATCGCCTTCTGCATGTACGGCGAGATGTCCTTGAGGTCGACCACCGTGCGGTCGCGCGAGTAGACCGTGGCGATGGTGCCGCCCTCGGCGTCGAGGATGGCGGTGCGCTGGCTCAGCGGCGGAGTCTTCAGGTTGGCCGGGAGGGCGTCGAAGCCCTCCACCGACCCCTTGGCCGCGAGCCCCAGCGCGCCTACGGCGGGCAGCGCGATGCCGGCCAGCACCGCTCCCGCGAGCACACTGACACCGAGGAACTTGGCGGCCTGCTGCGTTGGCGACAGACCACCGCCCGAGCGCTTCTTTGGCATGGAGGCAGCCTACGTTCTCATTCGCCGGACACGCGTATATGCCTTGGCCTAAGCTGCACTCAACTGTCACAGCAGTGCGGCCACGTATCAATACGTCCGGCGACCCCGAATCGTTCCGGATCCGCTCGGTTTTTTTCTGAGGGCCCCCAGTGGGGGCGTGTTGGTGTGTGCCGGCGCGTGCCACGGCGTGTGGATGACGTGTCCGAATCCGCCTTGTGTGTCAATCGGTGTCCGTTGTGGCGCAAGAGAGATGACCCGAATGTCGGGATCGTCACGCATGTCGCCAGCTCACTCCCCCGGGTGATCTGCCGCTTACCCATAGTCCGTTCGGGCCATTCAAGATTGGGCCCGAAGGGGGTGTTGCGCTGTGCCCACCTTCCGTAACGTCCTCAACTGGCGGCGGTGAATATGCCGCTGCCGCCGTGGGGGAGCCTCGATTCGGGAGAGGACGGCGCCGGTATGGGCTGGGTAACCGACTGGAGTGCGCAGGCCGCCTGCCGCACTACCGATCCGGACGAACTGTTCGTTCAGGGAGCAGCGCAGAACAGGGCCAAGGCGGTGTGCACCGGGTGCCCGGTGCGGACCGAGTGCCTGGCCGACGCGCTGGACAACCGCGTCGAGTTCGGCGTGTGGGGAGGCATGACGGAGCGGGAGCGCCGCGCACTGCTGCGCAGGCGGCCCACCGTGACGTCCTGGCGTCGGCTGCTGGAGACGGCGCGGACGGAGTACGAGCGGGGGGCCGGCATCCTGCCTCTCGACGACGACGAGGTGTACGAGAACTACATGGCCGTGGGCTGAGCCGGCGCTCCTGGCTCCTCGGACGCCCCGGCCGGAGTCAGACGTCCGTCTCCGGAAGTTCGGGGTGGACCGTCGAGAGACGGACCCCGATGTCCCGCAGGCCCGCGAGGTCGTGCACGTCACCGGGGAGCGCGGCCACTTCGGTGACCGCCACCTCGGGATGACGCGCGGTGAAGCGGTCGCGCGTGCGCTGCTCACGGGCGAGCAGGTGCATCCGGTCCGCATGCAGCCTCAGCAGGCCCGAGGCCAGCTGGTCCACCGACCGCTCCGGCGTGTCCGCGGTCGGCGTGCCCACGTCCGGCGTGTCCGGGTCCTGCGTTCCCGCGTCCTGTGCGGCTGTATCCGGCGGGGCCGCGTCCGGCGTCGCCGCTTCCGGTGCGTCGTCTTCGTGGGTGTCTGAACTTCCGTACGTGTCGGGAGAGTTACGATTTCCAGCTTTCCCGCCGCCCTGATCCACAATGCGGGGATCCTCAAGATTTTCCGCGGCGGCGAGCGCCCGCTCGGCCGACAGCCGGTCGGCGCCGCTGCCGTGGACCCTGTTGAGCACCAGACCGGCCAGCGGCATGTCCTCGGCCGCCAGCCGCTCCACGAAGTACGCGGCCTCGCGCAGCGCGTCCCGCTCCGGGGCCGCGACCACGAGGAACGCCGTGCCGGGCGCCTGGAGCAGCTTGTACGTCGCGTCCGCGCGCGTACGGAACCCGCCGAACATGGAGTCCATCGCCGCCACGAAGGTCTGCACGTCCTTCAGGAACTGCCCGCCCAGCACCTTCCCCAGGACGCCGGTCATCATCGACATGCCGACGTTGAGGAACTTCATGCCGGCCCGGCCGCCGACCTTCGCGGGTGCCAGCAGGACCCGGATCAGCTTGCCGTCCAGGAAGGACCCGAGGCGCTTGGGAGCGTCCAGGAAGTCAAGCGCCGAACGGGACGGCGGCGTGTCGACGACGATGAGGTCCCACTCGTCCCTCGCCCGCAGCTGCCCCAGCTTCTCCATCGCCATGTACTCCTGCGTGCCCGCGAAGCCCGCCGAGAGTGACGCGTAGAAGGGGTTGCCCAGGATCGCCGCCGCCCGCTCGGGATCCGCGTGCGCCTCGACGATCTCGTCGAAGGTGCGCTTCATGTCGAGCATCATGGCGTGCAGCTCACCGCCCGCCGAGTCGTCGACTCCCTTCACCCGGCGCGGTGTGTTGTCCAGCGAGTCGATGCCCATCGACTGGGCGAGCCGCCGGGCCGGGTCGATGGTCAGGACGACCACCTTGCGGCCCCGCTCGGCCGCGCGCAGGCCCATGGCCGCCGCGGTGGTCGTCTTGCCGACCCCGCCCGCGCCGCAGCACACGACGATGCGGGTCTCCGGGTCCTCCAGCAGCGGGTCGACGTCGAGCACGCGCGCGTGGGAGAGGCGCCGCGCGCCCTCCTGGGGCCGGGCGGCCGGGTCCGGACTCATGCGATCCCCTGCTTCCGCAGCTCGGTGGCGAGTTCGTACAGGCCCGCGAGGTCCATGCCCTCGGCGAGCAGTGGTAGCTCGTGCAGCGGCAGGCCGAGGTCGGTCAGGACGGACCGCTGCTCCTGCTCCAGCGCGTACCGCTCGGCGTACTCCTCGGCCTGCGCCAGCAACGGGTCCACCAGCCGCTCGGCATGCCCGCCGCGCCGCGCCCCGCCGAGTCCGGCGCCGGACAGGGACCGCGCCAGAGCCCCGCGCGGGGTGCTCCGTACGAGGTCCAGGTCGGTGGCGTCCAGCACCTCGGGCCGGACCATGTTGACGACGACCCGGCCCACCGGGAGACGTGCCGCCCGCAGCTCCGCGATGCCGTCGGCGGTCTCCTGGACGGGCATCTCCTCCAGCAGCGTCACCAGGTGCACGGCCGTCTCCCGCGACTTCAGCACCCGCATCACGGCCTGCGCCTGATTGTGTATCGGGCCGACCTTCGCGAGGCCCGCCACCTCGTCGTTCACGTTGAGGAACCGGGTGATGCGGCCGGTCGGCGGGGCGTCCATGATGACGTAGTCGTAGACGAAACGTCCGTTTTTTTCCTTGCGGCGGACCGCCTCGCACGCCTTGCCGGTCAGGAGGACGTCCCTGACTCCCGGCGCGATGGTGGTCGCGAAGTCGATCGCGCCGAGCTTCTTCAGGGCCCGGCCGGCGCTGCCCAGCTTGTAGAACATCTGGAGGTAGTCCAACAACGCCTGTTCGGCGTCGATGGCGAGGGCGTACACCTCCCCGCCCCCTGGAGCGACGGCGATCTTCCGCTCCTCATAAGGCAGCGCCTCCGTCTCGAAGAGCTGCGCGATGCCCTGGCGGCCCTCGACCTCGACGAGAAGCGTGCGCTTCCCCTCGGCGGCGAGGGCCAGCGCGAGGGCGGCGGCCACCGTGGTCTTACCGGTTCCACCCTTGCCGCTGACGACCTGGAGCCTGCTCACGTATTCGAGCGTAACCAGTCGGCGCGCGGAGTACGCCGGAGGCTGTGGACGACGTCGCCGTGGTCGGCCCGCGGAGGGGTCCCGGGCAACGGCTAGAGTCGGCCGCATGACCAAGTGGGAATACGCAACCGTGCCGCTGCTCGTCCATGCCACGAAGCAGATTCTGGACACCTGGGGCGAGGACGGCTGGGAGCTCGTCCAGGTCGTGCCCGGGCCGAACAACCCCGAGCAGCTCGTCGCCTACCTGAAGCGGGAGAAGCAGGCATGAGCGCCGTCGAGGCGAAGCTGGCCGAGCTCGGCCTGACGCTGCCCGAGGTGGTGCCCCCGCTGGCCGCGTACCAGCCGGCCGTGCAGTCCGGGCCGTACGTCTACACCTCGGGGCAGCTGCCGATGGTGGAGGGCACGCTTCCGGTCACTGGCAAGGTGGGTGCGGAGGTCACCGCCGAGGAGGCCAAGGAACTCGCCCGCACCTGCGCGCTGAACGCCCTGGCCGCCGTGAAGTCCGTCGCCGGTGACCTCGACCGCGTCGCACGCGTGGTGAAGGTCGTCGGCTTCGTGGCCTCCGCGTCCGACTTCACCGGCCAGCCCGGCGTGATCAACGGCGCCAGCGAACTGCTCGGCGCGGCCCTGGGCGACAAGGGCGTCCACGCCCGCAGCGCGGTCGGCGTGGCGGTCCTCCCGCTGGACGCACCGGTCGAGGTCGAGATCCAGGTGGAACTGGTCCAGGCGTAGCAGCCGGGTGGCCGCGGGCCGCCAGGAGCGCTGTGCGGAAGACATCGGGTTTGTTGCCGACCCGGCAACAAACCTCGGCGCCTCGCCCTGGTGGCCCGCACGATCGGTGTCGGTGCCCCGGGCGGGGCGGGACCGGCGTGAGGCCGGGGGCCCGCTCGTAGGCGCCGGTCGTTCCAAGCGCCAGGAGGAGCCATGCCGCAGCCGTCCGTGACCGATCAGACCGTTCAGTCGGATCGGACCGTTCAGTCGGATCGGACCGTTCAGCCCGTTCACCGTCTGGTGCCCTCGCCCGAGGGGCGGATCCACCTGGTGGAGCAGGGCAGCGGGCCCTTGGTCCTGCTCGTCCACGGCTTCCCCGAGTCCTGGTACTCCTGGCGCCGCCAGCTGCCCGCGCTGGCCGCCGCCGGTTTCCGGGCCGTCGCGATCGACGTACGCGGCTACGGACGCTCCTCGCGGCCGGACGCGGTCGAGGCGTACCGGATGCTGGACCTGGTGGCGGACAACGTCGCCGTCGTGGAGGCCCTGGGGGAGAGCTCCGCCGTCGTCGTCGGCCACGACTGGGGCGCGAACATCGCCGCGAACTCCGCGCTGCTGCGGCCCGACGTGTTCCGCGCGGTGGGTCTGCTGAGCGTGCCGTACACGCCGCCGGGCGGCCCGCGGCCCAGCGACGTCTTCGCGGGGATGAGCGGGCCCTCCGGTCCCTTCGCCGGGCAGGAGTTCTACGTCTCCTACTTCCAGGAGCCCGGGCGCGCCGAGGCGGAGATCGAGCCCGACGTGCGCGGCTGGCTGGCCGGCTTCTACGCCGCCCTCTCCGCCGACACCATGCCCCCGCCCGAGGCCCCCGACCCGCATTTCGTCGCCCCCGGCGGCAGGCTGCGCGACCGGTTCCCGGCCGCCGGGCGGCTGCCCTCCTGGCTGACCGAGGAGGAGCTGGACGTCTACGCGGCGGAGTTCGAGCGCACCGGCCTGACCGGCGCCCTCAACCGCTACCGGAACATGGACCGCGACTGGGCCGACCTGGCGGGACACGCGGGCGCCCCGGTCACCCAGCCCGCCCTGTTCCTCGGCGGCGCCCTGGACGCCTCCACGACCTGGCTCTCCGACGCGATCGAGGCGTACCCCACGACCCTGCCGGGTCTCAGCGCCTCGCACCTGCTGGAGGGCTGCGGGCACTGGCTCCAGCAGGAGCGCCCCGACGAGACGAACCGGCTGCTCACCGAGTGGCTGGCCGCCCTCCCCGGCTGACCTCCGTCCCTGACCCCCGTCCCTGGCGTCCGTCTCCGACGTGCGTCCCGCCCCTGGGACCACTCGAACATCCGCCCGTCACCGGATAGCCTCCGGCCATGGCGAATGCGCAGGCGAACGGGCAGTGGTACCCACCGGAGTGGCCGGACCGCATCCGCGCGCTGGCGGCCGGCACCCTCACCCCGGTCGCCCCGAAACGCGCGGCCACGGTCATGCTCCTCAAGGACACCGGCGCCGGTCCGGCCGTCCACATGCTGCGCCGACGCACCTCCATGGCGTTCGCCGGGGGTGCGTACGCCTACCCGGGCGGCGGCGTCGACCCGCGCGACGACGACCGCGTCATCGGCTGGGCGGGCCCCACGCGCGCGTGGTGGGCGGACCGGCTCGGCGTCGACGCGGCGGGCGCCCAGGCGATCGTCTGCGCGGCCGTGCGGGAGACCTACGAGGAGGCGGGCATCCTGCTGGCCGGCCCGACGGGCGACTCGGTGGTCGGCGACACGACCGGCGCAGACTGGGAGGCGGACCGCGCCGCCCTGGTCGCCCGCGAGCTGTCCTTCGCGGAGTTCCTGGACCGCCGCGGTCTCGTCCTGCGCTCCGACCTGCTCGGCGCCTGGGCCCGCTGGATCACCCCGGAGTTCGAGTCCCGGCGCTACGACACCTGGTTCTTCGTGGCCGTGCTCCCCGAGGGGCAGCGCGCCCGCAACGCCTCCACGGAGGCCGACCGCACGGTGTGGATCACGCCGGCCGAGGCGACGGCGGGGTACGACAAGGGCGAGCTGCTGATGATGCCGCCGACCGTCGCGACCCTGCGCGGGCTCGCGGCCTGCGGTACGGCGGCCGAGGCGCTGGCGTCGGCGCCGGGCCGCGACATGACCCCGGTGCTCGCGCGGGCGCGGCTGGAGGGCGACGAGGTGGTCCTCTCCTGGCCGGGGCACGAGGAGTTCACCAAGCACGTGCCGAGTACGGCGCCGGCGCCCGCGACGCCTGCCGACCCGACCGGGGGAGCCACCGCATGACGGACGCAGCAGCACTGCCCGGCCAGCCGAGGGGCGGCGTCCTCTCGGGACCGGCCACCGCACGCGCGGTGAACGTCCTGGCGCCCAATCCCTCCGCCATGACGCTGGACGGCACGAACACCTGGATCCTCGCCGAACCCGACTCCGACCTGGCCGTCGTGGTCGACCCGGGCCCGCTGGACGACGTCCACCTGCGGAACGTCGTGGACACGGCCGCTCGCGCGGGCAAGCGCGTCGCGCTGACCCTCCTGACGCACGGTCACCCGGACCACGCGGAGGGCGCCGCGCGCTTCGCCGAGCTGACGGGCACGAACGTCCGGGCGCTGGACCCGGCCCTGCGGCTGGGCGACGAGGGGCTGGCGGCGGGCGACGTGATCGGCGTCGGCGGCCTGGAGCTGAGGGTCGTACCGACGCCCGGGCACACGGCCGACTCGCTGTGCTTCCATCTCCCGGCCGACCGCGCGGTCCTGACGGGCGACACGATCCTGGGGCGCGGTACGACGGTGGTGGCCCATCCGGACGGCCGTCTCGGGGACTACCTGGACTCGCTGCGCCGGCTCAGGTCGCTCACGGCCGACGACGGGGTGCACACGGTGCTGCCGGGCCACGGGCCGGTCCTGGAGGACGCCCAGGGCGCCGTGGAGTTCTACCTCGCGCACCGCGCCCACCGCCTCGCCCAGGTCGAGACGGCGGTGGAGAACGGTCACCGGACGCCGGGCGAGGTCGTCACCCACGTGTACGCGGACGTCGACCGGTCCCTGTGGCCGGCGGCGGAACTCTCGGTGCGGGCGCAGCTCGAGTACCTGGACGAGCACGGGCTCATCCAGCCACTCGGCTGACGAAGCGACCGGGGGCGGCTCAGCGCGAGCGCTTGGCGAGCCGCTCCACGTCCAGCAGGATCACCGCGCGGGCCTCCAGGCGGAGCCAGCCGCGCTGGGCGAAGTCGGCCAGGGCCTTGTTGACCGTCTCGCGGGACGCGCCGACCAGCTGGGCCAGCTCCTCCTGCGTCAGGTCGTGCACGACGTGGATGCCCTCCTCGGACTGCACGCCGAACCGGCGGGAGAGGTCCAGCAGGGCGCGGGCGACGCGGCCGGGGACGTCCGAGAAGACCAGGTCCGACATGGCGTCGTTGGTCTTGCGCAGGCGGCGCGCGACGGCGCGCAGCAGGGCGGTGGCCACCTCGGGGCGGACGTTCAGCCAGGGCTGCAGGTCGCCGTGGCCGAGGGCCAGCAGCTTGACCTCGGTCAGCGCGGTGCCGGTCGCGGTGCGCGGGCCCGGGTCGAAGAGCGACAGCTCACCGATCAGCTCGCTGGGACCGACCACGGCCAGCATGTTCTCGCGCCCGTCGGGGGACGTGCGGTGGAGCTTGACCTTGCCTTCCGTGACCACGTAGAGGCGGTCTCCGGGGTCTCCCTCGTGAAACAGGGTGTCGCCGCGGGCGAGGGTCACCTCACTCATGGAGGCGCGGAGCTCCGAGGATTGCTCGTCGTCGAGCGCCGCGAAGAGCGGGTTGCGCCGCAGAACGTCGTCCACGAGTTCTCTCCTTGTCGACCGGCTCAGAGGATCTTGTTCCCCCGGTGTACCAGGGGTCCGTGGTGCCCATTTTGCCGGACAGTCCAAACAGTGTGATCTGTCACAAGGATGCCGCACTGGTGTCCCGGGGTACGCGGCAGGGGTCCAATTGGACGTCGATCTTCGGGGTCCGGGGCGGATGTCGGTGCCGGGCCGTAGGCTGGCCGGGTGTCCAAATCGCCGGTGAGAGCACAGGCCGAGGGGGCTGCGCGGGTGGGTGTACGTCGCGATTCCGCTGTGGGCGAACAGGGCCCCGATGGCGGTAGGAAAACGGCAAAAGCGACAAAAAGGGCGGCGCCTGGCAAGAGGGTGACCGCGGAGAAGGATGCCGTGAAGAGGACCGCGCCCGCGAAGAAGGCCGCCCCTGCGAAGAAGGCGGCCTCCGCGAAGAAGGCAGCCGCCGCGAAGGACACCGCGCCCGCGAAGAAAGCCGCGCCCGCCAAGAAGCAGGCATCCGCGAAGAAGGCCGCGCCCGCCAAGAAGCAGGCATCCGCCAAGGCCGGGAAGCAGGCCCCCGCCAAGAGGCAGGCCCCCGCCAAGACGCCCGCCGTCGCCCCCAAGAAGGCCTCCGCCGCAGTCAAGGGCGTCGCCCCGGCGAAGACCGTCGCCGCGAAGCCGCCGCGCGGCGAGTCGCGCACCTCCCTGGTCCGCCGGGCCCGCCGGATCAACCGCGAGCTGGCCGAGGTCTACCCGTACGCCCACCCGGAGCTGGACTTCGAGAACCCGTTCCAGCTGGTCGTGGCCACGGTGCTGTCCGCCCAGACCACCGACCTGCGGGTCAACCAGACCACCCCCGCGCTCTTCGCCAAGTACCCCACCCCCGAGGACCTGGCCGCCGCCAACCCCGAGGAGGTCGAGGAGATCCTCCGTCCGACCGGATTCTTCCGGGCCAAGACCAAGTCGGTCATAGGGCTGTCGAAGGCCCTGGTGGAAGAGTTCGGCGGCGAGGTCCCCGGCCGCCTCGAAGACCTGGTCAAACTGCCCGGTGTGGGCCGCAAGACCGCCTTCGTCGTGCTCGGCAACGCCTTCGGCCGCCCCGGCATCACCGTGGACACGCACTTCCAGCGCCTGGTGCGCCGCTGGGAGTGGACCGAGGAGACCGACCCGGACAAGATCGAGGCCGCCGTCGGCGCGCTCTTCCCGAAGAGCGACTGGACGGACCTCTCGCACCACGTGATCTGGCACGGCCGCCGCATCTGCCACGCCCGCAAGCCCGCCTGCGGCGCCTGCCCCGTCGCCCCGCTCTGCCCGGCGTACGGGGAGGGAGAGACGGACCCGGAGAAGGCGAAGAAGCTGC
The DNA here is from genome assembly GCF_003947455.1 of Streptomyces sp. WAC 04229. Taxonomy (GTDB): domain Bacteria; phylum Actinomycetota; class Actinomycetes; order Streptomycetales; family Streptomycetaceae; genus Streptomyces. The sequence continues at coordinate 8,506 of NZ_QHJH01000076.1, read as the reverse complement.
TGAAGTACGAGAAGGGCGGCTTCCCCGGCCAGCGGCTGAACCCCCCGCGCGCCTACCTGGACGCGGGCGGGAAGGCGGCACCGCCACTGGGGTCCGCGTGACGGAACGATCCCGGGGGTGTCGGGCGTTGGAGTCGGCAGGACGGGGGTGTGGATGACACGGGCGAGCGACACGCAGGGCCACGCGCGGGGCGCGATGCTCAGCAAGGAGTGTCTGCCGGACTGGCTGGACCCGGTGGTGCGGGCCGTCGAGACGGTGCGGCCCACGCAGCTGAGCCGCTTCCTGCCGCCCGCGGACGGTGCCGGCCGCCAGTCCGCCGTGCTGATCCTCTTCGGGGACGGCGCGGGCCGGGCCGGCCGCGGCCCCGAGCTGCTGCTCATGGAGCGGGCCGGCTCTCTGCGCTCCCACCCCGGCCAGCCCGCCTTCCCGGGCGGCGCCCTGGACCCCGAGGACGGTGATCCGCGGGGCGACGGGCCGCTTCGGGCCGCCCTGCGCGAGGCCGAGGAGGAGACCGGGCTCGACCCGTCCGGTGTGCAGCTCTTCGGTGCCCTGCCCAAGCTCTACATCCCGGTCAGCGGCTTCGTCGTCACCCCGGTGCTGGCCTGGTGGCGCGAGCCCTCCCCGGTCGGCGTCGTCGACCCCAACGAGACCGCGCGGGTCTTCACCGTCCCCGTGGCGGATCTCACGGACCCGGCCAACCGGGTGACCACCGTCCATCCCAGCGGACACCGCGGCCCGGCATTCCTGGTCGAATCGGCACTCGTGTGGGGCTTCACCGCCGGCGTCATCGACCGGTTGCTGCACTTCGCGGGCTGGGAGCGGCCCTGGGACCGGGACAAGCAGGTCCCGCTGGACTGGCGCGCATGACAGGGTGGCCTGCGTACCGAAGACGACAAGGCGAGGCCTGAATCAGTGAACGTGCTGGACATCCTGTTGCTGCTGGCCGCCGTCTGGTTCGCGATCGTCGGGTTCCGCCAGGGCTTCGTCGTCGGCATCCTGTCGGTGACCGGCTTCCTCGGGGGCGGGCTCGTCGCCGTCTATCTGCTGCCGGTCGTCTGGGACGTACTGACGGACAACGCGGAGGTGAGCACGACCGCCGCCGTCGTCGCGGTCGTCGTCATCATCCTGTGCGCCTCCGTCGGCCAGGCCCTCACCACGCATCTGGGCAACAAGCTGCGCCGGTACATCACCTGGTCCCCGGCCCGCGCCCTGGACGCCACCGGCGGCGCACTGGTCAACGTCGTCGCCATGCTCCTGGTCGCCTGGCTGATCGGTTCCGCCCTGGCCCGGACCACGATGCCGACGGTCGGCAAGGAGGTGCGGCAGTCCACGGTGCTGGGGGGTATGCAGGAGGTGCTGCCCGCGGGGGCCGAGAACTGGTTCGAGAGCTTCACGTCGGCCCTTGAGCAGAACGGCTTCCCGCAGGTCTTCAGCCCGTTCGCCAACGAGTCGATCCCCGACACGCAGCCGCCCGACCCGGCGCTGGCGAACAGCCCCGTCGCCGACCGCGCCAAGCGGTCCATCGTCAAGGTCATGGGCACCGCCCCCGACTGCGGCAAGGTCCTGGAGGGCACCGGCTTCGTCTTCGGCGACCGCCGGGTCATGACCAACGCCCATGTGGTGGGCGGCGTCGACGAGCCCACCGTGCAGATAGGCGGCGAGGGCAGGAAGTACGACGCGACGGTCGTCCTCTACGACTGGCGGCGCGACATCGCCGTACTCGACGTGCCGGAACTGGACGCGCCCGCCCTGCGGTTCACCGACGAGGACGCGAGCCGCGACGACGGCGCGATCGTCGCGGGCTTCCCGGAGAACGGCGCGTACGACGTCCGTGCAGCCCGGATCCGCGGGCGCATCACCGCCAACGGCCCGGACATCTACCACCGCGACACCGTCGGCCGCGACGTCTACTCGCTGTACGCGACCGTCCGTCAGGGAAACTCCGGTGGCCCCCTGCTGACGCCCGAGGGCGAGGTCTACGGCGTGGTCTTCGCCAAGTCCCTGGACGACCCCGAGACCGGCTACGCGCTCACCGTGGACGAGATCCGCGAGGACATCAGCGAGGGCCGCACGGCCAACCGGCAGGTCGACAGCGACAGCTGCGCGCTCTAGGGGGCACGCGGGAGATCTACACCTGCGAGCCGCGTTGGTGGCGCAGTCGTACCGAGACCCAGCGGGCCCGGCGGCGCAGGATGAGGGGGATGCCCACCCGTGGGTCGGCACCCGCCAGTTGCGGGGTGCCGCCTCGTCGGTGGATGTTCATGCCGCTCGTGGAGCGGCCGTCGCGTGCTACGTCGTTGTAGTCGTGCGTCCAGCCCATACCGGGACGTGTGCCCCCGACCCAAGGTCGATAACCGCTCGGCGGGCGCCCAATTGGCCTATGCGCGGGGCAAGTGGCCGTTCATAGGACAAGCGTTCTGGTTCGGGTACGGGGCGCGTTCGTTCCGTCACCGATCGGGTTCGGGATCCTTCAGCCAGTTGATCAGTTCGGTCGAGAACGCGACCGGATCCTCTTCGTGCGGGAAGTGCCCGAGACCGTCGAACAACCGCCAGCGGTACGGTGCTTCGACGTACTGCCCGGACCCGGCCGCGCTCCGCGTCCGCATCACGGGGTCGAGCGAACCGTGCAGGTGCAGGGTCGGCACGCGCACCGGCCGCTTCATGCGGCGGTAGAACTGGATGCCGTCCGGACGGGCCAGCGAGCGCACCAGCCAGCGGTACGGCTCGACGGAGCAGTGCGCCGTGGAGGGGACGCACATCGCGCGCCGGTACGCCGTCACCGCCTCCTCGTCCAGCAGCCGCGGCCCGGACCAGTCGTGGAGCAGCCGGCCGACCAGCGCGCCGTCGTCCGCGGTGAGTTGACGCTCCGGCACCCACGGGCGCTGGAAGCCCCAGATGTAGGAGCCCGCCCGACTCTGCCGGACGTCTCCGAGCATGGCCGAGCGCCAGCGCCGGGGGTGCGGCATCGAGGAGACCGCGAGCCGCCGCACCAGCTTGGGCCGCATCGCGGCGGCCGTCCAGGCCAGGTAGCCGCCCAGGTCGTGGCCGACCAGCGCGGCGTCCGGCTCGCCGAGCGAGCGGACCACCCCGGTGATGTCCAGGGCCAGCCCGGCGGGATCGTAGCCGCGCGGGGTGCGGTCGCTGCCGCCGACGCCGCGCAGGTCCATGGCGACCGCGCGGAATCCGGCGTCGGCGAGCGCCACGAGCTGGTGCCGCCAGGTCCACCAGAACTGGGGGAAGCCGTGCAGCAGCAGCACCAGCGGCCCGTCGCCTAGCTCCGCGATGTGGAAGCGGGCGCCGTTGGCCGCGACGTCCCGGTGGATCACCTCGTGTCCGCCGGGCATGGCCGGCCGGACTACCGAGGTGGGGGGCTGGCCCGAAGGGGTGGTGGAGCCGGTCATGAGGACGAGCGTGCCACAGCCTCGATGGCTTCGGGGGACCGGTCCGCGGGCAGCTCCGGACGCGGGTGCGGCTTGGCGTTCTGCAGTACGCCCGCCGACTGCTTCACCGAGGCGGCGACCTTCTGCGGGCCCTTGCCCTTCTTGGCCTTCTTCGCGAAGACGATGCCGATCAGCGCGAGGAGGGCCGCGACGAGGACGTTCGCCGCGAAGGACAGCAGGAAGCAGACGGCCATGTTCCAGCCGCTCCAGGTCCGGATGCCGTAGGCGAGCGCGAAGCTCAGCATCGGCAGCGAGAACAGGAGGACGGCCCCGGCCGCGGAGAACGCGCCGCCGCTCGTCGCCCCGCGCTTGACGTCCTGCCTCAGCTGCGCCTTGGCCAGCGCGATCTCGTCGTGCACGAGCGCCGACAATTCGGTGGTCGCCGAGGCGAACAGCTGGCCGATGCTGCGTTCGGTGCCGACCGGGCTGCCGTCGGGTGCGCTCATCGCGGTCTCCCTCTTCTGCTGGCTCATCTGCGTACGGTTTCGTGACGTCGTCCTCGGCCCCGATGCGTCCGGTCCGAGCGCGAACGGTCCCGTCTTTTGTACCGTCTCGTCAGATCATGCCGGACCGCCGCCCTCATCGCCTGCCCCGCCCTTTACTTCGGCAAGCCGTGCGGCCTCCATCTCCTCGGCGATCCGGCGGTGCTCGGCGGCCTTCTTCTCGTAGATGGCGGCCACGCGCAGGTGGTAGGCCGGGTCGTCCTCCTCGTAGATGTCCGGTACGCCGCTGAGGTCGTCGTCCCGCTCCTCGTTGGCCACCATCCCGCGGTACTTGGCGTTCCGTATCTTCAGCAGCACCGTCGCCAGGCCCGCCGCGATCAGCGAGCCGGTGAGGACGGCGGCCTTCACCTCGTCCGTCAGCGCCGCGTCGCCCTCGAAGGCCAGCTCGCCGATGAGCAGCGAGACGGTGAACCCGATGCCGGCCAGCGTCGCCACCGCGAACACGTCGGCCCATTCGAGGTCGTCGCTGAGCGAGGCCTTGGTGAAGCGCGCGGTCAGCCAGGTGCCACCGAAGATGCCGACCGTCTTGCCGATCACGAGGCCCAGCACCACACCGAGGGTCTCCGGCTTGGTGAACACGTCGGCGAGCGCTCCACCCGAGATGGACACACCCGCGCTGAACAGCGCGAACAACGGCACGGCCAGGCCCGCCGACAGCGGGCGGACCAGGTGCTCGATGTGCTCGCCGGGCGCGTGCTCCTCGCCCTCGCGCCGGTGGCAGCGCAGCATCAGGCCCATCGCGACACCGGCGATGGTGGCGTGGATGCCGCTGTTGTACATCAGCCCCCAGATCACGAGGCCGAGCGGGACGTACACGTACCAGCCGCGCACGCCCTTGCGCAGCAGCAGCCAGAAGACGCCGAGGCCGACGACCGCGCCGCCCAGTGCGGCGAAGTTCAGGTCGGAGGTGAAGAAGACCGCGATGATCAGGATGGCGAACAGGTCGTCGACGACCGCGAGCGTCAGCAGGAACGCCCGCAGGGCGCTCGGCAGGGACGTGCCGATGACGGCGAGCACCGCGAGCGCGAAGGCGATGTCGGTGGCGGTGGGCACGGCCCAGCCGGCCAGGGAACCCCCGCTCGTGGTGGCGGTGACGGTGTAGACGAGGGCCGGTACGGCCATGCCGCACAGGGCGGCCACCACGGGGAGGGCGGCGGCCTTGGGGTCCTTGAGGTCACCGGCGACGAGTTCGCGCTTGAGCTCGATACCGGCGACGAAGAAGAAGATCGCGAGGAGCCCGTCGGCGGCCCAGTGCGCGACGGAGAGGTCCAGGCCGATGGCCGCGGGGCCGAAGTGGAAGTCGCTGACGCTCTCGTAGCTGTCGTGCAGCGCCGGTATGTTCGTCCACACCAGTGCGGCGACCGCGGCGACCAGCAGCAGCACACCGCCGACGGTCTCGGTGCGCAGCGCCTCCGCGACGTAGTTCCGCTCCGGGAGGGACAGGCGTCCGAAGGCTTTGCGGGGGGTGCGGGGCGCGGTCACGGGGAAGACCTCCGGTCTGTGGGCAGCACTGAAACACTTGCCGACCAGACTTCCCGGCGCACCATGAGGATCTTGTTGGTTTTCTTACGCGCTTCTCACCCTACCCATACGGCAAACGGAAAGGGCACCCGGCGGGTCTTCGCCGGGTGCCCTCGGAGCAGGGGGTTCAGTCCTCGCTGGGTGCCGCGGGGAGCTTCGTCTGGATGAGGTCCATGACGGTGGAGTCGGTCAGGGTGGTGACGTCTCCGAGCTGGCGGTTCTCCGCCACGTCCCGCAGCAGGCGCCGCATGATCTTGCCGGACCGGGTCTTCGGCAGTTCGGCCACCGGCAGGATCCGCTTGGGCTTGGCGATCGGGCCGAGCGCGGTGCCGACGTGGTTGCGCAGCTCGGTGACCAGGTCCTCGGACTCCGCCGCCGTGCCGCGCAGGATCACGAAGGCCACGATGGCCTGTCCGGTCGTCTCGTCGGCCGCGCCGACCACGGCCGCCTCGGCGACCGAGGAGTGGGAGACGAGGGCCGACTCGACCTCGGTGGTCGAGATGTTGTGGCCGGAGACGAGCATCACGTCGTCGACCCGGCCGAGGAGCCAGATGTCGCCGTCGTCGTCCTTCTTGGCGCCGTCGCCCGCGAAGTACTTGCCCTCGAAGCGCGACCAGTACGTGTCGATGAACCGCTGGTCGTCGCCCCAGATGGTGCGCAGCATCGACGGCCACGGCTCGGTGAGGACCAGGTAGCCGCCCCCGCCGTCCGGCACCTCGTTGGCCTCGTCGTCGACGACGGTGGCGGAGATGCCGGGCAGTGCGCGCTGGGCGGAGCCGGGCTTGGCCTCGGTGACACCGGGCAGCGGTGTGATCATCATCGCGCCGGTCTCGGTCTGCCACCAGGTGTCCACGACCGGGGTCGCGTCCGCGCCGATGTTCTTGCGGTACCAGACCCACGCCTCGGGGTTGATCGGCTCACCGACCGAGCCGAGGACGCGCAGCGAGGTCAGGTCGAACTTCGCGGGGATGTCGTCGCCCCACTTCATGAACGTCCGGATCGCGGTGGGCGCGGTGTAGAGGATCGTCACGCCGTACTTCTGCACGATCTCCCAGAACCGGCCCTGGTGCGGGGTGTCCGGGGTGCCCTCGTACATGACCTGCGTCGCGCCGTTGGCCAGCGGGCCGTAGACGATGTAGGAGTGCCCGGTGACCCAGCCGACGTCGGCGGTGCACCAGTAGACGTCGGTCTCCGGCTTGAGGTCGAAGACCGCCCAGTGCGTGTACGCCGTCTGGGTGAGGTAGCCGCCGGAGGTGTGCAGGATGCCCTTGGGCTTTCCCGTCGTACCGGACGTGTAGAGGATGAACAGCGGGTGCTCGGCGTCGAACGCCTCCGGCGTGTGCTCGGCGGACTGCCGGTCGACGGTCTCGTGCCACCACTTGTCGCGGGAGTCGTCCCAGGCGACGTCCTGCCCGGTGCGGCGGACGACGAGCACGTGCTCGACGATGCCGGCCCGCTCGGCGGCCTCGTCGACGGCCGGCTTGAGCGCGGACGGCTTGCCGCGCCGGTAGCCGCCGTCGGAGGTGATGACGACCTTGGCGTCGGCGTCCTGGATGCGGGTGGCGAGGGCGTCGGAGGAGAAGCCGCCGAAGACCACCGAGTGGGCGGCGCCGATCCGGGCGCAGGCCAGCATGGCGATCGCCGTCTCCGGGATCATCGGCATGTAGACCGCGACCCGGTCGCCCTTCTGCACGCCCAGCTCCAGCAGAGCGTTGGCGGCCTTGGAGACCTCGTCCTTCAGCTCGGCGTAGGTGACGGCGCGGCTGTCGCCGGGCTCGCCCTCGAAGTGGATGGCGACGCGGTCGCCGTGACCGGCCTCCACGTGCCGGTCGACGCAGTTGTAGGCGACGTTGAGCTTGCCGTCCCTGAACCACTTGGCGAACGGCGGATTCGACCAGTCGAGCGTCTCGGTCGGCTCCTCGGCCCAGGTCAGCCGGCGGGCCTGCTCGGCCCAGAAGCCGAGCCTGTCTGCCTTGGCCCGTTCGTACGCCTCTGCCGTGACGTTGGCGTTCGCGGCCAGGTCGGCGGGGGGTGCGAACCTGCGTTCTTCCTTGAGCAGGTTGGCCAAGGATTCGTTGCTCACGACATCTCCCTTTCTCAGGGTTGTCCGTTGTGTCCCAGGCCACAGCTCATCAGACCCGGGGGGCCGGTGACAAGGGCCGACGGGCAATTGGTTTAGACCTGTCGTGTTCCTTCGCCGCGTTCCCTTCGCGGCCCTGGTCACCCGTACCCACGGACGTCGGCGGTGCCGAGTTCAGCCTCTGTAACGCCCGTCACACCCCACGGGAGGTCAGGCGGTCAGGTCGGTCTCCAGCACCCGCTCGAACACGGCCTCCCCGTCGCCCTCGGCGAGCAGGTACGACTGGGCCTCGCCGACGTGGAAGTACATGCCGTGCAGTTCCAGATCGCCGGAGGCCAGGGCCCGGGACACCGACTCGTGGGCGCGTAGGTGCTCCAACTGCTGGACCACGTTGGCCAGGCAGAGCTGCTCGGCCGCGTCGGCGGGCCCGCGTCCCGCGAGCCGGGGCCGGGTGTCGTCCTCGGGCAGGCGCTCCAGGCTCGGCAACCCGTGCCGCAGCCACCTCTTGAGCGGTGTCTGTCTGCCACCGGGCTCGGCGCCGAGCAGCGTCTGCATGGCCCCGCACCCGGAGTGCCCGCACACGGTGATGGACCGCACCTTCAGTACGTCCACCGCGTACTCGATCGCGGCGGCCACCGAGTCGTCGCCCTCGTCACCCGGCAGCGGTACGAAGTTGCCCACATTGCGTACGACGAAGAGGTCGCCGGGGCCACTGGAGGTGATCATCGATGTGACGACCCGGGAATCGGCGCAGGTCAGGAAGAGCTGGGAGGGCTGCTGTCCCTCCCGGGCCAGCCGGGCCAGCTCGCCGCGGACCAGGGGGGCGGTGTTGCGCTGGAAGGCGCTGATGCCGCGCGCGAGTTCGCGTCCGTCGGCCGCACCGGGCACCGTGTCCGCGTCGCCGGTGGCATCCGGCCGGCCGGCGCCGGGCGGATGCCACCGGCGACGCGGACACGGTGCCC
>NZ_QHJH01000075.1 GCF_003947455.1 Streptomyces sp. WAC 04229 | reverse complement strand
GAGCCGGGGCGGCCGGCTCCCGCCCCGCAGCCGGCCGCCCCGGCTCCGGCGGCCGCACCGGCCGCCCCGGCCGCCGCCCAGCCGGCGGACGACGGCGCCTACGTCACCCCGCTGGTGCGCAAGCTCGCCGCCGAGAACGGCGTCGACCTGTCCACCGTCAAGGGCACCGGCGTCGGCGGCCGCATCCGCAAGCAGGACGTCATCGCCGCCGCCGAGGCCGCGAAGGCCGCCGCTCCGGCGCCCGCCGCTGCCGCTCCTGCCACCGCCGCGAAGAAGGCCCCCACCCTGGAGGCCTCCCCGCTGCGCGGCCAGACCGTCAAGATGCCCCGCATCCGCAAGGTCATCGGCGACAACATGGTCAAGGCGCTGCACGAGCAGGCCCAGCTGTCGTCGGTCGTCGAGGTCGACGTCACCCGCCTGATGAAGCTGCGCGGCCGGGCCAAGGACGCGTTCGCGGCCCGTGAGGGCGTCAAGCTCTCGCCGATGCCGTTCTTCGTCCGGGCCGCCGCCCAGGCGCTGAAGGCGCACGCACCGATCAACGCCAAGATCAACGAGGCCGAGGGGACCATCACCTACTTCGACACCGAGAACATCGGTATCGCGGTGGACTCCGAGAAGGGCCTGATGACCCCGGTCATCAAGAACGCCGGTGACCTCAACCTGGCCGGCATCGCCAAGGCGACCGCCGACCTGGCGGGCAAGGTGCGGGCCAGCAAGATCAGCCCGGACGAGCTGGCCGGCGCGACCTTCACCATCAGCAACACCGGTTCGCGCGGCGCGCTGTTCGACACGATCATCGTGCCGCCGGGCCAGGTCGCCATCCTCGGCATCGGTGCCACGGTCAAGCGTCCGGCCGTCATCGAGACGGAGGACGGCCCGGTCATCGGCGTCCGCGACATGACGTACCTGACCCTGTCCTACGACCACCGTCTGGTGGACGGTGCCGACGCCGCCCGCTACCTGACGGCGGTCAAGGCGATCCTGGAGGCCGGCGAGTTCGAGGTCGAGCTCGGCCTTTAAAGTCCCTCGTCAGTGGGCCTGTACGGTGCCCCCGCCCGGAATCCTCCGGGCGGGGGCATCGCCGTGTTCGGGGCGGGGAACGCTGTGTAAGTCTCGTCTCACCTGCGCCGAAGCGCCCCCGTGCACCCTTCCCGCCCGCCGCGACGGCCGTATTGTCTAAACGTCAAACGCCCCAGGGGCCGAAGGGGCCCCTCCCGAAGGAGCTCCCATGACCGCGCCCGTCGTCCACTCGCTGCGCGAACAGATCCGCGAGCACATCCTGGAAGGGATCATCAGCGGGCGCTGGCAGCCGGGCGAGCGGATCGTGGAGCGCCGGATCGCCACCGAGCTGGAGGTCAGCCAGACGCCGGTGCGGGAGGCGCTGCGGGAGCTGGAGTCACTGCGGCTGATCGAGTCGGCGCCGAACAAGGGCGTGCGGGTGCGGAACCTGACCGCCGCCGACCTGGAGGAGAGCTACCCCGTCCGGGCCGGCCTGGAGGCCATCGCGGCCGAGCTGGCGGCCGACCGGCTCGCCCTGGACTGCTCGGCCCTGGAGCCGCACGTCGCGGCGCTGTACGAGGCCGACCGGGTCTCCGACGGGACGGGCCAGGTGCGGCACACGGTGGGCTTCCACCGCGAGCTGGTCCGCGCGGCGGGCAACTCGGTGCTGCTGCACACGTGGGAGGGCCTGGGCATCGAGGTCTTCACGGCGCTGTCGATACGGTGGCTGGGGACGGTGCAGCAGTCGTACGCGGAGGAGCACGAGGAGCTGGTCGCGGCCTTCCGCCGCCGGGACCCCCGCATCCCGGAGATCGTCAAGTCCCACGTCCTGGGCTGCGCGCCCCGGGCGTAGGTTTTCGCCCCCGCCGCCCCTACCCTTCCCGTCCCTGGGGGCTCCGCCCCCAGACCCCCGTTCGCGCAGTTCCCCGCGCCCCTTCAGGGGCGCGGGGAACTGCGCGAACAGCCCCGACGCGCCCGCAGCCGCCGAACACACCGCAACCACCCGAGCTCCACCGCGCTCACCTGCACAAACCCCCAACCTGAAGGTCACTGCGTGCCATCGCCGAAGGCACCCCGTGCCGACTTTCTCGTAATCAAGAGGTTTTGCCCCTCAACCCTTTGATCGATCATCGATCAGGGAGTTACAGTCACGGACGGGCTTCCACCCGAGCCCCACGCCCTGTCCTGCCAAAGACCTAGGGCACCCCGAACCCCTGCCGATGAGGGAACCCCCTTCGACTGAGGAAGGCGGCGACATGACCGACCCCAAAGCCATCCAGCCGAGCGAGCTCGACCAGCTCCCGGACCGCGACCCCGAGGAGACCGCCGAATGGCAGGCCTCCCTGGACGCCGTCACCAAGGCGGCCGGGCCGCACCGTGCCGCGTACTTGATGCGCCGCACGCTGGAGCGCGCCGAGGGCGCCGGCCTGGCGCTGCCGAAGCTGCTGGAGACGGACTACGTCAACTCCATCCCGACCGCCGACGAGCCCGCGGTGGACGGCGACGAGGACCTGGAGCAGCGGATCACCGCCTGGAACCGCTGGAACGCGGCCGCCATGGTGACCCGCGGCAGCAAGCACGGCGTCGGCGGCCACATCGCCACCTTCGCCTCCGCGGCCTGGCTGTACGAGACCGGCTTCAACCACTTCTTCAAGGGCAAGGAGGGTGACGGCTCCGGCGACCAGCTCTACGTCCAGGGCCACGCCTCCCCCGGCATCTACGCCCGTGCCTTCCTCGACGGCCGGCTGACCGAGGACCACCTCGACAACTTCCGGCGCGAGGCCGGCGGCAACGGACTGCCGTCCTACCCGCACCCGCGCCGCCTGCCCTGGCTGTGGGAGTTCCCCACCGTCTCCATGGGCCTCGGGCCGATCTCCGCGATCTACCAGGCGCGGTTCAACCGCTACCTGACCAGCCGCGGCATCAAGGACCTGACCAACTCCCACGTGTGGGCGTTCCTCGGCGACGGCGAGATGGACGAGCCCGAGTCCACCACGGCGCTCACCCTCGCCTCCCGCGAGGGCCTGGACAACCTGACCTTCGTCATCAACTGCAACCTGCAGCGCCTCGACGGTCCGGTCCGCGCCAACTTCAAGATCGTGCAGGAGCTGGAGGCCCAGTTCCGCGGCGCCGGCTGGAACGTCGTCAAGAGCCTGTGGGGCACGGCGTGGGACGAGCTGTTCCAGCTCGACACGAACGGCGCGCTCGTACGCCGCCTGCGCGAGGTACCCGACGCGCAGGTGCAGACGTACCAGACGCGTGACGCCGCCTACATCCGCGAGGACTTCTTCGGCAAGGACCCGGAGCTCGCCGCCATGGCGAAGCTGCTGTCCGACGACAAGATCCTCGAGTGTTTCCACTACTCGCGCGGCGGCCACGAGTCCCGCAAGGTCTACGCCGCCTACCGGGCCGCGCTCGCCCACAAGGGCGCGCCGACCGTGATCCTGGCCCAGACGGTCAAGGGCCACACCCTCGGCACCGGCTTCGCCTCCAAGAACGCCAACCACCAGATGAAGAAGCTCTCGGTGGACGAGTTCAAGGACATGCGCGACCTGCTCGGTCTGCCGATCAAGGACAGCGACTTCGTCGACGGCGTGGTCCCCTACGGTCACCCCGGCGCCGACTCCCCCGAGGTCCGCTACCTCCAGGAGCGCCGCGCCGCCCTCGGCGGTCCGGCCCCGGCCCGCCGCGTGCACCCGGTCGCGCCGCTGCCCGCGCCCGCCGAGAAGGCGTTCGCCTCCTTCGACAAGGGCTCCGGCTCGCAGAGCGTGGCCACCACCATGGCCTTCGTCCGCCTGGTCAAGGACCTGGTCCGCGACAAGGAGACCGGCAAGCGCTGGGTGCCCATCGTCCCCGACGAGGCGCGCACCTTCGGCATGGAGAGCCTCTTCCCGTCCCTCGGGATCTACTCCCCCAAGGGCCAGACGTACGAGCCGGTCGACCGCGACCAGCTGATGTACTACAAGGAGGCCGAGAACGGCCAGATCCTCAACGAGGGGATCACCGAGGCCGGTTCGATGGCCGACTTCATCGCCGCGTCGACGTCGTACGCGACGCACGGCGAGACGATGATCCCGTTCTACATCTTCTACTCGATGTTCGGCTGGCAGCGCACGGCCGACCAGATGTGGCAGCTCGGCGACCAGCTCGGCCGCGGCTTCCTGGTCGGCGCCACGGCCGGCCGGACCACGCTGACCGGTGAGGGCCTCCAGCACGCTGACGGCCACTCCCCGGCGATCGCGGCGACCAACCCGGCCGCGATGACGTACGACCCGGCCTTCGCGTACGAGGTCGCGGCGATCGTCAAGGACGGTCTGCGCCGGATGTACGGCGAGGCGGCCCCGGGCGAGGACCCGAACGTCTTCTACTACCTGACCGTCTACAACGAGCCGATGCCGCAGCCGGCCAAGCCGTCCGGCGCCGGTGTGGACGAGGGCATCGTCAAGGGCCTGTACCGCTTCAACACGGCGGAGTCGGCGGGCCTGACCCCGGCGGCGAACGCCCCGCGGCTCCAGCTCCTGTCCTCCGGTACGGCGATCCACTGGGCGCTCAAGGCGCAGCGGCTGCTCGCCGAGGAGTGGGGCGTGGCCGCCGACGTGTGGTCCGCGACCTCCTGGACGGAGCTGCGCCGGGACGCGATGGACGCCGACGCGGCGCTGCTGCGCGGCGAGGAGCGGGTGCCGTACGTCCGCCGGGCGCTCCAGGGCGCCGAGGGCCCGGTCCTCGCGGTCTCCGACTACATGCGCCAGGTCCCTGACCAGATCGCGCAGTGGGTCGAGCAGGACTACTCGTCGCTCGGTGCCGACGGCTTCGGCCTCTCGGACACCCGTGACGCCGCCCGCCGGCACTTCGGTGTCGACGCCGAGTCCATCGTGGTCGCGGCCCTGGCCCAGCTCGCCCGGCGCGGCGAGGTCAAGGCGACGGCCGTGAAGGAGGCGCGCGAGCGCCACGGCCTGTAAGGCCGGGCATGACCCGAGGAGGCCCCCGCCGCGGCGGGGGCCTCCTGCATGATGTGGGGATGCGCGCTGCCCGCCTCATCAAGATGGTGCTGCTCCTCCAGTCCCGCCCGTCCATGACCGCCGCCGAGCTGGCCCGGGAGCTGGAGGTCTCCGAGCGGACCGTGACGCGGGACGCGCAGGCGCTGTCGGAGGCCGGGGTCCCGGTGTACGCCGAGCGCGGGCGGGCCGGGGGCTACCGGCTGATCGGCGGCTACCGGACGCGGCTGACCGGGCTGGCCCGGGGCGAGGCCGAGGCGCTGTTCCTGTCGGGGGTGCCGGGTGCGCTGCGCGAGATGGGCCTGGAGGACGCGGCGTCGGCGGCCCGGCTGAAGGTGTCGGCGGCGCTGCTCCCGTCGCTGCGGGACGCCTCCCGTACCGCCGCGCAGCGTTTCCACCTGGACGCGCCGAACTGGTTCCGGGAGCCCGGCACGCCCGAGCTGCTGCCGGCGGTCGCGGACGCGGTCTGGGACGACCGGCGGATCACGGCGCGCTACCGGCGTGCGCGGGACGAGGTGGTCCGGGAGCTGGAGCCGTACGGGCTCGTCCTGAAGGCGGGCGTCTGGTACCTGTGCGCGCGGGTCGCGCGGGAGGCGGACGGCGGGCCGTACCGGGTGTACCGGATCGACCGGTTCACGGCGGTGGAACCGGGCGAGGAGCGTTTCACGCGGGACGACGACTTCGACCTGCCCGCGTTCTGGGCGGAGCGGGCCGAGCAGTTCGCGCGGTCCATCCTGCGGGCGCGGGTCGTGGTCCGGCTCTCGGAGCGGGGGGCGCGCGGGCTGGCGCACGCGGTGGACGCGCTGTCGGCCCGGGAGGCGCTGGCGGCGGCCGAGGGGCCGGACGCGGACGGGTGGGTGACGGTGACGCTGCCCGTGGAGTCGGAGGAGGTCGCGCACACCCAGCTGACGGGGCTGGGTGCGGAGGTGGAGGTGCTGGCGCCGGAGGGGCTGCGGGAGCGGTTCGCCCGGGACGCCCGGCGGCTCGCCGGGCTGTACGCCGGTGCGGGGCCGGACGGCGGCTGACGGATCCCGCGCGGCGATTCCCGCATAACGATCCGCCGCACTCCACGTGCGTGGCACCCCCGCAGGGCCGATGCTGGACCCGTGATGGACGAGACGGAGTTCTGGGAGCTGATCGACGCCGCCCGGCAGGGCGCCGACGGCGATCCCGAGGACCAGGCCGACCTGCTGGTGGACCGGCTCCTCACGATGGACCCGGACCTGGTGCTCGACTTCGCCCGCCACTTCGAGGCCCGCTACAACCGCGCCTGCACCTGGGACCTGTGGGGCGCGGCGTGGGTGCTGCTGGGCGGTGCCAGCGACGACGCCTTCGACTTCTTCCGCTGCTGGCTGATCGGCCAGGGCAGGGAGGTCTACGAGGGCGCGGTGCACGAACCCGACTCGCTCGCCGAGCTGCTGGACGACTTCGACGAGGAGCTGGACGGCGACGGGGAGGAGCTGGGCTACGCGGCCGACGAGGCCTACGAGCAGCTCACCGGCACCGTCGCGCCCGACCTCGGCATCGCCCCCGCCCCCGCGGAGCCCCTGGGCACCGCGATCAACCTGGAGAGCGACCAGGCCCTCGCCGCACGCCTGCCCCGTCTGTGGGAGCGGTTCGGCCCGGAGTGACCCGGCGGCTTCCTTTCCGCCGGGCCCGTGGGGCCGCGAGTCAGGCCGTGCGGCCCTGGAGACGGGCCGCCGTCCGGCGGATCTCCGGGAGGCGGTCCGAGAGGGCGGCGCCCGGGCAGCTGGTCTGGTAGCCGTCGTCGTGGCCCGCGACGGCGGGCAGGGTCGCCGTGGCGCCCGCGGCGTAGCGGCTGAGCCCGTTGCTGGAGACCAGGGCGACCTTCGCGCGCGGATCGGTGTCGGTCTCGCCGAGCTTCCAGGCGGCCACGGCGGCGATCGCGTCGGTCAGCGCGTCCGGCACGGGCACGCCCGCGGTGAAGGTGCCGAGGGCGGCGATGCCGGTGGTGCGGTGGTTGAAGCCCTGGGTGTGCGCGCCGGTGACGGGGCGGTCGGCGCCGCCGGCGCGGCCCTCGTAGACGGTGCCGCAGCGGTCGACGATGAAGTTGTAGCCGATGTCGTCCCAGTCCCGGGCGCCGGTCTGGCCCATGTACACGCCGCGCAGGATGGCCGGTACGTCGGCGCAGTCGTAGCCGTTCGGCGTGTCCGTGTGGTGGACGAAGACGGCGAGGATCTTGTCGTCGTACCGCGGGGCGGGCTGGTCGCGGGCGGCCCCGCCCAGCCATTGAGACCGGGGCACGATGGCCGGCCGGGGCGCGGAGTGCCGGTCGGCGGCGACCGGACTGGCCCGCGTGGTCGCCGCCTGTTCGACCCCGTTGGCGCAGAGGAACAGCGCGGCGACGGCGGCCAGGCCGGGCAGCGCGCCGAGCACGGCCCGCAGCGCGCGCGGCATCCCGGCCGCACCGGGGGTGGAGGCGCGGGCGGCACCCGGTGCGGGAACGGCACGCCGCTCCCGGGCCCCGCGCGGTCGGAGGGGACGCATGGTCCCACTGTCCGGCGGATCGGGTCCGCCCGCGATGTGTGCTGTGCCACCTGGTGGAACCATCGTCCCGGTCCACGACGTTTTCCGGTTGATCGCACATGCTCGCCCGGGTGACCGTTTCCGGTCGGTCGCGCGGCAGAGTCTGATCATCGGGGCCGTACGGCACGTACTGAGGGTTCCCGGGGTCCGGTGGTGGAAAGGCGGCTCGCGTGGACCTGCTCGACGTTCTGCTGGTGCTGGTGGTGCTGGCCTACGCCGCGTCCGGATACCGGCGCGGCCTGGTGGCCGGCTGTGTCTCGCTGGCCGGTTTCGTGGGCGGTGCGGCGCTCGGCGTGTGGATCCTGCCCTGGGTCACGGATCTCGTGACGCCGGGCTCGACGTC
This sequence comes from Streptomyces sp. WAC 04229, assembly GCF_003947455.1. Lineage (GTDB taxonomy): Bacteria > Actinomycetota > Actinomycetes > Streptomycetales > Streptomycetaceae > Streptomyces. The sequence continues at coordinate 24,459 of NZ_QHJH01000075.1, read as the reverse complement.
GACGACGGTGCTCGCGGTGGTCACGGTGCTGCTGCCGGCGATCGTGGTGCACGAGCTCGCGGGGCGGCTGGCGCTGCGGCTGCGCCGGGAACTGGACGCCGGCCCGCTCAGGGTGGCCGACGGGATCGGCGGAGCGGCGGCGAACGCGGTGGCGGCGCTGATCGTGGCGTGGGTGGCGGCCAGCGTGCTCGCGGCGTCCTCGTCCTCGCTGCTCACCTCGGCGATCCGGGACTCGACGCTGCTGGGCGCCGTGCAGCGGGCGATGCCGGACACCACGCCCGCGTGGTTCTCGGGGGCGACGTCCGCGCTGACCGAGGCCGGGTTCCCGCAGGTCTTCAACCCGTTCGAGAACGAGGCGACGGCGCAGGTCGCCGAGCCCTCCGGGGACAGCGTGACGGCGGCCGCGACCCGGGCGGCCCAGCGCAGCACGGTGAAGGTGGAGGGCGTCACGGGCACCCAGGGCCGGGAGGGCAGCGGCTTCGTCTTCGCGCCGGAGCGGGTGATGACCAACGCCCACGTGGTGGCGGGCATCGACGACCCGACCGTGCGGATCGGCGGGGTGGGCCCGGCGTACGAGGCACGCGTGGTGCTGTTCGACCCGGGCAAGGACGTGGCCGTGCTGTACGTCCCGGACCTGTCGGCGCCCGTCCTGCGGTTCGACGACGACGCGGAGCGCGGGGACCCCGCGGTGGTGGCGGGCTATCCGCAGGACGGCGACCTGGACCTGCGGGCGGCGACGGTGGCGAACCGGACGCGGGCGACCGGGCAGAACATCTACAGCGACGCGAACGTCACCCGGGAGATCTACTCGATCCGCTCCACGGTCCGCCCCGGCAACTCGGGCGGACCGCTGCTGACCACCGACGGCCGGGTGTACGGCGTGGTGTTCGCCCGCTCCACCTCCGACGCGGGGACCGGCTACGTGCTGACGGCGGCCGAGGTGGCCGCCGACGCGGAGCGTGCCGCGGACGCGACGGAGGCGGTGGACACGGGCGAACCGGTCACGACGTGACCGGCGACGGCTCCCGCTCGGTCAGGAACCGGCCCATCGTCACGTCGTCGACGTAGGCGCCGCCGAGGTAGAACTCCTCGGGCTGCACGCCCTCGACGACGAAGCCCTCGGACTCGTAGAGCTTCCGGGCGGCCGTGTTGTGGCCGAGGACGCGCAGGGTGATGCGGCGGGCGCCGAGGCGGCGGGCCTCCTCGACGGCGGCGCGGACCAGCGCGCGGCCGACGCCGCACCCGCGGGCCGTGTCGGCGACGGCGAGACCGCGGATCTGGCGTACGTGGGCGTTGGCGGCCAGTTCCGTGGGGAAGCCGAGGCGGACGTAGCCGACGACGGAGCCGTCGACTTCGGCGACGAGGTGGTCGCCGGGGCCCGAGTGCGGCCGGAAGAAGGGGTCGTCCGGTCCCGGCGGGGGTGAGACGGCGTGCAGGAGCGACCAGGTGTCGCGGTCGAGCCGGCGCAGCGGCTCCTCGTCGTCGGACCTGGCGGGACGTATGTGCGGAGCTGGCATGACGGTCACTGTACGACGCGGAAGCGGGCACCGGTCCGCCGATTTTCCCGGCCCACCCGGCAGGATGGGCGCATGGACTTGGAACGTTCCCGCATCGTGGTGGCCGGCGCGTCCGGTCTCATCGGCAGCGCCCTGGTGCGGTCCCTGACCGCGGACGGACACGAGGTGGTGCGGCTGGTACGCCGTACGCCCCGCGGCGCGGACGAGGTCCGCTGGGACCCGGAGAACGGGCGGGTGGACGCGGCCGGGCTCGCGGGCTGCGACGCCGTGGTCAACCTGGCCGGCGCCGGGGTGGGCGACTGCCGCTGGACCGACGCGTACAAGACACGCATCCGCAGCAGCCGCGTACACGGCACGACGGCGCTCGCGGAGGCCGTCGCGCGGATGGAACGGCCGCCGCGGGTCTTCGTGAACGGCAGCGCGATCGGCTACTACGGGGAGACCGGCGACCGGGCGGTGGACGAGAGCGCTCCCGCCGGTGAGGGTTTCCTGCCGGCCCTGTGTGTGGAGTGGGAGGCCGCGGCGGCGCCCGCCCAGGAGGCGGGCGTGCGGACCGTCTTCACCCGGACGGGGCTGGTCGTCTCGAGCGGCGGCGGGGCCTGGGGGCGGCTCTTCCCGCTGTTCAAGGCCGGGCTCGGCGGACGGCTGGGCGACGGGTCCCAGTACTGGTCGTTCGTGGCGCTGCACGACGAGGTGGCGGCGATCCGGCACCTGCTGGACCACGAGGACCTGTCGGGACCGTTCAACCTGACGGCCCCGCAGCCGCTGACGAACCGTGAGATCACCGTGGCCATGGGCCGGGTGCTGCACCGTCCGACGCCCTTCCCGGTGCCCGCGCCGGTGCTGCGCGCGGCGCTCGGCGAGATGGCCGGCGACGTCCTGGGCAGCGCCCGGGTCCTGCCGGGCCGCCTTCAGGAATCGGGGTTCCGGTTCGCGTTCCCGGAGATCGACGGGGCGATCCGGGCGGCACTGTGAGGTGCGGACGTGACCACTCCGCGCCGCTATGCGACCGCCGTGCGACCGTGCCCTGTCCCTGCGCGACTCCTCTTGACGATTTCTGGACCTAACCTCGTCTCGAACTCGGGTATCCCTCAAGGCAGTTGGGGGCATGACGTCTCCAGCGGCCGCGCAACCTCGAGGAGGGGCACGTGCTTGAGCCCGCGTACCAGGCGGACGTCGTCGTCGTGGGGGCCGGGATCGCCGGACTCGCCGCGGCGCATCGGCTGACCAGCGCAGGAGTGACGACCACGGTCCTGGAGGCCGCCCATGCGGTGGGCGGCAGGCAGGCGACCGAGAAGGTCGACGGATTCCGGCTCGACAGAATCGGACAGCTGCTGCCCACGGCGTATCCCGAACTGCGCCGCACCCCCGGGCTCGACGGCCTCGCGCTGCTGCCCTTCGCCCCCGGGGTCCTGCTGCACAGCGAGGGCCGGCACCACCGCGCGGGCACCCCGGCGGGTGTACGGGGCGCAAGGGGCGCACTTCACGCGGTGCGCGCCCTCGCGAGCGCCCCTCGGGCGATCCCCGCGCCCCGGCGCACGGTCGGCGCTCCCAGGGGCTACGGCAGGCCCGCGCCCACGCCCCGCGTCCGGGCCGGCGCGCCGCTCGGGACCGCCGTCGACCAGGCCCGGCTGGGCGCCGCGCTGTCGCGGCTCGCGAGCACCCCGGTGGAACGGCTGCTGGCCCGCCCGGAGCTGCCCGCGGCCAGGGCCCTGGCCGCGCGCGGAGTGCCCGCACGGACGGTGGACGGTTTCCTGCGCCCCCTGCTCGCCGCCCTGCTGTGCGACCCGGACCTCACGACCTCCAGCCGGTGCGCGGACCTCGCGCTGCGCGCCTTCGCCGCCGGACGGCTGGCCCTGCCCGAGGGCGGCGCCGAGGCCCTGCCCGAGCATCTGGCCCGCTCACTGCCGCCGGGCACCGTGCACACCGGCGTCCGGGTCACCTCGGTCGCCACCAACGCCGTGACCACCGCGGAACACGGGGTCATCCGCTGCCGTGCCGTCCTGGTGGCGACGGACGCCCGCGCGGCGGCCGCGCTGCTGCCGGGACTGCGGGTGCCGGACTTCCATCCCGTGACGGTGGTGCACCACACGACCGACGAACCCCCGACAACCGGTACGAGTCTGCTGCTCGACGCCGACCGGGGCGGCCCGGTCGCCCACACGGCGGTGGTCAGCCACGTGGACCCGTCCCGGGCACCGGCCGGTCGCGCCCTGGTCTCCTCGACGGTCCTCGGCCCGCCCCCGTCCGACGTGGAAACGGCCGTCCGCATCCACCTGTCCCGCCTCTACGGCACCTCCACCGCCCGCTGGGAGACCCTCGCCGTGCACCACACGCCGGAGGCGGTCCCCGCGATGCGCCCCCCGCACGACCCACGCCGCCCCGTGCGGCTCCTGGCCGGCCTCTACGTCTGCGGCGACCACCGCGACACCAGCACCGTCCAGGGCGCCCTCCACTCGGGCCACCGCGCCTCGGGGGCCATCCTGCGGGACCTGGGCGCGGGGCGTCCGATGCACTCGGCGGAGTCGGTGGTGTCGGCGCGGGCGGCGTAGGCCAATCCGCCACAGCGGACCGACGAGAAACAGGAACAGGGCCCCCGGCCGAAGCCGGTGGCCCTGTCTCCGGTGTCACGGCGCTCAGCGCCAGGCGTCAGGAAGGCCCGCCAGTTGCTCCATCACGTTCCACTCCGCCGGCCGGGCCGCCGGAACCGCCCAGGGGGCACCGACGGCAGCCCAGTACCCGCGACGGGCCCGGATGCCGCTCAGTGCGTCCCAGTTCCCCGGCGTTCCGAGATCGTCGATCCCGGACTCAGCCCCGCAGGAAGGGCAGAAGGACTCCGTGGGCCTCCCGTCACGCCAGAAGACCTCCCCCGGCAACCCGCAGATCCGGCACACGGTCTCGGTGCCGAGCGAGCTGTGAGACTCCCGTTCGGCAATTCGACGGGCACGGTCGGGAAGAGGCGGGGCAGGAGTACGCCAGGGCGGAGGGATGTTTTCCAGCTGCCGGAGAACGTCCCAATCCCTCGGCTTCCGGCGAGGCCTCTCCCACCGCGCGCCGGTCCCGAGCCACCAGCCTCGGAAGGCGTGCAGCCCTTCCACACCGCTCCAGGAACCAGGCGTCGCTCCCATATCGCCGATACCCGACTCGTTGCCGCAGCAGTCGCAGACAGCACTGGTCGGCCAACCGGCTTCCCAGAACCTGTCCTCGTCGTATCCGCACATGCGGCAGAAATCCTCGGCGGCGATCGCTCCCTCCTCCGACATCTATCGCTCCGTTCCTTGCGCCTTCAGGTAGTCCTCCAGTGTCGGATAGGCCTGCGGGTTGTACCCGCGAGGGTTGGTGTCGCTACGAGGCGCAGGACGGTTCATGCTCATGGGGAGGCCATCCTTGGTAAACGCCGTCAGCGTGTTGCTGCTCTTTTCGTAGACGATGTAGTTCCCGTTGTTGCGGTCCCAGACTCGGTACCCAGACGGCGGCTGCGGCAGCTTCGCCGCGTTGCGATACCCGTGGGCCATCTCTACGTACTCCTTCGCACTTCCCAGCTCCGGGAACTCCGCCCTGTGGTTCTGCCAGTGAATGAACGCGTTCTGGGCGTTGCTGTACCCCTTCGAAGGCTTGCCGGTGGCCCAGATGTGCGGAGTCTTCCCATTGGCCCGCATCGACTTGGCGAAGGCCTCGACCGCCGAGTAGCCGCTCTTGCCCCACTTCGTTCCGACGGCGCCCCATCCGAGGATGGGGACGGCGGCGGCGCAGGAGAGGCTGGAGTTGAGAGAGTCGCCCTCGGCTCCGTACCAGCCGCAGTTGATGAGGTCGAAGCCCTCACCGATACCGGGGATCAGGCCCGCCGAGTCGAGGAGGACGTGGCCGATGGTGGTCAGGTCCCACCAATCGGTTTCTTCGTCGGCCGCCGCGTCAGCGAAGGCGTCCTCGAGCTCCTTGAGTGCCTTCAGGTCGGCCCGGTCCTGGGCTTCCAGCTCCTTGCGCCATTGTTCCTGCTCCGCCCACTCCTTCGTAGCCGCGGCGAACAGCGCCTCGCTCATGGCCTTGGCGGCCGCGGCCGCGTCCTTGCCCGCCGCCTCGGCGGAGGCGCGGGCCTCACCCGCGGCGCTCCACGCCACCGCGGCCGAACCGGCGGCGGCGTCCGCGGAGGACTGCGCGTGCGCGGCGGAGTTGTCCGCATCGCGTGCGGCGCGGTGGGCGTCCGCTTCGGCAGCGCGGGCGGTCCTCGCCGACTCCGCGGCGTCGGCGGCGGACTTCTCCGCCTCGTCCGCGGACGCGTCGGCCTGCTCGGCGTAGTCGGCGGCCTGCTTCGCGGAGTCCTTGGCCTGCTGTGCGTACTTCTGGGCCAGGTCGGCGGCGTCGTTGGCGGTAGCCGCCGCGCGTCCTGCCTCGGCGGCGTACTGCTGGGCGGTGGCGGCCACGGCGGAGGCGTCGGCGATGAGCCCCTGGACCCTGGCCACGTGAGTGGCCGTCAACAGGTCCTGGCGCTCGGCCTTGTACTGCCCGGTCTCAATGAAGGCGTGCAGGACCTGCGGCGGCCCCTCCAGGGCTATGCGGGCGGCGGCGGAGACCTCCGCGGTGCCCGACTCCTTCAGCTGGACGGCGCGTACGCGCTCGTCCTGGGTCCGCTGTGTGTAGTAGTCGGTGGTGATGAAGGCGCGCAGTTTCTGCGGAGAGCCGTCGTCCAGGGCTGCCTGTCCGGCCGCCCGCACTCCAGGTCCGGCACCGTTCATGAGCTGGGTGACGGTGACCCGGTAGTCGTTGGCCGCGGCCTGGTGCTGGCCGGTGGCGAGGAAGTCGGCGATCGTCGCGGCACCCCCGTCGAGCGCCACCTCCGCCGCCGCTCGGACGTCCGCGGATTCGGACTCGGTGGCCAGACGGTTGACGCGTGCCCGGTCGTCCAGTTCAAGCGCCTTGTCCCGGCCGGTGCGGACGTACTCGACCACGTCCACGTCGGAGCCGGCCAGGGCGACCTCGGCCGCGGCGACGCTCCAGGGACCACGTGTCTTCACCGTGTTCAAGGCGATCTTGCGAGCCTTGGGCGCGGCGGCGGAGACGTCGGCATCAGGCTGTGTGACCTCGGCGGCCAGTCGGTCCGCCTCCTCGTCCAGCGCCTGGGCCGCCTCCTTCTGTCCGGTCTCGGCAGCCTTGCGCTCGTCGTCGAGTGCCTTGAGCGAACGAGCCTGCTCGATCGCTCCCGCCGTCCGGGTCGTCAGCCCTTCCGTCTCGATCTCGCGGGCGAGCGCGAAGGTCGCCTTCGCCTTGGTCACCGCCGTCGTCGCCTCATCCGCGGCTGTCTTGGCAGCCGTGGCGTGCTTCGTGGACTCCGCGGCGGCAGTGGCCGCGTCCCCAGCGTGTTCGGCTGCCTCATCGGCGGCGTCGGCCGCGTTCTCGGCGTGCGTCGCGGCGGAGTTGGCGGCGTCGCGCGCCTCGTGCGCCGCCTTGGCCGCCTTGCCGGCCAGGGTCTCCGCACGGTTCGCGGCGGCAGTGGCCTCGGCCGCGTGGCGGTGCGCCTCTGCCGCGGCGGCCCTGGCACGGGCGGCCTGGGCGTCGGACACTCCGGCCTGGCCGCTGGCCTCCGAGGCCGCACTGGCTGCCGCGTCCGCGTTGATCCCCGCGGAGGCCGCGGCCTTGGCGGCGTTGGCCGCCTCGTACGCGGCAGTACCGGCGTGGTCGGCGGCGGTCGCGGCCTTCTTCGCCCCCTTGGCGGCGTCTCGCGCGTCCTCGGCTGCCGCGCGAGCGGCGGATGCCTTGCCCGCGTCGGTGGCAGCGGCGGCGGCGGCGTTGCGGGCGTCGGTGGCTGCCCGAGCCGCTGCCGCGGCGGCGGACGCGGCCTGTGCGGCAGCGTTGGCGGCAACGCGTGCCGATGTGGTGGCAGCGTTGGCGGCGTCGATGGCCTGCTGCGCGGCACGCGCCGCGCCTCTCGCGGCGTCGGCGGCACGGCCCGCGGCATTCGATGCCTTCTGCGAGTCGGCCTTTGCCGCCTCGGTCTCCTCGGCCGCCTTCTGCGCGGCCTCCTTGGCGAGTTGCGTCGCCTCGACGGCGCGAGCCGACGCCTCCTTGGCCTTCTCCGTCTCGGCCTTGGCCTGCCGGCCGGCCTCCGTGGCCCATTCGGCGAGCTGTGCGACCGTCGCCTGCTCCTGGTCGCGAGCACGCGCGATGTGCTGGCCGACTTCCAGGAACTCTCGGATGTCGTTGATGTCCCCGTTGAGAGCGACTCGAGCCGCCTCGCGGGTCGCATCGCCTCCGGTGCTCATGATCTGGACGACCTGCACGCGGGCATCGTTGTCGGCGGCGACGTACTGCCCGTCGTTGAGGAACTTGCGTACATCCTCGACGGTGCCGTTGAGCGCCTTCTGGCCGGCTTCCTTGACGCCTCGTCCGGAGGCCGCAGAGATGATCTGCACGACCTGGACCCGCTGATCGCTCTCCAGTGGCGCCCGCCAGCCGCCCTCGAGGAAGGCCCGTAGGTCCTCGGGGGAGCCGGCGAGTGCCGCCTTGGCGGCGGCCCGCACTTCCCGCCCGCCCAGCGACAGGATCTGGACGGTGGCAACCCTGTCATCGCTGAGCTGCGAGATCTCTCGTTCCTCGGCGAGGAACTTCTCTACGTCGTCGTCGGTTCCGAGCAACGCCGCCTCGGCCGCGGCCTTGACCGCCGGCCCGCCGGTCTGCCACAGCTCGAGCACCCGGCCGCGGTCGGTGGCGGGTATGTACTCCACCACCTCGTCTTCACCCGGCAACTCGTCGGCCGCGGACGCTGGGAGGGCACCGACCATGCTCACCATGAGGGCGAGCAGGAGGGCGAGACACAGCGAACGCAGAGTGGCAAGCCGCCATCGCGAGTCGCCGCCGTGTCCGTCCACGTACACGCGCACCCAGGGAACCGTGCGTCTGCCGAGTCTTCGACTCAAGGGTGTCCTACCTCTCATAGCCCGGCAACTTCTCTGCCGGGGGCGGCACTTCGGCGCAGTGATCTTACTTGTGAAGTGAAGGTGACCTGCTTGTATGTGTGTTGTGAACGCGTGATACGTTCCGTGGTCGTTGCGCCGTGTGATGGGTGACGCGGGGGCTCGTCCACAGGCGGGGGACCGGGGGACATACCGCTGCCCGGGTTCGCACCAGCCGTTGTCGCCGCCCGCGGCGCGCCGGACATCAGGTATCGCAACGCCCTGGAAGGGAACTCTGGTGAAAACCCGCCTCCGCAAGTCACTGCTTGCCGGGCTCGTCGCCATCTGCACCATCACGGGTGCGTCCGCGCTCGGCTACGCCGCCACCGGCACCGCCAGTTCGCCGCTCGCCACCGAGGCGGTCGCCGCGGAGGAACCGCCGCACGTGGTCGAAGACCTCCAGCACCCCGACGCCGAGCGCATCCTCGCGGAGAAGGGCATCTCCCTTCACCGCGGGGACGGACACATCTTCTTCGCGGACTGCGACGGGTCTCCGGAACAGATCCAGGTCTGGACCCGCAAGAGCAGCGAAGGCAAGTACTGCTTCCAGACCAACTCGACCTCGGGCTTCCTCAGTGTCGAGGTTCCGGAGGTCTTCGCCCTGCAGACCGAGGAGACGGCCGTCCACGCCACGTTGAGCGCGGAGGGCAAGACCCAAGAACTCGACCTGGCCAAGAACGACATCAAGGGCGTCGGCGAAGGAGTCGAGGGGGCTCCCACAGTTCTGCTGGAACTCCGCGTCACCGGCTGAGCCCGCCGTTCATCACGTTCGCCTTCAGAGAGGACCGAGTACCACCTGTGACAAGAATCCGTGCACACGCCGCCCTCGCCGCCGGGCTCATGGCCACCGCGGTGGCCGCCAGTTGTCTCACCGCCGGTACGGCGCAGGCGGCCACCGGCCCGGCCGACACGGCCAATGCCCACAACTCCGTCGCGCGTGTGCAGATAGGTGAGAACCAGCGGGCCTGCACCGGCGTGCTGGTCGCCGCCCAGTGGCTGGCCACCGCTGCGAGCTGCTTCGCCGACGACCTCGGCAGCGGTCCGGTCGCGGCGGGCAAGCCCAAGTGGAAGACGACCGCCGTCCTGGGCCCCGCCCCGGGCACCAACAGGCCCTTCGAGGTGCTCGAACTCGTCCCCCGCACCGACCGCGACATGGTCCTGGCCCGCCTCGACCGTCCCGCCGGCGGCACGGCGATCCCGCTCGCCACCACCGCCCCCACCGCGGGCGAGGAGCTCACGGTCGTCGGCTTCGGCCGGACCAAGGACGAGTGGGTGCCCGCCGCCCGGCACACGGCCGCCTTCACGGTCCAGTCCGTGACCGACACCACGGTGGCCCTCGACGGCAAGACCGACGACGACGCCATCTGCACCGGCGACGCGGGCGGCCCCCTGCTGCGGCAGAAGGACGGCAAGTTCGAGGTCGTCGCGCTCGCCAGCCATTCCTGGCAGGGCGGCTGCTGGGGCTCCGACCCGGCCGAGACCCGCAACGACGCCATCTCCGCGCGACTGGACAACGTCGCCGGCGGCAACAGCCTGGCCGCCGGGGCCGTCCTGCGCTCGGGCGACAGCCTCATCGCCAACGCCGCGCGCCTGACCATGCAGGCGGACGGCAACCTGGCCGTCGTCTCCAACGCCGGCAAGGCCGTGTGGTCCAGCGGCACCGCGGGCCACCCCGGCGCCACCGCCCGCTTCGGCACGAACGGCAACCTCGCCGTCCTCGACACCGACGGCAGCACCGTCCTGTGGGAGTCGAAGACCACCGCCCCCGGCGGCAAGGCCGTCCTCCAGGACCGCGGCAACTTCGTGATCCGCGACGCCCAGGGCGCCTCCCTGTGGGCCGCCGGCACCGAGGTCCGCCACGACTACGACGGCGACGGCCGCAGCGACATGGCCGAGTGGTACGACTACAGCGACGGCAGCGACGAGCTCCACACGTTCCGCGCCAAGGCCGACGGCGGCTTCAACAGCCCCGACCACGCGTGGAACACGGTGGCCGGGAACTACTGGGCCCAGAACATGAAGCGCTTCACCGGCGACTTCAACGGCGACGGCCGCGGCGACGTGGCCGCCTTCTACGGCTACTCCAACGGCGACGTCGGCCTGATCACCTGGCTCGGCCTCGGCGGGGGCTCCTTCGCGGAGCCGACGCACTCGTGGAAGACCACCTCCGGCTGGACCTTCGACCGCATGACGGTCAACTCCGGTGACTTCAACGGTGACGGGCGCGACGACGTCGCCGTCTGGTACGACTACGCGGACGGCAGCGACAAGCTCCACACCTTCCTCTCCAAGACCGACGGCGGCTTCAACAGCCCCTTCGCCTCCTTCTCCCGCACCGAGGGCTGGTCGGCTCCGAACATGAAGTTCGCCACCGGTGACTTCAACAGCGACGGCCGCGACGACCTCGCCGCCCTCTACGGCTACTCCACGGGTGAGGTCAGGATCATCACCTTCCCCACCACGCCCGACGGCGGCTTCGACAACACGGCCGTCCACGGCTGGAGCACCACCGGCTGGACCTTCGGCGCCGCGAGCCTCCACTCCGGCGACTTCAACGGTGACGGCCGCGACGACCTCGCCGCCTGGTACGACTACGGCGACGGACACGACACGGTGATCGGCTTCACCGCCGACGCCACCGGCAAGTTCGGCAACCGCACCGACCTCTGGACCACCGCGGCCGGAAACTACGACCGCAAGAACATGAAGATCGTCACCGGTGACTACAACGGCGACGGCCGCGACGACCTCGCCACCTTCTACGGCTACTCCGACGGCGTGGTGAAGACCATCACCTGGACCGCCAAGGCCGACGGCACCCTCAACTCCCCGCTGCACAGCTGGGAGGCCAAGAGCGGCTGGTCCTTCGACCGCATGTACGCGATCGAGCGCTACAACAGCCCCGCCTGACCGGTCCCACCAGGCAGCCCGAGGGCCCCGCCACTCCCCACCGGGGTGGCGGGGCCCTTCGCCGTCCGACGCCGGAGCCGCCTACCCCAGCGCCGCCACCTTGTCCCGGTACCCGCGCGCCGGGGCTGCGTCCCGGTACGGCTCCAGGCGGCGCTCGAAGTCGCGGACGTATTCCGCGGCGCGTACCGAGCGCATCTCGGCCGCCTGGCCGGCCGCTTCGGCGGCCAGCTGGCAGGCCTGGTCGAGTTCGCCGAGGCCGAGGCGGGCGGTGGCCAGGACCACCCGGCAGAACAGCCGGCTGCGGGCGTAGACGGGGGCGCGCAGCTGCAGTGAGCGTTCCGCGTGCTGGGCGGCGGCGCGGAACTGCTGGAGGTCGCGGTGGCAGTGGCCGAACTCGTCGGCGAGCTGTGCCTCGTCGAAGAAGCGCGCCCAGTGCGGCACCTCGTCGCCCGGCCGCGCGGTCTCCAGCGCCCGCTCGGCGCGCACCAGGGCGGCGGTGCAGGCCCGCACCTCGCCGAGCAGACCGTGCGCCCGCGCCTCGGCGGCGTGCAGCAGCGTCTGCACCACCGGCGGCGCGGAGGTCCCGACGCCCTGCTGAGCCACCCGCGCGAGCTGCACGGCCTCGCGCCCGTGGCCCAGGTAGACGGCCTGCCGACTCATCGTGACCAGCACGTACGAGCCGTACGCCCGGTCACCGGCCGCCTGCGACAGCCGCAGCGCCTGCACGAAGTAGCGCTGGGCGAGACCGTGCGCGGCGATGTCGTACGACGTCCAGCCCGCGAGCCGGGTGAGGTCCGCCGCGGCGGCGAACAGGCGCCGGCCGGTCTGCTCGCCGTAGGTGCCGCGCAGCATCGGCTCCAGCTCGTGCTCCAGGTACCGCACCAGCGCCTGCCTGGCGTGGCCGCCGCCGTACCGGTCGTCCAGGCTGCGGAACAGCTCGCCGACCGAGCGCAGCGCGGCGAGGTCCCCGCCGGTGACCTTCTGGCCGGGGCCGCGCTCGGCCGGGGCCCTGCGGCGGGACGGTTCGAGGGGGACGGCCGGGAGCCGGGGGGTCGCCGGGCGGCCCTGCGCCGGGATGCGGAGGGGCACCTCGGCGCGGGCCACCCTCTCGTCGGCGCGGCCGATCAGCCAGTCCCGGCTGGGCACGACGAGTCCGGCCGGGGTGAAGGCGATCTTCCGCAGCTCCGCGTGGCTGCCGGAGTCCTTGCGCCACAGGCCGCCGACGATGTCGACGGCCTCGTCGGGGCTCCCGGCGAACTCCAGCCCGGCGTAGACCGGCGCGCAGGCGTCCAGGCCGAGGTCCTGGGCGGTGAGGCGGCGGCCCAGACGCCGGGTGAAGACCTCGGCGATCAGCGCCGGGGTGGTGCCGCGGGGCTGCTGCCCGCGCAGCCACCGGGTGACGGACGTCTTGTCGTATCTCAGGTCCAGGCCGTGTTCGAGTCCGAGCTGGTCGACGCGACGCGCGAGACCCGCGTTCGAGAACCCCGCTTCGGCGATGAGCGCGGCGAGCTGGCGGTTGGGGGTGCGCTGCGCGGGTCGTTCCGTCATGGTGCGGTGCGGTCTCCTGCCTTCCGGGCCGATCTGCCCGGAGCGCCTGTGAGCAGCCCTTATGGCCTCGTGAACGGCGCGAATGTAGCGGAGAGTAAGCGCCCGATCGCAGGCTTCGCGCGGCATTCATCCGATCGTGTGAGGATTGCCCGCCCGGCTGACGGCTAGCGGGCGGTCGTACAGTGGCTTGGGCACGCTTCGTGCCTGACGACCTTCCAGGGAGGCACTTGCCGTGAGTGAGCTGCGGTTCGTCCGAATGGGGTTCGATGCCGAACGCGTCGACTACCAGGAGGCGTGGGACGAGCAGCGCCGGGTGCACGCCGCGCGGTTCGCCGACGAGGTCCCCGACACCGTGCTGCTCCTCGAACACCCGCCGGTCTACACCGCCGGCCGGCGCACCGAGGAGAGCGAGCGCCCGCTGGACGGGACGCCCGTGATCGACGTGGACCGCGGCGGCAAGATCACCTGGCACGGCCCGGGCCAGCTGGTCGGCTACCCGATCCAGAAGCTCCCGCGCCCGGTGGACGTGGTGGCGCACGTACGGCGCCTCGAGGAGGCCCTGATCCGCACCTGCGCGGAGTTCGGCCTGGAGACCACGCGGGTCGAGGGCCGCAGCGGAGTGTGGGTGCTCGGCGACGCGGTCGAGCACCGCCCGGCGCTCGGCGGCCTCTCCCTGGACTTCGACCCCCGTCTGACGGACGACGAGTTCGACCCCCGCATGAACGGGCCCGAGTACGCCCCGTCCAACGCCGGCCAGCGCCGCGAGGACCGCAAGATCGCCGCGATCGGCATCCGGGTCGCCAAGGGCGTCACCATGCACGGCTTCTCGCTCAACGTGAACCCCGACAACAAGTGGTTCGACCGGATCATCCCCTGCGGCATCCGCGACGCGGGCGTCGCCTCCCTGGCGGGCGAACTCGGCCGCGACGTGACCATCGACGAGGTCCTCCCGGTGGCGGAGCGCCACCTGCGGGACGTCCTGGAGAACGCCGACCTCAAGCCCCGGGTGATCGAGAAGGCACCGGCGGCATGAATTCGGTGCCGGGGGCATAAATCCAGCCCGTCCGGTGTTCGAGGACGAGGCCGTCCAGGCCGAAAGCGGGGGCCTGGGGGCGGCAGCCCCCAGCAGGCCAGCACCCTCGCCGGACATTCAAATCAACGGGCGTACGCTTAAAGGCGCCGAAGAATCAAACGCTAGGGAGCCGGTCGTGTCCGCAGTCGCACCCGACGGACGCAAGATGCTGCGCCTGGAGGTCCGCAACAGCCAGACCCCCATCGAGCGCAAGCCCGAGTGGATCAAGACCCGGGCGAAAATGGGCCCCGAGTACACGAAGATGCAGAACCTCGTGAAGAGCGAGGGCCTGCACACGGTCTGCCAGGAAGCCGGCTGTCCCAACATCTACGAGTGCTGGGAGGACCGCGAGGCGACCTTCCTCATCGGCGGCGACCAGTGCACCCGGCGCTGCGACTTCTGCCAGATCGACACCGGCAAGCCCGAGGCGCTCGACCGCGACGAGCCCCGCCGCGTCGGCGAGTCCGTGGTCACCATGGACCTGAACTACGCCACCATCACCGGCGTCGCCCGTGACGACCTGCCCGACGGCGGCGCCTGGCTGTACGCCGAGACCGTGCGCCAGATCCACCAGCAGACGGCGGAGCGCGAGGCCGGCCGCACCAAGGTCGAGCTGCTCGCCCCCGACTTCAACGCGGTGCCGGAACTGCTGCGCGAGGTCTTCGACTCCCGCCCCGAGGTCTTCGCGCACAACGTCGAGACCGTCCCGCGGATCTTCAAGCGCATCCGCCCGGGCTTCCGCTACGAGCGCTCGCTGAAGGTGCTCACCGATGCCCGTGACTACGGCCTGGTCACCAAGTCCAACCTGATCCTCGGCATGGGCGAGACCCGTGAGGAGATCAGCGAGGCGCTGAAGCAGCTGCACGGGGCAGGCTGCGAGCTGATCACCATCACGCAGTACCTGCGCCCCTCGGTGCGCCACCACCCCGTGGAGCGCTGGGTCAAGCCGCACGAGTTCGTGGAGCTGAAGGAGGAGGCCGAGCAGATCGGCTTCTCCGGCGTGATGTCCGGCCCGCTGGTCCGGTCCTCCTACCGCGCGGGGCGGCTCTACGGCATGGCCATGGAGCAGCGTCACTCCGCCACCGTGTGAATTCACGCACAAGGCCCTACTGGCCAGTAATGGCCGAGATTCCGCGGCCCCGACCGTCCTCGCAGATGAGGACACCGGTCGGGGCCGCGCGCCCGTTCCGGGGCCCGGCACCACGGCTTCACGTCCGTTTGACCGGCGGGTCACGCCCTGGTAACACCAGTCAGTGACCCTGGAATCACACCACGTACACCCGTCTCCGTACCCGGAGCCGTACCGAGGGGGGACCTCCACGATGCAGGCCGCACCCGTTCGCCCCACCGCCGTCCGCGCCACCGCCATCCCGTCGTTCACCACCGCGCTGCGGGCCGTCGAGTCGCTGCTGATGAGCAGCGGCCAGCGCACCGCCCGGCGCAACGCCTGGACCTCCGTGCTGGAGGACCGCCGCCGCGCCAAGGAGCGCATCGAGACGGAGCGGGTGCTCGGGCAGTCCCTCGCCGGCCGGCCCTGACCCCGGCGCCGGCCTCCGCCCCGACTCCGCCGGACACTGCCGTCGTCGGCGCTTTCGGGGCCACGTAGACTTCGTGCCATGGCGAGGAAGGAACCGGCAGCGGACGCTGCGAATCCAGGGCGACTGAAGCAGATCGCTCTGACCTACAAGATGACCCGCAAGGCCGACAAGAAGATCGGTCTTGTGCTCGCGGGTGTCGGCATCGTCGTCTTCGGTGTCTTCCTGGCGATCGGTTTCCTGGTCGGTCACCCCATCTATCTCGGCATCCTGGGCGTGCTGCTCGCCTTCCTCGCGACGGCGATCGTCTTCGGGCGCCGGGCCGAGCGGGCGGCCTTCGGCCAGATGGAGGGACAGCCGGGTGCCGCGGCGGCCGTGCTGGACAACATCGGCCGGGGCTGGAGCACGACCCCCGCGGTGGCGATGAACCGCAACCAGGACGTCGTGCACCGCGCGGTCGGCAAGGCCGGCATCGTGCTGGTCGCCGAGGGCAACCCGAACCGGGTGAAGTCCCTGCTCGCGGCCGAGAAGCGCAAGATGAACCGCATCGTCGCCGACGTGCCCGTGCACGACCTGGTGGTGGGCACCGGCGAGGGCCAGGTCGAGCTGAAGAAGCTGCGCACGACCATGCTCAAGCTCCCCCGCGTCCTGTCCGGCCCGCAGGTCACCGTGACCAACGACCGGCTGCGCGCGCTGGGCGACCTGATGAGCAACATGCCGCTGCCGAAGGGTCCGATGCCCAAGGGCATGCGCATGCCCCGCGGCGGCAACCCGCGCCAGCGCTGACCCCGTAGGACTCCGAGACGCCGGTACGGCGATGGGGGCGACCGAATCACTTCGGTCGCCCCCATCGCCGTACCGGCGGCGTCGTCTACGCGTTGGCGTCGTGCCGGGTCAGATCCGGACCTCCACCGTGCGCGCCAGCCTGTCGTGCAGGCCGCGGCCGTCGCGGTCCCAGATCAGCGCCGGGAGGGCCAGGCACAGCAGGACCGAGCGGAGCAGGGCGCGCACCGGGCTGGGGCGGCCGGTGGCCAGGTCGACCACGCGCAGGCCGAGGAGGCGCTTGCCCGGCGTGAAGCCGACCGTGCCGACGGTCAGCACGCTGAGCACGAAGAAGATCAACAGGGCCCAGTTGCCGGTCGCCTGGTCGTAGCCGTCCGTGATCAGGCCGTATGCGATCAGGAGGCACAGGGCCCAGTCGACGGCCAGGGCGCCGATGCGCCTTCCCGGGCGGGCGATCGAGCTCGGTCCCTCCTCGGGCAGACCGAGCTGCTCCCCCCGGTATCCGAGGTCGGCGCCGGACTCTTCGATGGCCGCGCGCGGCCCGGAGAGCCACGATCCGATTGCTTGCCTGTTGTCCACCCGAACACGGTACTGCGCCCGTATACGTACCGGGGACGGCGGGGTGTGGCAGGCCCCGATCGGGCCTAGGCTGGACGCGGAGCCGGTTAACTTCTGCGAAACAAACGGGTCACGTTAGAGAAATCACCCGTCCCTAGGGTCGAGGAAGCGTGTGCCACCCGCACTGGCCGCACGAACGATCTACCACCCCGGCGGGACGGTCGGGAGTAGGAGGAGCTGGATGTTCCAGAACGCCGACGACGCCAAGAAGTACATCGCGGACGAGGACGTCAAGTTCGTCGACGTCCGGTTCTGCGACCTGCCGGGCGTCATGCAGCACTTCACGTTGCCCGCCGAGGCGTTCGACCCCGACGACGAGCAGGCCTTCGACGGATCCTCGATCCGCGGCTTCCAGGCCATCCACGAGTCGGACATGTCCCTGCGCCCCGACCTGTCCACCGCGCGCATCGACCCCTTCCGCCGGGACAAGACGCTCAACATCAACTTCTTCATCCACGACCCCATCACGGGCGAGCAGTACTCCCGCGACCCGCGCAACGTGGCGAAGAAGGCCGAGGCCTACCTCGCCTCGACCGGCATCGCCGACACGGCGTTCTTCGGCCCGGAGGCGGAGTTCTACGTCTTCGACTCCGTCCGCTTCGCCACCAGCGCGAACGAGTCCTTCTACCACATCGACTCCGAGGCCGGCGCCTGGAACACCGGCGCCCTGGAGGACAACCGCGGGTACAAGGTCCGCTACAAGGGCGGCTACTTCCCGGTCCCGCCGGTCGACCACTTCGCCGACCTGCGCGCCGAGATCTCCCTGGAGCTGGAGCGGTCCGGCCTGAAGGTCGAGCGCCAGCACCACGAGGTGGGCACCGCCGGCCAGGCGGAGATCAACTACAAGTTCAACACGCTGCTCGCCGCGGCCGACGACCTCCAGCTCTTCAAGTACATCGTGAAGAACGTGGCCTGGAAGAACGGCAAGACGGCGACCTTCATGCCGAAGCCGATCTTCGGTGACAACGGCTCGGGCATGCACGTCCACCAGTCGCTGTGGTCGGGCGGCGAGCCGCTCTTCTACGACGAGCAGGGCTACGCCGGCCTGTCCGACACCGCCCGCTACTACATCGGCGGCATCCTGCGGCACGCCCCGTCGCTGCTGGCCTTCACCAACCCGACGGTGAACTCCTACCACCGCCTGGTCCCGGGCTTCGAGGCGCCGATCAACCTGGTGTACTCGCAGCGCAACCGGTCCGCCGCGATGCGTATCCCGATCACCGGGTCGAACCCCAAGGCCAAGCGCGTCGAGTTCCGCGCCCCGGACTCCTCCGGCAACCCGTACCTGGCCTTCTCGGCCCTGCTGCTCGCGGGCCTGGACGGCATCAAGAACAAGATCGAGCCGGCCGAGCCGATCGACAAGGACCTCTACGAGCTGGCTCCCGAGGAGCACGCCAACGTGGCCCAGGTCCCGACCTCCCTCGGCGCGGTCCTCGACCGCCTGGAGGGCGACCACGAGTTCCTCCTCCAGGGCGACGTCTTCACGCCGGACCTGATCGAGACGTGGATCGACTACAAGCGCGCGAACGAGATCGCCCCGCTGCAGCTGCGTCCGCACCCGCACGAGTTCGAGCTGTACTTCGACGTGTGATCGACTCGACGGCAGAGCCGTCCGGCGCCCCCGTCCCCCGTTCTCCGGGGGCGGGGGCGCCTTCGTCCGTGGCCGGAAACCCTTCACAGCGCGGAGCGGGACCGGAATCATGTCCAGTGACACGATTGTTCGAGTCGGGTTCGGATCAGGGGGACGGGGAGAGTGCCGGAGATGGCTGAGCGGGACGACGAGGAGCGCGAGTTCGACCTCCGATGGGCGGACGGCGCCGAGCACAAGGAGCCCTCCGCGCGCGCCCGGATGCTCGCCGCGCGCTGGAAGGAGAACCCTCCCGGACCAGTACCGTTCCGCGGCGACCCCGACCACGTGGGCTCGTCGCGCCGGTCGTCCTGGGTGTCCACCGTCATCGTGCTCGGCTGCGTGGCCGCGGTGATCGTCCTGCTGGGGTACGTCAACTTCCGGGTGCCCTAGGCCGGCCCGCGCTGCTCGTTGGCGGGTGACGGCGGTGCGCCGGGCGCCGGCCGCGATCGGGGCTCAGGCGGTGTCGCTGGACGAGGGCACGGGATACGTCGCCGCCGGTGACGCCGGTCCGGTGTGCGGCCCGGCCGAGCCGTGGGCGGCGCTGGTGCCCGGCCTCCGCCGGGCGGCGATGGGCCGGCGGAAGCGGGACTGGCACCTCGCCCCCGAGCTGCGGCCGGCGCCGTCCGACAGAAGCGGGAACATGGGGCCTACGGTGTGGTGGAACGGCCGCGTGATCGGCAGCTGGGCCCAGCGGCCGGACGGCGAGATCGTCCGGCGGGTGCACACACGGCGCTCCAGCGGTGTCCTGATTCCGGGGACGAGGCCGTTCAGGCCGGAGCGGGGGTCTGGGGGCGGCAGCCCCCGAAGACGGCAACGACGACGCCGGGCACCGCACAACGGACGGCACCCGGCGCCAGGCTCACCGCGAGTACCGCATCAACGCCCGCACCATGTGGCACGTGGTGTCCGACGGCGGGTGGACCCCGATCGTCAGCGCAGCGCTCCGTATCCTCTCGTTGCGCGCCTGGTTCGGCAGGTAGACGCCGGAGTCGAGCAGGGCGATGGCGAGCCGCATCGCCTTGAGCCGGCGGTTGTGCGTGACGTACCACTCGCGGGGGCGGCCGGCCGGCAGCGGACGCTTCTCCACGGGTGCGTACGGCAGGTCGAGCTGGACGGGCCGCTTGGCGGTGGACTGGGTGGGCAACGGCTTCGACTTCAGTGCGGCAGCGGGCACGGGCATCCTCCTGTCGCGGTCAGGGCGCCGTCCGGACCACCCGGCGACACCCTCGAACACTGCTTCTATTTTACCGCCCCCCACTGACAAAAGCCCCTGGCCACAAGGGCTTTCGGGGTTGCTGTGACGGACGGGGAGAACGGGTTTCGGGAGCCCTCGGCTACCGTGTCCGGCATGGAGATCTGGATCAATCCGGCCTGCTCGAAGTGCCGCAGCGCGCTCAGCCTGCTCGACGCCGAGGGCGCCGACTACACCGTCCGCCGCTACCTGGAGGACGTACCCACCGAGGACGAGATCCGTCAGGTGCTCGTCCGTCTCGGCCTCGAGCCCTGGGACATCACCCGCACCCAGGAAGCCGCGGCCAAGGAACTGGGTCTCAAGGACTGGCCCCGTGACGCGGCGTCACGCGACCGCTGGATCAGCGCGCTCGCCGGGCACCCCAAGCTGATCCAGCGTCCGATCATCACGGCGACCGACGGAACGGCCGTGGTGGGCCGCACCGACGAGGCGGTGCGTGACGCGCTGGCGCACGAACAGGGCGCTCTGTGACGCAGGTTACGTGCGCGAATCGGCGTGACTGCTGAGTAACCGCGTTCGGTATCTCGTACATAGCGGCGTACGCTCCCCTATCCCTCAGGAGGCGCGCATGTCGCGCAGGAGAACTCTCGACACGAAGAAGAAGATCGCGCTGCTGGTCAGCGCCGCGGCGGTGGCGGGCGGCGGGGCCTTCGTGACGGCGAACGCGTCGAACGCCGCGCAGACCGACCAGAACGCGCAGACCAGGTCCGCGCAGGACTCGACCGTCTGCCAGGGTCTGGCCACGGCGCTCGGCAACAACCAGCGGTTCATCGAGGGCCAGCGGGCCAACCCCGACGCGCAGTCCGAGGCCCGGATCGCCAACCGCGAGGCCGTCATCGCGGAGATCGAGCGCAAGCAGGAGGCCTCGGGATGCACCGCCGGGGAGTCGGCTCAGGACTCCCAGGCGACACAGCCCCCGGCGGCCGGGCAGGACGCGGGCCAGGAGGCGGGCGCGGGAGCCGGGCAGGACGCCGGCCAGCAGGCCGGGGAGGAACAGGCCGGGGAGCAGGCCGGCGGTGGCGCGCAGGCGGGTGAGCAGGTGTGCAACGGCTCCACCGTCACCCTCTCCGGCGAGGGCGGCGCGCCCGCCGCCTCCAGCAACCAGTTCCCCGTGGGCACCCGGCTCAAGGTGACCAACCTCGACAACGGCAAGTCCACCACGGTGGAGGTGAACTCGGTCTCGGGCAGCTGCGCGCTGCTGAACAACGCCGCGTTCGAACAGGTCCGGGAGGAGGGCAAGTTCCTGATCCGGCGGGCGCTGATCGAGAAGGTCGGGTGAGGCTCAGTCACCCGGCCCGGCGAGGAACTCGCTGAGGCGGCGGCCCAGCCCGGGCGGCGCGGCCTGCGGCAGCGCGTGATGGGACACGTCCGGCAGGACGGCCACCTCCACGCGCGGCAGCAGCTCCCGCGCCCGGGCCGCCACCTCGGCGGGGATGGGGGTCCCCCCGCTCGAGCGAAGCCGAGAGTGGGGGAGGGTCCTGCTGTTCCCGGCCAGGAGCAGCAGGACCGGCGCGTCCAGTGCGCGCAGCGCGTCGGGCGCCGGACGCGGTCCGGTCACCGGACGGCGGGCGGGGAAGCCGACGGCCGCCTCCTGGAGGGCGAGCCAGTCCGGGTCGAGCGGGGTCGCACCGGTCTCCCATTCCAGGAAGGCGCGTGTCCGGCGCGGAGCCGGCCGCAGCAGCACCGGCGCCGCACGCAGCAGGTAGGCCGCCTTGAACCCGGCGAAGCACTGGGTCGGGTCCAGGAGGAACAGGCGGCGTACCCGTTCGGGTGCGTGCAGGGCGTACGACAGGGCGATCCAGGCGCCGCAGGAGTGCCCGCCCAGGGCGGCGGCCCGGATGCCGAGGCCGTCGAGGAGCGCGTCCAGCCAGCCGGTCAGGTCGGCGACCGTGCGGGGGTGGCGGTCGCCGGCCGGCGTGCTGCGGCCGGGGGCGGGCCCGCTGATCGGGCGCGCGGTGGAACTGCTGCGCGGGTACGACGAACGGGAGACGGCGGCGATCCGTTCCTTCCTGGCCGGCGTGCGCGAGTCGGCGGCCGAGGACGGGCGCGCACCGTGAGAGACGGGCCACATCCACCCCAGGTAACACGGGGTTCACACACGGGCAACGGTCGGGAAATCGCCTGTTGACACGCTGCTGCGCAGTAGAAGCGGCGCCCCAGTGCCGCAGCGCCGCAGCACCCGCAAGTGCGCCCAGACCCACCCCGAAGGATGTGGCCCCGTGACCTTCAAGGCTGAGTACATCTGGATCGACGGCACCGAGCCGACGGCCAAACTCCGTTCCAAGACGAAGATCATCACGGGTGCTCCCGCCGGTCTCGACGCCCTGCCGATCTGGGGCTTCGACGGCTCCTCCACCAACCAGGCCGAGGGCAGCTCCTCGGACTGCGTGCTCAAGCCTGTCTTCTCCTGCCCCGACCCGATCCGCGGCGGCGACGACGTCCTGGTGCTGTGCGAGGTCCTGGACACGGACATGACGCCGCACCCGTCCAACACGCGCGCCGCGCTGGCCGAGCTGTCCGAGCGGTTCGCGGCCCAGGAGCCGATCTTCGGCATCGAGCAGGAGTACACCTTCTTCAAGGGCGCCCGCCCGCTCGGCTTCCCCGAGGGCGGCTTCCCGGCCGCGCAGGGCGGCTACTACTGCGGTGTCGGCTCGGACGAGATCTTCGGCCGTGACGTCGTCGAGGCGCACCTGGAGAACTGCCTGAAGGCCGGTCTCGGCATCTCCGGCATCAACGCCGAGGTCATGCCCGGCCAGTGGGAGTTCCAGGTCGGCCCGCTGGCGCCGCTGGAGGTCTCCGACCAGCTGTGGGTGGCCCGCTGGCTGCTCTACCGCACCGCCGAGGACTTCGAGGTCTCCGCCACCCTCGACCCCAAGCCGGTCAAGGGCGACTGGAACGGCGCGGGCGCGCACACCAACTTCTCCACCAAGGCGATGCGCGAGGGCTACGACGCGATCATCACCGCCGCCGAGTCGCTCGGCGAGGGCTCCAAGCCGCTCGACCACGTCAAGAACTACGGTGCCGGCATCGACGACCGCCTGACCGGCCTGCACGAGACCGCCCCGTGGAACGAGTACTCCTACGGCGTCTCCGACCGCGGTGCCTCGGTGCGCATCCCGTGGCAGGTCGAGAAGGACGGCAAGGGCTACATCGAGGACCGCCGCCCCAACGCCAACGTCGACCCGTACGTGGTGACCCGCCTGCTCGTCGACACCTGCTGCTCGGCCCTGGAGAAGGCCGGCCAGGTCTGATCAGACCCCACCCGCTCCCGAGGGGCGTCCACCGTCGCGGTGGACGCCCCTCGGCGTTGTCGGTGGCGCGTGCCATGGTGGGGACATGGAGATCGACGGGAGCCTCACCATCAAGGTCGAGACGGAGAACGGGCGGACGCACACCCGGATCCGGGCGGCGGAGCTGCGCGCGCTGGTGACGCGGATCGGCGCCACCGGCGACCGGTTCCTGGTGGCCCAGCGGATACCCGACATCCCCGACGTGTTCGCCCAGGTGTGGCACGAGGAGGGCGGGGACTACCGGCTGGAGCACCGGGCCGCCGAGGACGCGTTCTTCGGGACGGATCTCGCGGACCCCGGCCGCGTGGCGGACCTGCTGACCGGCTGGGCACGCCGGGAGACCGGCTGGGACGCGGGCGTCGGCTGGGAGCCGGTCGACCTCGGACCGGCGGAGGACGTGCCGGACCTGCCGGACGAGGTCCGCGAGCAGGTCGAGCGGCGGGTGCGCGAACGGCTGCTCTGCGGCTACGACGACCGGGCGGTGCTCGCCGAGATCGCCGAGGACCACCTCGTGGGCGGCGAGCACGGCGAACGGCCGGTGTCGAGGGCCCAGGCGCGGCGGTTGGTGGACCGGCTGTGGCTGGAGCGGCTGGCGGAGCAGGAGTCCTGGGGCGACGCGACCACCGACCCGGACCGGCTCACCCGGGTCTTCGAGGCCCTGGACGCGGCCGGGCTCACGGCCCGGGAGAACTTCACCTGCTGCCGCGGCTGCGGCACCACGGAGATAGGCGCGGAGCACCCGGGGGCGCGCGGCTTCGTCTTCTTCCACCAGCAGAGCACCGAGGCCGCCGCCGAGGGGTACGGACTCACGCTGCACTACGGCGGTTTCGACGGTTCCGAGGAGACGACCGCGGCCGTGGGGCACGAGGTCGTGGCCGCGTTCGCCGGGTCCGGGCTGTCCACGGAGTGGGACGGCGATCCGGGCCGCGCGATCACCGTCACCCCGCTGAACTGGCGCAGAAGGCTGGAGGGGTGATCCGGCCGGGGAATACTTCACGCCAGTCCGCGTCCACGCAGTGAGAGGAGTCTCCTGCGCGGCGCCGCCGTCTGCTTCAATGGGCCCATGGCCAGCTTCCGGAAGTACGCAGCGACGGGTCGCCATGACCTCGAGCCCTTCTGGCCTTCCCGTCAGCACGACGACTTCGACCGGGTGTGTTGCCGCGCGACGATCGCGCCGGCCCGCTAGAAAGCCGTACACCCCAGGCCTTCGGCCGGCGCGCACGACGTACGTCCCGCGACGCGCCCGACCATGAACTCGCGCCCGTCGCCCCTCCCGACGAACTCCTCGCGCGAAAGAGCTGACGTCTCATGGCGACCACCCGTTCCCTGTCCACCGTCCCCGTCGACTCCCCCACCC
>NZ_QHJH01000074.1 GCF_003947455.1 Streptomyces sp. WAC 04229 | reverse complement strand
CCCACCCCGTACGGCGCCACCAGCGCGCCGAACCCCAGTGCCCCCACCAGTCCCGTCGCTCGCAGTGTGCGCAGCCATGGAGTCACGTCCGTGACCCCCTCCCGGTGTAACCAGTCGTGGAAAATCGACGGAACAAGCCTCACACCAAGCGACTATTCCGGCATTTCGGGCGGGGCCGAACGCGGTGCGGCCCCTTTGGGCGGGGGCACCGCCCGGCCGCCACGCACCGGTGCGAGACAATGGCGGCATGGAGATGCCGAGGAACGACAGGTCGCCGGAGAACCCCCAGATCCTGGTCGTCGGCCAGGACGGAATGGCGCTCAGCGGCGGTGGCGGGGACGACGACTCCCGCGAGATTCCGGTGACCGAGCAGGTGGAACAGCCTGCCAAGGTCATGCGGATCGGCAGCATGATCAAGCAGCTGCTGGAGGAGGTGCGCGTCGCGCCCCTGGACGAGGCGAGCCGGGCCCGGCTCAAGGAGATCCACTCCAGCTCGGTGAAGGAGCTGGAGGACGGACTGGCGCCGGAGCTGGTCGAGGAGCTGGAGCGGCTCTCCCTGCCGTTCACGGACGACGTCACCCCGACCGACGCCGAACTGCGGATCGCGCAGGCGCAGCTGGTCGGCTGGCTGGAGGGCCTGTTCCACGGCATCCAGACCACGCTGTTCGCCCAGCAGATGGCCGCGCGGGCCCAGCTGGAGCAGATGCGCCGCGCCCTGCCGCCGGGGGTCGCCCCGGACGGAGAGGAGCCCCCGCAGCCGGGCGGCCGCTCGGGCGGCCCGTACCTCTAGCCTCTGGTGGGACTCCCGACCCGCGGGAGTCTCCCCCACGACGACACGAAGGGCCCGGCAGCCGCTGCTGCCGGGCCCTTCGCCGCTGTCACGCGCTCACTCGGAGGCCGGGTTGCCCGTCGAGACCTTGAGCTGGATCTCCGGCATGTCCTCCGGGTCGACGTCCGTGCCGGCCGCCGGGAACTGGTCCCGGATCGAGCCCTCGCCGTACGTGTTCTCGTCGACCTCGACGACCTTCATCCGCCAGCCCGCGGCGTTGAAGCACTCCTTGACCGAGCCGATGTACTTGAACGTGAAGTCCGGCACCTTGATCTTGTCGGGGTCGTTGTACGACTCCTCCGGCTCGGTGCACTCGTCCTTCTCTATGGTCTTCGTCTTGTCCGGCCCGCGGTAGCCCGCCGCCTTCGACGCCGACACGGAGGCACTGGGGGAGCCGCCGCCCTCCGGGTCCTCACCGCCGCCGCCGTTCATCAGCAGCGCGCCGACCAGTCCGCCGACGGCCACCACGGCGACGACGATCGAGCCGATGATCACCGGCTTGTTGTTCCTGCGCCCGCCCGCCCCGCCGGAGGCCGGGGCCGACGGCGTCAGGTTGTACGGCGGCGGCGTGGACGCTCCCTGCTGCCCGTGCTGCCCGTGCTGCCCGTGCTGCCCGTACGGGGCGGGCGTCTGGTAGCCGCCTTGCTGCGGGTAGCCATAGGCGGCGGGCGAGTGCGTGGCGGGCGCCTGGCCGCCGTACGGGTTCGGGGCCGGAGTGGGCTGGTACGGCGTCTGGACGGGGCCGCTGGGGGCCGGGGTGCCCTGGTCGACCGGCGGGAAGACCGCGGAGCCGACACCCGCGCCGCTCGCCGCGGCCGCGCCCGGCACGATGCTCGGCGGGGCGGCGTGGAAGGACTGCGCCACCCGCAGGCACTCGTCCCGCATGGCCTCGGCGCTCGGGAAGCGTTCGTTCGGGTTCTTCTTCAGGGCGCGGGCCACCAGCGCGTCCACCGCCGGGGGCAGCGACCGGTTGACCGAGGAGGGGGCCACCGGCTCCTCCTGCACGTGCGCGTACGCGATGGCCAGCGGCGAGTCCGCGTCGAACGGCAGCCGCCCGGTGACCAGTTGGAACAGCATGATGCCGACCGAGTACAGGTCGGAGCGGGCGTCCACGCCGCGGCCGAGGGCCTGTTCGGGCGAGAGGTACTGCGGGGTGCCGACCACCATGCCGGTCTGCGTCATCGAGGTGACGCCGGACTGCATGGCGCGGGCGATGCCGAAGTCCATGACCTTGACCACGCCGCGCTTGGTCATCATCACGTTGCCCGGCTTGATGTCCCGGTGGACCAGGCCCATCTCGTGGCTGATCTCCAGGGCCGCCAGCACGTCCGCGGTGATCTTCAGCGCCTTGTCGGCGGGCATCGCGCCCTGCTGCCGGACGTCCTCGTCGAGCACCGAGCCCAGCGGGCGGCCCTCGACGTACTCCATGACGATGTACGGCGTCGTCATGGAGTCCAGCTCGTCCTCGCCGGTGTCGAAGACCGAGACGATGTTGGTGTGCGTGAGCTTGGCCACGGCCTGGGCCTCGCGGCGGAAGCGCTCGCGGAAGGCCTGCTCCCGGCCCAGCTCGGTGTGGAGCGTCTTGATCGCGACCTGGCGGTCGAGGACCGAGTCGTACGCCAGGTGCACGGAGGCCATGCCGCCCTCGCCGAGCAAGTCGCGCAGCTGGTAGCGGCCGCCGGCGAGCGCGCGCCCCGCGTACCGGCCCTGTCCGGCGTCCTGGCTCATGTCTCTGCGTCCCCCATAGGCGCCGCGGCGCCGGTGGCAGCAGGCCGCGCGCTCGTGATCGAAAGTGCTATTCCCGGCCAAGTCTGCCCGAGGGCACTGACACGTCAAGCGCGGTGCCCGTTCCGTGACCGTACGCGAAAGAAGCGTCGCGGAAGCGTTACAGCCGCCGTACCGCCGGTACACAGAATTTGCACGACAGTAAGGAACCAGGGTTTCATGACCGGTCCGTCTCATGTCCGGTCCCGGCCCCCCATCCCGGACCGGAGGCCGCCGCGGAGCCTGTAGCG
Organism: Streptomyces sp. WAC 04229; assembly: GCF_003947455.1. Taxonomy (GTDB): domain Bacteria; phylum Actinomycetota; class Actinomycetes; order Streptomycetales; family Streptomycetaceae; genus Streptomyces. The sequence goes on along the minus strand of NZ_QHJH01000074.1, from coordinate 29,848 downwards.
TGGCCGACGGAGACCGTAACAACACCGCGCGCACCGCGGGCAGAAACGACGGCGAGGACTGATGGCACAGCAGCAGCGCGCCCAGGGCCCGTCCGATCCCGAGGCGAATGGCGGCGGTATGGCTGACGCGCCGGAGACCTGGGGCAACGGCGGCCTGGTCGGCGACGGCCGGTACCGGCTGACCCGCAGGCTCGGGCGGGGCGGCATGGCCGAGGTGTTCGCCGCCGAGGACGTCCGCCTGGGCCGCACCGTGGCGGTCAAGCTGCTCCGTGCCGACCTGGCCGAGGACCCGGTCTCCAAGGCGCGCTTCACGCGCGAGGCGCAGTCGGTGGCCGGCCTCAACCACCACGCGATCGTCGCCGTGTACGACTCCGGCGAGGACTTCGTCGGCGGCCAGTCCGTGCCGTACATCGTGATGGAGATCGTCGAGGGCCGCACCATCCGCGACCTCCTGCTGAACGCCGAGGCGCCCGGCCCCGAGCAGGCGCTGATCATCGTCTCCGGTGTCCTGGAGGCGCTCGCCTACTCGCACCAGCACGGCATCGTGCACCGCGACATCAAGCCGGCCAACGTCATCATCACCAACAACGGCGCGGTGAAGGTGATGGACTTCGGCATCGCCCGCGCCCTGCACGGCGCGTCCACGACGATGACGCAGACCGGCATGGTCATGGGAACCCCGCAGTACCTCTCCCCGGAGCAGGCCCTCGGCAAGGCCGTGGACCACCGCTCCGACCTGTACGCCACCGGCTGCCTGCTCTACGAACTGCTCGCGCTGCGCCCGCCGTTCACCGGCGAGACCCCGCTGTCCGTGGTCTACCAGCACGTCCAGGACATCCCGACGCCCCCGTCCGAGGTCTCCGACGCCACCCCGCCGGAGCTGGACGGCCTCGTGATGCGCTCGCTGGCCAAGGAGCCCGACGACCGCTTCCAGACCGCCGAGGAGATGCGCGGGCTGGTCCAGTACGGGCTCCAGATGCTCTACGAGCAGGGCAGCCACACCGGTACCTGGAACACCGGCCCGGTCACCGCGCACGACGGCCGGCAGACGCCGGCGGCCGGTCTCGCCGGCACGTCGGTGATGCCGAACCCCGGCCACGGCGCGTCGGGCACCCAGCAGATCCCGCAGCCGATCCTGCCCGGCCGCTACGGCGGGGGCGACGACGGCGGCTTCGAGGGCAACGGCAACAAGGGCAGCGGCCGCGGCAAGCTGTGGATACTGGCCGTCCTCGCGGTCATCGCCATCGCGGCCGGCGTCGCGCTGGCCCTGAACAACGGCGGTGGCGGCAAGGGCGGCACCGACACGGACAAGAGTCCGTCCGCCAGCGTTTCGGAGAGCACCGGCGACGAGTCGCCCAGCCCGTCGCCCAGCGACGAGGAGACGCAGGAGAACACCGACCCGGGCACGGACGAGGACAACGGCGGGGGCGGCACGGGTGGGGACTACACCCCGTCGTACTCGCCTTCCTACACCCCGTCGCAGAGCGAGACGCAGGACCCGACCGGCGACCCGACCGGTGACCCGACCGGCGACCCGACGACGCCGACGGACGACCCGACCACGGATCCGACGACGCCCACGACCGATCCGACGGGCGGTCCCACGGGCGGCTCCGGCGGAGGCGAGAACACCGAGGATCCCGCGAACCCGGGCGAGTGATCACCGCGGCACCCGGTTCACAGGGTGCCGACGGTGTCCTCCGTGACGTGCACCGAACCGAACTGCGGCTCGATCCGCAGATAGACCGGGTCGAACGGCTCGCCGTCCACCCGGCGCGGTGCGGGGCCGAAGCGCTCGACCTCGGCGGCGCTCGGCTCGTGCGCCTCGCACCGGCCCACCACCTGAGCCGTCCACAGGCTCTCGCCGGGCCGGGCGGTGCTCAGGTTGTCGGCGCCGTACGCGACGACGCTCCCGGCGCAGACCTGGTGGTAGCCGCAGCTGCGCGGCATGCGGAGCAGCACCCGGGCGTCGGCCACGATGTGGCGCGCGAACGCGAGGAAGGGCAGGGCGCGCATGGTCGTGGCGGCACGGCCGTAGGCGGTGCGGGCGAGCAGGCCTACGGCGTGCTGTGCGTCGGTGGGCATGCACTCACTGTGCGCGTCCGGAAGCAGCGGCGACAGAGTCGCCCGCCCCGGCAGGACGGGACGTAAGTCCCGATTCGGGCGGCTCAGCGGCCCTCCGCCTCCAGTCGGGCCACGAAGGCCGCCGCCTGGGAACGCCGCTGCATCCCGAGCTTGGCCAGCAGACTCGACACGTAGTTCTTGATCGTCTTCTCCGCCAGGTTCAGCCGCTCGCCGATCGCGCGGTTGGTCATCCCCTCGCCGATCAGCTCCAGGATGCGGCGCTCCTGGTCGGTCAGGCGGGCCAGCCGGCCGTCGGGCTTGGCGCCGCCGTCGCGCAGCCGGTCCAGCACCCGCGCGGTGGCCGCGGGGTCGAGCAGCGACTTGCCGGCCGCCACGCCGCGTACGGCGCTCAGCAGCTCGGCGCCCCGGATGTCCTTGAGGACGTAGCCGGAGGCGCCCGCCATGATCGCGTCGAAGAGGGCCTCGTCGTCGGCGAAGGAGGTCAGCATGAGGCAGCGGACGGACTCGTCCCGGGAGCGGATGTCGCGGCACACCTCGACGCCGCTGCCGTCGGGCAGCCGGACGTCCAGCACCGCCACGTCCGGACGGGTGGCCATGACCCGGGCCGCGGCGCCGGCCACCGTGCCGGCCTCGCCGACCACCTCGATGTCGGACTCGCCCGAGAGCAGATCGTGCACCCCCCGGCGCACCACCTCGTGGTCGTCGAGGAGGAATACCCGGATTTTTCCGTCTTCGCGCACGCGGTCAGTGTCACACACCAACCCTTCCCGTGCCCGGGGTGGCCGGGATAACGTGCCGTTGTTCCGGCCCCCTGCGAGGCTGTGACCAGGACAACTTCCGCACTTCGCCGATTTACTTGGAAATCCGAGTAAAAACGCAGGTCAGGAGGGGTTTCACAGAAATGTGGAGCACTGGGTAACGTGCAGTTCGCAGGGCGCTCGCCGGGGCACCTGTCACGCCTGTCCCCCGATCGGGCCGCACCCACCCTCGTGCGACCGCCGGGACACAGGTGAGCCGCACTGGCTTCCGGCGAACCCGGGGGCCGGACCGACGGAGGAGCACACGTGACCGAGAGCACTGCCGCGCGCAAGCCGCGACGCAGCGCCGGAAGCAAGGCGGCCGGCACCACCGGCACCCAAGCCGAGACCACCGGCAAGCGCACCGCACGCACCACTCGCACCACCCGCACCGCTGCTCAGAAGGGCTCCGAGACGGAGCTGGTGCAGCTGCTGACCCCCGAGGGCGAGCGCGTGAAGCCCGCCAAGAACTCGCCGTACGCCGAGTACGCCTCGTTCGTCGACGGCATCACCCCCGACGAGCTGCGCGGCCTGTACCGCGACATGGTGCTCACCCGGCGCTTCGACGCCGAGGCCACCGCCCTGCAGCGCCAGGGCGAGCTGGGCCTGTGGGCCTCGCTGCTCGGCCAGGAGGCCGCCCAGATCGGCTCCGGCCGGGCCACCCGCGAGGACGACTACGTCTTCCCGACCTACCGCGAACACGGCGTCGCCTGGTGCCGCGGGGTCGACCCGACCAACCTCCTCGGCATGTTCCGCGGCGTGAACAACGGCGGCTGGGACCCCAACGGCAACAACTTCCACCTGTACACCATCGTGATCGGCTCGCAGGCGCTGCACGCCACGGGCTACGCGATGGGCATCACCAAGGACGGCGCGGACTCGGCCGTGATCGCCTACTTCGGCGACGGCGCCTCCAGCCAGGGCGACGTCAGCGAGGCGTTCAACTTCGCCGCCGTCTACAACGCCCCCGTGGTGTTCTTCTGCCAGAACAACCAGTGGGCGATCTCCGAGTCCAACGAGAAGCAGACCCGCGTGCCGCTCTACCAGCGGGCCCAGGGCTTCGGCTTCCCCGGCGTCCGCGTCGACGGCAACGACGCGCTGGCCGTCCTCGCGGTCACCCGGTGGGCGCTGGAGCGGGCGCGGCGCGGCGAGGGCCCGGCGCTCATCGAGGCGTACACGTACCGCATGGGCGCCCACACCACCTCGGACGACCCCTCCCGCTACCGGCACGACGACGAGCGTGCCGCCTGGGAGGCGAAGGACCCGATCCTGCGTCTTCGCCGCTTCCTGGAGGCCGTAAACCACGCGGACGAGGGATTCTTCGGGGAACTGGAGGCGGAGAGCGAGGCGTTGGGCAAACGAGTGCGCGAAGTGGTCCGTGCCATGCCGGACCCGGACCGGTTCGCCATCTTCGAGAACGTGTACGCGGACGGGCACGCGCTCGTCGACGAGGAGCGAGCCCAGTTCGCCGCCTACCAGGCGTCGTTCGCCGAGGCAGAGGGGGTCTGACATGGCAGCGGAAAAGATGGCGCTGGCCAAGGCGATCAACGAGTCGCTGCGCCGCGCACTGGACTCGGACCCCAAGGTCCTGATCATGGGCGAGGACGTCGGCAAGCTCGGCGGTGTCTTCCGGGTGACCGACGGCCTCCAGAAGGACTTCGGCGAGGACCGGGTCATCGACACCCCGCTGGCCGAGTCCGGCATCGTCGGCACCGCCATCGGCCTGGCCCTGCGCGGCTACCGGCCGGTGGTGGAGATCCAGTTCGACGGATTCGTCTTCCCGGCCTACGACCAGATCGTCACCCAGCTGGCCAAGATGCACGCCCGCTCGCTGGGCAAGGTCAAGATGCCGATCGTCATCCGCATCCCCTACGGCGGCGGCATCGGCGCGGTCGAGCACCACTCCGAGTCCCCCGAGGCGCTGTTCGCGCACGTGGCGGGCCTGAAGGTGGTCTCCCCGTCGAATTCGGCGGACGCCTACTGGATGATGCAGCAGGCCATCCAGAGCGACGACCCGGTGATCTACTTCGAGCCCAAGCGGCGCTACTGGGACAAGGCCGAGGTCAACCGCGAGGCCATCCCGGGCCCGCTGCACACCGCGCGTGTGGTGCGCGAGGGCGGCGACCTCACGCTGGCCGCGTACGGCCCGATGGTGAAGCTCTGCCAGGAGGTCGCCGACGCGGCGGCCGAGGAGGGCAGGTCGCTGGAGGTGGTGGACCTGCGGTCCATCTCCCCGATCGACTTCGACACGATCCAGGCGTCGGTGGAGAAGACCCGCCGCCTGGTCGTGGTCCACGAGGCACCGGTGTTCCTGGGCTCGGGCGCGGAGATCGCGGCCCGGATCACGGAGCGCTGCTTCTACCACCTGGAGGCCCCGGTGCTCCGGGTCGGCGGCTACCACGCCCCGTACCCGCCGGCGCGTCTGGAGGAGGAGTACCTGCCCGACCTGGACCGGGTGCTGGATGCCGTCGACCGCTCGCTGGCGTACTGAGGAGGGGAGCGTGACGACGATGACGGACAGCTCCGTGCGTGAGTTCAAGATGCCCGACGTGGGTGAGGGGCTCACCGAGGCCGAGATCCTCAAGTGGTACGTCCAGCCCGGTGACACGGTCACCGACGGGCAGGTGGTGTGCGAGGTCGAGACGGCCAAGGCCGCCGTCGAGCTGCCCATCCCCTACGACGGTGTGGTCCGCGAGCTGCACTTCCCCGAGGGCACCACCGTCGACGTGGGCACGTCGATCATCGCGGTCGCCGTGGGCGGCGCGGCGGCCGAGGCCCCCGTACAGGAGGCGGCCCCGGCCGCCGAGGAGGCGCCGGCCGAGGCCGAGGAGAAGAAGCCGGAGGGCCGCCAGCCGGTCCTGGTGGGGTACGGGGTGTCCACCTCCGCGACCCGTCGGCGCCCGCGCAAGGTCGGGCAGACCCCGGACGACCGGCAGGCCCCGGCGGCGGCCGCGATCCAGGCCGAGATGAACGGCCATGGGAACGGCCACGCGCCGGCCGCCGCGCCGGTCCCCGGCGAGCGCCCGCTGGCCAAGCCGCCGGTGCGCAAGCTGGCCAAGGACCTCGGTGTCGACCTGGCGACCGTGGTGCCCTCCGGCCCGGACGGCATCATCACCCGCGAGGACGTGCACGCGGCCGTCGCGCCGGCCCGGCCGGAGCCGCAGGCGGCCCCCGCGGCGGCTGCCCCGGCACCGGTGGCGCCGGCGTCGCACGACACCGCACGCGAGACCCGGATCCCGGTCAAGGGTGTCCGCAAGGCGACGGCGGCGGCGATGGTCGGTTCGGCGTTCACCGCGCCGCACGTCACCGAGTTCGTGACGGTCGACGTGACGCGCACGATGAAGCTGGTCGAGGAGCTGAAGCAGGACAAGGAGTACACGGGCCTGCGCGTGAACCCGCTCCTCCTGATCGCCAAGGCCCTGCTGGTCGCGATCAAGCGCAACCCGGACGTCAACGCCTCCTGGGACGAGGCGGCGCAGGAGATCGTGGTCAAGCACTACGTCAACCTGGGCATCGCCGCCGCGACCCCGCGGGGCCTGATCGTCCCGAACATCAAGGACGCCCACGCCCAGACGCTGCCGCAGCTGGCGGGGTCCCTGGGCGAGCTGGTGTCGACGGCGCGGGAGGGCAGGACCAGCCCCGGCGCCATGCAGGGCGGCACGGTGACCATCACCAACGTCGGCGTCTTCGGCGTGGACACCGGCACGCCGATCCTCAACCCCGGCGAGTCCGCGATCCTCGCGGTCGGCGCGATCAAGCTCCAGCCGTGGGTGCACAAGGGCAAGGTGAAGCCGCGTCAGGTGACGACCCTGGCCCTGAGCTTCGACCACCGCCTGGTCGACGGCGAACTGGGCTCCAAGGTCCTCGCCGACGTGGCGGCGGTCCTGGAGCAGCCGAAGCGGTTGATCAGCTGGGCGTAGCCGGGACGAACCGGGCCGCGCGTCCCCGTCCGGGACGCGCGGCCCGGTCCGGTCAGAGCTTGCCGAAGCCGTAGTTCATGAGCTTGGTGGCGTCGGCCGCGCGCTGGTTGGACGACGTGGACGCCAGCACCGTGCCGACGACGGTCTTGCCCTTCCGGGTCGCCGCGAAGACCAGGCAGTACTTGGCCTCCGGGCCCGAGCCCGTCTTCACCCCGATCGCGCCGCTGTAACTGCTCAGCAGTGTGTTGGTGTTGGTCCAGGCCGCCATGGTGCGGGTGCCGCCCGTCTTGGTGACCGTCTTCGCCGTGTACTTCTTGGTCTTGACGATCGTGCGGAAGGTCGAGCTCTTCATCGCGTTGCTCGCGAGCTTCGTCAGGTCGCGCGGCGTGGAGTAGTTCTTGCCGTTGCCGATGCCGTCGAACGAGTCGAAGTGCGTGTTCTTCAGGCCGAGGCTCTTGGCGGTGGAGTTCATCTTGCCGATGAACGACTTCACCCGGGCCGCCCGCGTGCTGCCCGAGCCGAACTTGTCGGCCAGCGCGTACGCCGCGTCGCAGCCGGACGGCAGCATCAGCCCGTAGAGCAGCTGCCGGACCGTCACCTTGTCGCCGACGATCAGACGGGCGGAGGAGGCGTTCTTCGACACGATGTAGTCGCTGTACGCCATCTGGATCGTGACCTTGGCGTCCAGGTTCAGCTTCGGCTGCGCGAGCACGACCTTGGCAGTCATGATCTTGGTCGTGGAGCCGGTGGAGCGCTTGGTGTCGGCGGCCTTGGTGTAGAGCGAGGCGCCGTTCGCGTCGTTCATCACGAAGCCGCCCTTGGCGGCGATCGACGGCGCCGGGGCGGCGGCGCGTACGCCGTTGGTCTTCCACCCGCGCTCGGCGGCCTGGGCGGGGGCGGAGGCGAGGACGCCGGTCGCGAGGACGACGCCGCCGGTCAGCGTGACGGCGGCGGCTCTGCGGGAGCGGCTGCCCAGAATGCTGTTTATCAAGTCAAATACCCCGATTGTGGTGAATTCCCCAGAGACGCGGCCGTGTTGTGGTCAGTGCGGTGGGGCCGCGACTGTGCGACTCGTGAATAGCACGGAAGGTTGCCCTGCGGCAGGGGTGGGGCGAGGGCTCCTCCTGATGGGTGACCGGGCGTCCGCATGGTGGACCGGACCCGTCTTGCGTCCCTGTTGTATCTATCCTGTCGGCATGAGCACGGCAGTGAAGCAGCCCCCCGCGGCGGACCGCGTCTACACCCACGTCAAACAGGGCGTCCTGGAGCGCCGCTACGAGGGCGGGACGCTGCTCACCGAGGGCGAGCTGGCGGAGGCCGTGGGCGTCTCCCGCACGCCGGTGCGCGAGGCCCTGCTCCGGCTGGAGGCCGAGGGCCTGATCCGGCTCTACCCGAAGAAGGGCGCGCTGGTCCTGCCCGTGTCCGCCCAGGAGATCGCGGACGTGGTGGAAACCCGGCTGCTGGTCGAGGAGCACGCGGCCAGGAAGGCCGTACCCGCACCGCCCGGACTCGTCGAACGGCTGGAGGAACTGCTCGCCCGGCAGAAGGAGCAGGCCGCCGCCGGGGACTTCGTCGCCGCCTCCGTCACCGACCGCTGCTTCCACGCCGAGATCGTCCGCAGCGGCGGCAACGAGATCCTCTCCCGCCTCTACGACCAGCTCCGCGACCGCCAGCTGCGCATGGGCGTGGCCGTCATGCACTCGCATCCCGACCGGATCGCCAAGACCCTCGCCGAGCACGAGGAGATCCTCGACGCGCTGCGTGCGGGGGACGCGGAGGCGGCGGTCGGCGTCGTCGGCCGCCACGTGGGCTGGTTCTCGAACCTGGCGCGGGGGGAGGTCCGATGAGCACGGCCACCTCGGCCGGGCGCGGCCTGCCCGGCGATCCGCCGGGCGGCCGGCGCGCGATGGCCGTCTGGGGCATCGGCGTCGCCGTCTACTTCGTCGCCGTCATCTTCCGTACGTCGCTGGGGGTCGCCGGTCTCGACGCCGCCGACCGCTTCCACGTCAACGCCTCGGCGCTGTCCACCTTCTCCATCCTCCAGCTGCTGGTCTACGCGGGCATGCAGATACCCGTCGGCCTGCTGGTCGACCGGCTCGGCACCAAGCGGGTGCTGGGAATCGGCGTGGTGCTCTTCACGGCCGGGCAGCTCGGCTTCGCCTTCTCACCGTCGTACGGGATGGCGCTCGCCTCGCGGGCGCTGCTGGGCTGCGGCGACGCGATGACCTTCATCAGCGTGCTGCGGCTGGGCACCCGCTGGTTCCCCGCCCGCCGGGGGCCGATGGTCGCCCAGCTCGCCGGTCTCGTCGGCATGGCGGGCAACCTGGTCTCCACCCTCGTCCTCGCCCGGCTGCTGCACGGCGTCGGCTGGACGGCCGCGTTCGCGGGCAGCGCGCTCGCCGGTGTGGTGGTCTTCGTCCTGCTGCTGCTCTTCCTGAAGGACCACCCCGAGGGACACGAGCCGGAGCCGATGCCGCATCAGGGGGCCGCGTACGTAAGGCGGCAGATCGCGCTGTCCTGGCGGGAGCCGGGGACGCGGCTGGGGCTGTGGGTGCACTTCACCACCCAGTTCCCGGCGATGGTCTTCCTGCTGCTGTGGGGCATGCCGTTCCTGGTCGAGGCGCAGGGGCTGTCCCAGGCCACGGCCGGCACGCTGCTCACCCTCGTCGTGCTGTCCAACATGACCGTCGGCCTGGTCTACGGCCAGATCATCGCCCGGCACCACGCGGCGCGGCTGCCGCTGGCGCTCGGCACGGTGGGCGCGACGTCGGTCCTGTGGGCGGCGACGCTGGCCTACCCGGCCGACCACGCGCCGATGTGGCTGCTGGTCGTGCTCTGCACCGTGCTCGGGGCGTGCGGGCCGGCGTCGATGATCGGCTTCGACTTCGCGCGGCCGGCGAATCCCCCGGAGCGGCAGGGCACGGCGTCCGGGATCACGAACATGGGGGGCTTCGTGGCGTCGATGACCACGTTGTTCGCGGTGGGGGTGCTGCTGGATGCGACGGGGGACGACTACGCCGTCGCGTTCTCTTCCGTGTTCGTGTTGCAGGCGCTCGGGATCACGCAGATCCTGCGGCTGCGGAGGCGGGCGGCTCGGAGGGAGAGCGAGCGGTTGGTCGCCAGCCGGGTGGAGACGGTGCACGTTCCCGCGTAGGCACCCGGTGTGGGTGCGGGCCGGCTGGGGGCTGCCGCCCCCAGACCCCCGCTTCGGCCTGAACGGCCTCGTCCTCAAACGCCGGACGGGCTGGAAACCTACTGTGTCACCGTGAAGTGGCGCAGGATCGCGTCCGTCAGGCCCGGGTCGCCCTCCGTCTTGATGCGGTCCGCCGACGCCTGGAGGCTCACGCGGCCGCAGGCCAGGCGGAAGTACGTCTCCCAGTCCATGGTCAGCGTCGCCGCGGGGCCGAGCGCGGGCGCCGTCTCCAGGGTGCCGCGGCCCTGGATGTCGACGCGGATGGTGCGCAGGAACTCGACCGGGCCGTGCACGTCGAAGACGACGGCGGAGCTGCGCGGCGCGTCCGCGCGTTCGGCGACGACGGCCGGCAGTTCGTCGAGCAGTACGTCACGGGCGACGTGCGCGCCCGGGGAGTCGAGGTTGCCGGGGCGGCCGAGGGCGGTGCGCAGGTCCTGCTCGTGCGCCCACACGTCGAAGGCGTGCCGGCGCATCGCCTCCTCCAGGGTCAGCTCGGTGGAGAGCGGGCCGCGCACCTTCGTACCCGGGTCCCGCGACTCGTTCCGCAGCTGGCGGTTGCGCCGGATGATCATGTACTCCAGCTCGGAGGTCATCTCGGGGGCCGTGTGGTGGCGGCGGACGTCGACCTGCATCTCCGTGTAGCGCTGGTGGTCGTTGGTGACGTGGAAGAGGTCGCGCGGCAGGGTGTGGATGGGGCGGGGGTCGCCGAGCATCTCGGAGTCCAGGCCCAGGACGTGGGAGACGACGTCCCGCACCGACCAGCCCGGGCAGGGGGTACGGCGGTTCCACTCTGCTTCCACAAGCGGCTGGACCAGCTCGGATATCGCCTCGATGGAGTGAGTCCAGGCGTCGGCGTAGGGCTGGAGGGTGGGATGCAGACTCACGGAACGGGACCCCTCGGCGGTCGGTACACGGGCGGGCGGTGGCGGCGGTGCCAGTGGGCGGTGGCTGCGGTCGGCGGGCGTCTTAGCACGCTAAGTTACGCTGCTGTGCGGCACCCCGGCAGTGCTTTCGTGTGACGATCGTAGGCCCGTGTGGACGGCTCGAACGCCAGGACGGTGGTAGTGTGCGCGCCTCTTTGATTCAAATCGCCGTGAATGAGGACGAAACGCCCGAAGCGCGTCGAGTGCGCGCGGCGGCTCTGGTACGGGAGCAGGCGGGAGCCGATCTCGTGGTGCTGCCGGAGCTGTGGACCACCGGGGCCTTCGCCTTCGACGACTTCGAGGCGTGGGCCGAGCCGCTGACCGGCCCCACGCACGAGGCGATGGCCAAGGCGGCGAGCGACACGGGCGTGTGGCTGCACGCGGGTTCGGTCCCCGAGCGCGCCCCGGACGGAGTCCTCTACAACACCTCGCTCGTCTTCTCCCCCTCCGGCGACCTGGCCGCCTCCTACCGCAAGATCCACCGCTTCGGCTTCGACAAGGGCGAGGCCGTGCTGATGGGTGCGGGGCGCGAGCCGGTGACGGTCCGTCTGCCGGAGACCGCCCTCGGGCTGGCGACCTGCTACGACCTGCGCTTCCCCGAACTCTTCCGCTCGCTCGTCGACGCCGGGGCCGAGACGCTCGTGATCCCGGCGGGCTGGCCGGAGCGCCGCCGGGCCCACTGGACGCTCCTCGCCCAGGCACGGGCGGTGGAGAACCAGGCGTTCGTCCTCGCCTGCGGAACGGCCGGGACGCACGCCGGAGTTCCGCAGGCCGGTCACTCGATCGTGGTCGACCCCTGGGGCGAGGTGCTGGCCGAGGCCGGGGCCGGCGAGGAGGTCCTCACGGTGGAGTTCGACCCGGCGAAGGTGGCGACGACCCGGGAGCAGTTCCCGGCCCTGAAGGACCGCGTGCTGGGGCTGGCGGCCCCGCACCCGCGGTAGCCGCCGCCCCGCCACCGGCCGGCCCGCCGGCTCAGTCGTCCTCGCCGTCGTCCTTCTCCCGTTCCTTCTCCGCCAGGTGGATCACGCACACGGTCAGCGCGATCAGCAGCGCCGGGTCGGCGTCGTCGCGTACGACGTCCACGCCGTAGGTGTCCCGGAGGGTCAGTAGGCGGCGGGAGATGACGGCCAGCAGTTCGCCGTCGTACTCGACGGCGAACTCCCGGTCGAGGATCTTGCCGCTGACGTCCAGCTCGGTTCCGTCGGCCAGGGCGACGCGGTAGTGGTTGCGCAGCAGGGAGAGACGTTTCCGCTTGATCCGCGCCAGAGGTTCGCCGGCCCGCTCGATCACCATGGTGTCGCGCAGGGCGAGCATCTTCTGGTGGATGTCGATGAGCACGCGTCCCTGGGCGTCCTTCAGCTCCCAGGTGTCCCGCAGCCGCATCGCCTTGCCGTCGACGAGGTACACCTTGTTGCCGGAGTCGTCCTCGATCCAGTAGTCGTCACCGATGCCGAGGAGCCGGTCGTACACGAGGAATCTCATGTCCGGACCGCTTCCCCGCCGGGCGCCGCGGAACGCGGCCGGTAGGCCGACAGGATGAGTGCGCCCGCGTGCGGTGTGCGGCCGGTCAGGCGCCGTAGCCGTTGCTGTAGCCGTCACGCGGCTGGTGGGAGCGGTCCTCGACGACCTGGGTCGTCGGCGGCACCATGACGCGCCTGCGCCGGGCGATGCTGCTGAACGTCGCGACACCGATCAGGCCGACCACCATGAAGATGACCCCGACCAGGTCGAGGTTGACGCCCTGCATGTCCCAGTCGGTCGCGAACGTGAGGATGGCTCCCACGGCGATGAGGATGATGCACCCGCCGAGGCCCATGAGTGTCGCCTCCCTGTAGAGCCGGTCGGATCCGGGTTTCCGGTCGATCCGGTTCCGTTCGGGTACCCCGGGTGTCAACCCGCATGCCGTGGAACGCCGTTCCTCGTTCCCGCGGTCTACGAGCGGAGGAATGCCACCAGCGCGTTGGCCAGCAGGTGCGGGTCGTCGGCGCCGCACAACTCCCGGGCGCTGTGCATCGAAAGGATCGCCACGCCGATGTCCACGGTGCTGATGCCGTGCCGCGCCGCGGTGATCGGGCCGATGGTGGTGCCGCACGGCATGGAGTTGTTGGAGACGAAGGTCTGGAAGGGGACGTCCGCCCTCTCGCAGGCGGCGGCGAAGACGGCGCGGCCCGAACCGTCGGTGGCGTAGCGGTTGTTGACGTTCACCTTGAGCAGGGGGCCGCCGTTGACGCGCGGGTGGTGCGTCGGGTCGTGCCGCTCCGCGTAGTTGGGGTGGACGGCGTGGCCCGTGTCGGAGGACAGGCAGACGGTGCCGGCGAAGGCGCGCGCCCGGTCCTCGTACGAGCCGCCGCGCGCGAACACCGAGCGCTCCAGGACGCTGCCGAGCAGCGGGCCGTCGGCGCCCGTGTCCGACTGGGAGCCGGTCTCCTCGTGGTCGAAGGCGGCGAGTACGGGGATGCGGGAGAGGTCGGCCCCCGGGGCGGCGGCCGCGATCAGCGCGGCCGTTCCGGCGTGCACCGACAGGAGGTTGTCCATGCGCGGCCCGGCCACCAGCTCGTGGTCGCGGCCCAGGTAGGCGGGGGCCTCCACGGAGTGGGTCATCAGGTCCCAGCCGGTGACGTCCCCGCGGCTCAGGCCCGTCTCCTCCTCCAGGAAGGCGATCAGGTCGCCGTCGCGGACGGAGTCGCCGAGGCCCCAGACGGGCTGGAGGTGGCGCTGCTTGTCGAGCTTGAGGCCGTCCGCGGACACGTTGCGGTCCATGTGGATGGCGAGCTGCGGAACGCGCAGCAGCGGGCGGTCGATGTTGACCAGCCGGGTGGAGCCGTCGCGCAGCGAGAGCCGGCCCGCCAGGCCCAGGTCGCGGTCGAGCCAGGAGTTCATCAGGGGGCCGCCGTAGACCTCCACGGCGACCTGGCGCCAGCCGTGCGCCCCGCTGTCCGGGCGCGGCTTGACGCGCAGGTTGGGGGAGTCGGTGTGCGCGCCGACGATGCGGAAGGGGGTGTGCGGCTCGGCGCCCTCCGGCACGTACCAGGCCACGAGCGCCCCGCCGCGCAGCACGTACCTGCCGCCGGAGGCCCCCTCCCACGCGTCCGTCTCGGCGACCTGCCGGAATCCGGCCTTCTCCAGCCGCTCGGCGGCGGTGGCCACCGCGTGGTACGGCGTCGGGCTGGCCGCCAGGAAGGACATCAGGTCGTCGGTGTGGCCGCGGTCGAAGCGGGACGGTGCGCTCATGGGGTTCACCTTAACGACGTACGAGGGCCCGCTCCCGGTCTGCCGGGAGCGGGCCCTCGTGAGGGTGTGTGGGGAGTGTGGAGACCGGACTCCCCGGTACCGATCGGACCGGGGAGGCGCGGGCCCCTGAGCCGGAAGGGCCTAGAACGCGGCCTCGTCCAGCTCCATCAGGTCCAGCTCGACACCCTGGGCGACCTTGCGGGCCAGGGTCAGGCCGGGCAGGACGTTCGCGGCGAAGAACTTCGCGGCGGCGATCTTGCCGGTGTAGAAGGCCTTGTCCCGGGCGGAGGCGGTCGGCAGCTTCTCGGCGGCCACCGCGGCGCCCTTGAGGAGCAGGTAACCGACGACCACGTCGCCGGAGGCGAGCAGCAGGCGGGTGGTGTTCAGCCCGACCTTGTAGATGTTCTTGACGTCCTGCTCGGTGGCCGCGAGGTCGGTGAGCATCAGGCCGACGATGGCCTCCAGCTCGACGGCCGCCTTGGCCAGGTGCTCGCGGGCGCCGGACAGCTCCTCGCCGCCGGTGGCCAGCGCCAGGAACTTCTTGATGTCCTCGGCGAGCGAGTTCAGCGCGGCGCCCTGGTTGCGGACGATCTTCCGGAAGAAGTAGTCCTGGCCCTGGATCGCCGTGGTGCCCTCGTACAGGGTGTCGATCTTGGCGTCGCGGATGTACTGCTCGATCGGGTACTCCTGGAGGAACCCGGAGCCGCCGAAGGTCTGGAGCGACTGGGCGAGCTGCTCGTAGGCCTTCTCCGAGCCGTAGCCCTTGACGATCGGCAGGAGCAGGTCGTTGAGGGCGTGCTCGGTCGAGGCGTCCTCGCCGTTCGCCTCCTTGACCTGGATCTCGTCCTGCACGGACGCGGTGTACATCACCAGCGCGCGCATGCCCTCGGCGTACGCCTTCTGGGTCATGAGGGAGCGGCGGACGTCCGGGTGGTGGGTGACGGTGACCTTGGGGGCCGACTTGTCCATGAAGTTGGCCAGGTCGGGGCCCTGGACGCGCTCCTTGGCGTACTCCAGCGCGTTCAGGTAGCCCGTCGACAGGGTGGAGATCGCCTTCGTGCCGACCATCATGCGGGCGAACTCGATGATCCGGAACATCTGGCGGATGCCGTCGTGCTTGTCGCCGATCAGCCAGCCCTTGGCGGGGTGGCGGTCGCCGAAGGTCATCTCGCAGGTGTTGGAGGCCTTCAGGCCCATCTTGTGCTCGACGTTGGTGGCGTAGACGCCGTTGCGCGCGCCCAGTTCGCCGGTCTCGAAGTCGAACTCGTACTTCGGGACGAGGAAGAGGGAGAGGCCCTTGGTGCCGGGGCCGGCGCCCTCGGGGCGGGCGAGGACGTAGTGGAGGATGTTCTCCGACATGTCGTGCTCGCCGGACGTGATGAAGCGCTTCACGCCCTCGATGTGCCAGGAGCCGTCCTCCTGCTGGACTGCCTTGGTGCGGCCGGCGCCGACGTCCGAGCCGGCGTCCGGCTCGGTGAGCACCATGGTGGAGCCCCACTGCTTCTCGACGGCGAACGAGGCGATGTGCTTCTGGACCTCGTTGCCTTCCTCGAAGAGGATGCCGGCGAACGCCGGGCCGGAGGAGTACATCCACACGGCCGGGTTGGCGCCGAGGATCAGCTCCGCGTAGGCCCAGATCAGGGAGCGCGGCGCGGTGGTGCCGCCGATCTCCTCGGGCAGGCCCAGACGCCAGTACTCGGAGTCCATGAAGGCCTGGTAGCTCTTCTTGAAGGACGCCGGGACCGGCGCGGTGTTGGTCTCCGGGTCGAAGACCGGCGGGTTGCGGTCGGCGTCGGCGAAGGACTCGGCCAGCTCGTTCTCCGAGAGGCGGGTCAGCTCCTCCAGGACGCTCTTGGCGGTGTCGGTGTCCATCTCCGCGAACGGGCCGGTGCCGTAAACCTTGTCACGGCCGAGCACCTCGAAGAGGTTGAACTCGATGTCCCGGAGATTCGGCTTGTAGTGCCCCATGGCGACGGCTCCGTTGAGAGATCGGCGAGGCACTGGATCCTCGCATCTGTACACATACCGACTGCGCGTACCAAGCAGTAGCTCAGCCTCGCTACCGATGATGCTACCCGTCGGTAATAAGAAGCAACCCCGAGCGGGCCATCTGTGACTCGTTACTCGTTACTCTGTGCGGCATGTACGGCTACGACCAGACCGCGGGTCCTCAGCAGCAGCAGTACGCCCCGCCGCCGCAGCAGCCCATGGGCGGCGGATACGGGCAGCAGCCGCCGCTGTACCCCGAGCCGTCCCCGCCCTCGCTCGCGGACGCGGTGCGCGCCTTCACCACCGGCCAGATGTCCGCCGAGGACTTCCAGCAGATCTTCGCCACCTCGAAGGTCTACTGCCCGCGCGGCGACAACCCCGGGTTCCTCGCGCTGCACAACACCCAGCAGCCGGTGATCCCGATGTTCACCGGCCTCAAGGAGTTGCGGCGCTACGCGGGCAAGGAGTCCAAGTACTTCGTGATCACCGGGGCCGAGGTGATCGACCTGCTGCCCACCGGCTACGGGTTCGTCCTGGACATGGAGGGCGAGCACCGGATGGTCTTCGACGCGAAGGCCGTCGAACAGATGGTCGATTTCGCGATGCGCCGCATGTATGGCTAGGCGCCGTCGGCACCGCTGAGCGAGCCCGGAGGGAATGCCCTCCGGGCTTTCGCGGTTTGGAGTGGCAAGAAGTTCAACGCTCAACTAAAGTGGGCGTACCCGAGGAGGTACCGACATGCCCGCAGTGACCGTCGAGAACCCGTTGACGCTGCCCCGTGTATCCGCGTCCGCCGACGCCGTCGCACGCCCCGTACTGACCGTCACGACCGCTCCCAGCGGTTTCGAGGGGGAGGGCTTCCCGGTGCGCCGCGCGTTCGCCGGGATCAACTACCGCCATCTCGACCCGTTCATCATGATGGACCAGATGGGCGAGGTGGAGTACGCGCCCGGCGAGCCCAAGGGCACGCCCTGGCACCCGCACCGCGGCTTCGAGACCGTCACCTACATCATCGACGGGATCTTCGACCACCAGGACAGCCAGGGCGGTGGCGGCACCATCACCAACGGCGACACCCAGTGGATGACGGCGGGCTCCGGACTGCTGCACATCGAGGCGCCGCCGGAGCAGCTGGTGATGTCCGGCGGCCTCTTCCACGGCCTCCAGCTGTGGGTGAACCTGCCGGCCCGGGACAAGATGATGGCCCCGAGGTACCAGGACATCCGCAGCGGCAGCGTCCAGCTGCTCACCTCCCCCGACGGCGGCGCGCTGCTCCGCGTCATCGCCGGTGAGCTGGACGGTCACGAGGGCCCCGGGATCACGCACACGCCGATCACCATGGTCCACGCCACGCTGGCGCCGGGCGCCGAGGTCACCCTGCCCTGGCGGGAGGAGTTCAACGGCCTGGCCTACGTGCTCGCGGGGCGCGGCTCCGTGGGCGCCGAGCGGCGGCCGGTGCACCTCGGGCAGACCGCCGTCTTCGGGGCCGGCGGCTCGCTGACCGTACGCGCGGACGAGAAGCAGGACGCGCACACGCCGGACCTGGAGGTCGTGCTGCTCGGCGGCCGGCCGATCCGGGAGCCGATGGCGCACTACGGGCCGTTCGTGATGAACACGCGCGACGAGCTCCAGCAGGCCTTCGAGGACTTCCAGAAGGGCCGGCTCGGGACGGTCCCGGCGGTGCACGGGATGACCGAGGACGGTCTGTAGGTCTGCAGGCCCTCCGGCGCCGACGGCGCCCGGCGGGGGCGGTGGCTACACGGATTCCGTGCCGGCCGCCGCCCCCGCCGCGATCAGGAGCGCGGCGGTCTCCGGGTGGGGGCCGTCGTTCGCCCAGTCCAGGGGAGAGCGGCCCGCTCCGTGGTCCTCCCGGAGCCCCGGATCGGCGCCGTGCGCCAACAGTTCCCGCACGGTTTCCGCGTGCCCCCAGCACGCCGCCGCGCACAACGGGGTGCCCTCCGCGCCGACTCCGCTGCTCTCGGCGTCGGGAGAGGCGCCCGCCTCCAGCAGCAGCCGCACGATCTCGGTCCTGCCGCTCACCGCCGCCTCGTACAGGGGGAGCGTGCCCTCGCCGTCGCCCCGCTCGGGGTCGGCGCCGGCCCGCAGCACCGTCCGCACACGAGCGGCGTCCCCCAGCAGTATCGCTTCGAAGAGGTGGCGGGAAAGTTTCTTCTGCTGCCGCTGCTTCATGGGTGGGGAGGTTAGCGGAGAGGAAGTGACGCGAGCCATCCGGAGCGGGTGTCTGCCCTCCGCGTTCCATCAATGTGCAGTGATCATGGTCACGCCGTATTGACTGGATAAACTCAGTCCCCGCCGCGTAACTTCTGGCACGTCCACTCGCCCGGCCGACCACCGGGGACGAGTGGCTTTCACGGGGGCGAGAGCAAGACTCACATCCCGCATTGGCCTTCGGCCAAGGCGGGATTCGGTGTGCCCCCACACATTCAAGGGGGATCAGCGCTCGTGCGCAAAATGCTTGTCATCGGCCCACTCCTCACCACTGCCATGGCGGTCGTGATTCCACTGAGCGTCGCCGCTCCCGCCGAAGCGGCTCGGGGCTGGACGGCGCACTTCCAGTGCACCAAGAAGCGCATTTCGGATGACACCGCGCATGGGTTCGTGCAGGGGCACGGCACCGGAAAGACGGCGTCGGACGCCAAGAAGGCGGCCAAGAAGAACGCCAACGACCAGATGCCCCGCGGCTATCGCGCCAAGCACTGCACCCAGAAGTCGGTCAAGCAGCTCTGACCCGAGGCCGGCCGGTCTCTTCTTCCGCCCGTCAGGGCACACCCATGCCCGTTTCAGCAGGCAAGAACGAAAGTGAGTCACACATGCGTATGAGGAACGGCCTCAAGGCCGCAGCCGCCGCCGGTGCCATCGTCATGGCCGTCGCCACTCCCGCGCTGGCCAAGTCGGTCGACGTCAGTGGCGGCCGGTGGAGCTACGACGTGGGCGCGAACTACGCCTACTCGAACTTCTACCACAGCGTCAATTACCACGCTTCCTCCGTTCACGGAAGGAGCTGGGCGTACAGCGGCTGCACGGCCAACAAGAAGTGGTCCAAGGCCTCGGTGGAGAAGTCGAGCATCCATCCCAACAGCGCCCATTACGACGCGTCCTGCTGACATTCCGCCGTACGCCACCGCTCGCTGATCGAATACCCGGACCCAGGTGACCGATGCTGCACCGAGGTATCAAATACGTCCATGCCGCCGTGCTGGCCACCTCCGCGATGATGGCCTTTCTCTTCGTGCGGGGACTGGACGAACAACTGGTACTGGGAAATTCGGCCCAGGTCTGGGTGTTCGAGTCCGACGATTCCGTGAGCGGTGCCCGGGTGGCCCGCGAGATCGCCGCGTTCTCGGAAGAAAACGAGGTCGCGGTGGCTCGCGAGGCCCCCGACGTCCGGAATCCCGACGGAATTCGGCACCTTTACATGGCCTCGGGCGCCCCGCGTTCCGACGCCGCTTCCTGGCTGCGTGACGCATACCCGGGCTTCAGCGCCCACGTCGAGACGCGCGTGCATCCCCTCGCCGAGATCGGGCAGCGGGATCCGCGGGGCTTCTACTACGTGTTCGGGCCGCCCGGGGCCGCCGACGCGCTGGTGGCCGAGTTCGGCGGGCTCGGACTGCGCGCGAGCGTGCAGCACCCGCTCGCGGCCGGTGAACTGGCCCTGTTCTTCTCGGGCGACGACCTCTTCTGGACCTTCTGGGTCGTGGCTCTCGCCGCGGCGGCGACGACCGGCGCGAGCGTACTGCTGAGCGCCAAGGCGTACGGGGTGCTGCGCCTCCAGGGCCATTCCCTGTGGGACGTCCTCGCGCGTGACCTCCGGCAGTTGGCTGGGTTCTGGGCGGCCGCCGTCTGCGCGGTGGCGGCCGTGACACTCGCCTTCCTCGGCTACTACAACGGTCTCGCCTGGCTCGGGCTGTTCGCTTCGGTGGCCGTCGCCCTGGCCGGACCGCTGGTTCTCCTGGTCCTGGCCACCCACGCGGCCGCGCTCGTCCTGATCTCCAAGGTGGCGCTGCCCCGCGCCCTCAAGGGCGAACTGCCGGGGCGGGCGGCGCTCGTCGCCACCTATCTGGTGCGTGTCCCGGCGTTGCTCCTCGCTCTCGCCGTCGCCATGGACGTGGCCCTGGCCGGGCAGCACGTCTTGGCGCGGCAGGACACCCGGAGCGTTTACGCCCGGGCGGGCGACGCCGTCACCATCCGCCTCAACGGCAGCCTGGTGGGTGAGCAGAGGAAGGTCATCGCCCAGGTCGGCGGGTGGCTGCGACGGTCCGACACCGCGGGCGAGATCGTCGTCGCCGGGCGCCGGGACCTCCGGGACGCCTCCTCCGCAGTCCGTCTCCCACCGGGCGAGATGCTCGTCGTCAACGAGTCCTTCCTCGCCCGGCAGCCGGTCCTCGACCCGGCCGACCGCCGGTACTCCGCACGGACCCCGGACGGGAAGGGCCCGAACGCCCACGCCGTGCGGCTCATCGTCCCCGACTCCCTCGCCGGCCACACCGCGGACATCCGCGCCGGACTCCCCGACATGTTCGGGCGGCTCGCACCCGAGGTCCGCCGCGGGCTCGAGGTGACGTCGCTGCGGGCGAAGGACGGTCAGCGCCTGTTCGGCTACAACTCCGGCGCTCTGAGCCCCAACACGGCCCACCGTCCGGACGACGACCGGTCCCTGGTGCGCGACCCGGTCCTCGTCGTGGTGCCCAACGGCTCCCCGGTCCTCTCCGACGACACCTACACCGCCTTCGCCAGTCAGGAAGGCATCGTCTTCCCCGACCCGGAGGACGCCCTGGGCGCGATCACGGCGGACCCGAGCGGACTGGGGACCTACGTCACCTCCGTGCGTCCGGTCGGACAGAGCGCCGCGCTGAAACTGCGGGACGCGGTGCACGATTTCAGGCTGCAGCTCTTCAATCTCGCCGCGGCGGTCGCCGTCCTGGTCATCACCGGCGTCGGTGTCTGCATGATCCACGCGCGCAGGCGCGCCCAGACCGTCTTCGCCCGGCACGTCAGCGGCTGGAGATTCACGGCGAACCACCGGCTCGTCCTCGCCTCGGAGGGGATTCTAGCCGTGTTCCTCGCCTGCTGGGTCCCCGTGCAGGCCTGGCGGCAGAACCAGGAGCTGGCGGAGTTCACCGACCGCGGCATCCCCGCTCCGTTCCCGGCGGTCGAGACGACCACGTCGGACCTGGCCGCCATCGCCGGTCTCGTCGCCGTCCAGGTGTGCGCCGTGCTCGTCGCGCTCGCCGTCTTCCACCGCCGCGTCGTCAAGGAGGGGGCGGCCGACTCATGAGCCTCTCGCGGACGAGAACCCCCCACCCGGCAGGAGCACCTTTGTGATCGAGATCGTGAAACTGGCGAAGACCTTCGGCAGCCGCACCCTGTGGTCCGACGTCACCGTCGACATCGACCGCGGCCGCATGCTGGCCCTCGCCGGCCCCAGCGGATCGGGCAAGTCGACCCTCCTCAACTGCCTCGGCCTCCTCGACCGGCCGACCGTGGGCGCAATACTCCACGACGGCGTCGACATCACCCGCTTCGGCAGGCAGGAGGCCCGGCGCTTCCGCCGCGACGTCCTCGGCTACCTCTTCCAGAACTACGCCCTGATCGACAACGCCACCGTCGCCGACAACCTGGAGGTCGCGCGCACGAGGCGGCGGGGCCGGCGGGACCACACCGGCGTGAGCGTGGCGGGCGCCCTGGACCGCGTCGGCCTGGCGGGCCGGGAGCAGGAGAAGGTCCACCGGCTCAGCGGCGGGGAACAGCAGCGGGTCGCGCTCGCCCGGCTCATCGTCAAGGAACCCTCCCTGGTGCTGGCCGACGAGCCGACCGGCGCCCTCGACCAGGCCAACGCCGACGTCGTCACCGACGTACTCCGCGACATGAGCGACGCGGGATGCGCCGTGGTCATCGCCACGCACGACGACCGTGTCCGTGACCGGTGCGACTCCGTCTTCGCCGTCCACGAGAACGCGCTCCAGCACCTTCGGGGCGTCGAACGGTCCACTGCTTCATGAATCCCTGGAAAGCCGCCGCCGTCGCCTTCCTCCGGCGGCGCCCGCCGCTCTGGTCGGTCCCGGTCGTGTGGACCCTAGCCCTCGGGCTGTGGGGGCTCTCCCGGCAGGACAGCGTGTGGCGGGACGAGGCCGCGACCTGGCAGGTGGCCCTTCGGTCGGCCGCCGACATAGGCCACATGCTGGGCCGGGTCGACGTCGTGCACGGCCTCTACTACCTGCTGATGCACGGCCTCTTCACCTGCTTCGGCCCCGGCACGACGACCCTGCGGCTGCCCTCCGTGCTGGCCATGGCGGTGGCGGCCGCCTGTGTGACCGTCATCGGGCGGCGGCTGGCCGGAGCCCGGGCGGGCCTGGTCGGCGGGCTGGCGCTGGGGCTGGTCCCGGCCGTGCAGTTCTACCTGCAGGAGGGCCGCCCGTACGCGCTGATCACGGCCGGAGCGGGCCTCTCGACGCTGCTGCTGGTGACCCTGCTCCAGGGGCGCGGCCGAACACCGCACTGGGCGGCCTACGCCGCCGCGCTCCTGGTGTGCGGGCTGCTGAACTGGCTGTCGCTGCTGATCCTGCCCGCGCACGCGGCGACGCTGGTGTGGGCGCGGGCGACGCCCGCCTTCCTCAGACGCTGGGCGGCGGCCTCGGCGGTCGCCGTGGCCGGTGTGCTGCCGTTGATCCTCTTCAGCCGGCGGCAGTCCGGCCAGGTCTCCTGGATACCGCCGCTGACCTGGCACATGATGATCGGCCCCGCCGTCCTGCTGGCGATCGGCGCTCTCTGCGCCCTGCTGAGCCGGCCGAGGGCGGGACGGCTGTCGGTGGCGGCCGTCGGACTGCCGCTGCTGGCGGTGCCGCACCTCGCCCTGGCCGCGCTCTCCCTGGTCCGCCCCCTGTTCCTGGACCGCTACGTCCTGTTCAGCATGCTCGGTCTGGCCCTGCTGATCGGGGCGGGCCTGAGCGCCGCCGCCGCGGCCCTCGGGTCGCGGTTCCCCAGGGCGTCGTCGTGGCTCGTGCCCGTGGTGGTCACCGCCGCCGTGGTCGCGCTGCTGCCGCAGGCGCTGGCCAAGCGGTCCCCGGCCAGCCGGGTCGACGACGTCCTCGCGGCGGCGGCGGACGTACGCAGGGTGAAGCGGCCCGGCGACGCGGTGGTCTTCATACCGGCGGCCCGCCGCGACACCGCGCTTGTCTCCCCCGACGCCTTCGCGGGACTGCGGGACGTCGCGCTGCGGGAGACGCCGGTGGAGTCCCGGACGTTGAAGGGCGAGGAGACCGACCCGGCCCGCATACGGTCCGCGATGCTGGCGCAGCGGCGCATCCTGTTGATCACCGACGCGCCCGGCGCGGCCCGTCCGCTGTCGGCGGAGCGGGACAAGGCGAAGACCGCGGTGCTGGAGGAGTACTTCACCGTGGTGCGGGACGAGCAGGTCCGCGGACGGCGTCTGACCGTGTACGAGCGGCTCCGGCCGGCGGGCGCCGCGGCCTGAGGGACGGCCGGCCCTGACGCCGTGTCACCCGGGCGGGCCGTCCGCGCAGGACAGCCCGCCCGGGGCGTGATCGGCTGGGGACGTGCAGCTGCTTCCCGGCCCGGTCCGTCGGCTCGCCGCCTGGTGCGCCGTCATCCTGCTCGCCTGCGGTGTCGCCTACGTCGCGATCCGGCTCTGCGTCGAGCTGCGCACCGCGGTGACGCCGGCGCTGCTCGCGCTGCTCGGCACCGCGCTGCTCAGACCGCTCCACCGGCGGCTGGTCAAGGCGCACGTGCAGCGCTCGCTGGCGGCCGGGCTGACCTGCGTCGCCGTCGTCGCCGTGGTCGGCGGCGCGATGTACATCGTCGTCTCCGCGCTCATCGAGACCGGTGACCAGATCGTCGCCTCCGTCCGGGACGCGGCCCGGGGCATCGCCGACCACTTCGGGGCGGCCGGGACCTCGCTGGACGACCTGGCGTCCAACGCACGCGACCTGCTGGGCAAGTTCGGCGGGACGGCCGCCTCCGGCGTGGTCACCGGGCTCAGCGTCGTCGGCGAGATGCTGGCCATGGCGGTGCTCGCCCTGCTGCTGGTCTTCTTCTTCCTGCGCGACTCCGACCGGGCCGTCGGCACCGTGCGCGCCCTCGCCCCGCGCGGCGCCGCCGACACCGTCGAGGCGATGGGCCGGCGTGCCTTCGGGGCCGTCGAGGGCTTCATGCGCGGCACCACCCTCATCGCCCTCATCGACGCGCTCTGCATCACCGTCGGGCTGCTGATCCTGCGCGTCCCGGGGGCGGTGGGGCTCGGCGCGCTGGTCTTCGTCGGCGCCTACATCCCCTACCTGGGGGCGTTCATCTCCGGCACCGTCGCCGTGCTGGTCGCGCTGGCGGACCGGGGGTTCGTCATCGCGCTCTGGGCCCTCGGGGTGGTCCTGGCCGTGCAGGTCCTCGAAGGGCACGTCCTCCAGCCGATGATCCAGAGCCGGACGGTGCAGATGCACCCGGCGGTCGTGCTGCTGGCGCTGACCGCGGGGGCGTCGGTGGCCGGCATCCTCGGGATGCTCCTCGCCGTACCGCTGACCGCGGCGGCGTTCGGGATCGTGCACGAGCTGCAGAAGCGCTACGCCGCCGCCGAGCCGTCGGCGGGCCCGTCCTCCGGGGCCGCGGACTCGTAGACCTCGTACCAGATGCTCTTGCCCTTGCCGCGCGGGGCGACGCCCCAGGCGTCGGCGAGCAGCTCGATCAGCATCAGCCCGCGGCCCGAGGACGCCATCTCACCCGGCCGCCGCTTGTGCGGCAGGTCGTCGCCGTTGTCCGTGACCTCCACCCGGATCCGCCGTTCGCCGGGCTCTCCGGCGACCTCGGCGACCAGGAGGGCGTCGGTGTCGGTGTGCACCAGGACGTTGGTCAGCATCTCGGAGAGCAGGAGCACCGCGGCGTCCCGCTGGTCGTCGTCGGGCCAGTCGTGCAGCAGGTCGCGCAGGTGCTGCCGGGCGGTGGCGATCCGGGCGGGCTCGGCCTGCGCGACCGAGAGCATGGTGCGGCGCACCGTCGGCCGGGCCACGGTGCTGTCGCCGCAGCCGCAGCCCTCGCCCTGCCGGCACAGCAGCAGCAGGGCGATGTCGTCCTCCCGCCGGTCGGCCAGCGGACCGGTGGTGTGGTGCGAGGACGGGCCGTGCACGGCCTGGACCAGGGCGTCGGCGAGGTCCTCCAGGCCGCCCTCGTGGTCCTCCAGGATCACGCGCAGGCGGTGCCAGCCGGTCTGGAGGTCGTGGCCGCCGGTCTCGACCAGGCCGTCCGTGCACAGCATCAGGGTGTCCCCGGGCTCCAGCGCGAGCCGGGTGGTCGGGTAGTCGGTGTCCGGGTCGATGCCGAGGGGGAGTCCGCCCGCCGTGGCGAGGATCAGCGCCGTCCCGTCCGCCATGCGCACCACCGGATCCAGATGCCCGGCGCGGGCGCTCTCCACGGTGCCCGTCGCGGGGTCGACCTCGGCGTAGTAGCAGGTCGCGAAGCGCAGGTCGCCGGGGTCCTGGCCGGACTGGGTCAGACCGTGGAAGAAGTGCGAGGCGCGGGAGAGCACCGCGTCCGGGCGGTGTCCCTCGGAGGCGTAGGCGCGCAGCGCGATGCGAAGCTGGCCCATCAGCGCGGCCGCCCTCACATCGTGCCCCTGGACGTCGCCGATGACGATGGCGAAGCGCTCGCCGGGCAGGGGGATCATGTCGTACCAGTCGCCGCCGACCTGGAGTCCGCCGCCGGTGGGGACGTAGCGGGCGGCGATGTCCATGCCGGGGATCTCCGGGCCCAGCACGGGCAGCATGGAGCGCTGGACCCCGTCGGTCAGCTCCCGCTGGGTCTCGGCGGCGCCCGCCCGGGACAGGGCCTGGGCCAGCATCCGTGCCACGGTGGTCAGCACGGACCGCTCGTCCGGCGTGAACGTGACCGGGTACGCGAAGGCCGCCAGCCAGGCGCCCATGGTGCGGCCGGCCACGGTCAGCGGCAGGTAGGCCCAGGAACGGCGGCCGAAGCGCTCGGCGAGCGGCCAGGTCATGGGGTAGCGGGACCGGTACTGCTGGGGGGAGGAGAGGTAGACGGCCCGTCCCGTGCGGGCCACCTCGGCGGCCGGGTAGTCGGTGTCCAGGGACATGTCCACGAACGGGTTGACCTCGTTCTCGGGCTGCCCGTGGTGGCCGATGACGGTCAGGCGGTCGCCGGAGACCCCGAAGACCGCGAGGCCGTCCGGCGAGAACCCCGGCATCGACAGGGCCGCGGCGACCCGCAGCACCTCCTCCGTGGAGCGCGCCTCGGCCAGGGCCCGGCCCGCGTCCAGCAGGAAGGCCTCGCGCGAGCGGCGCCAGTCGCCGGTGACCGCGCTGCGCCCGGCGGGGGTGCCCGGGGTGGGCTCGGTCACCTCCTGGAGGGTGCCGGTCAGCTCGTACGCCTTCCGCCGGGGGTCGAACGAGGGCTTGGAGCGGCTGCGGACCACGCGGAGGACATGGCCCCGCTCGTCCATGATCCGGATCCGGACCTCGGCGAGGGTGCCTTCCTCGACGGCGAGCTGGACCACGCCGGTGATCTCGTTCCAGTCGACCGGATGCAGCCGGGCCCGTACCTGTGCCTCGGTGAGGCACGCCCGTTCCGCGGGCAGCCCCAGCAGGCGGGCGGCCTCCGCGTCCACCGTGACCTCACCCGTGGCGGTGTCCCAGTGCCACAGACCGGTCGCCAGGGCGGCCAGGACGTCCCCCACGTCGGGCAGGGGCTCACCAGTGCGCATGGGCCCACTGTAGGAAGAGGTGTTCGCAGGCTGCCACCGCTCGCGGCGGGGGCCCGGCGGGCAAAGGGGAGGAGGGCAGCCTTGGGTGCCCGGTACGCTGGGGTTGTTTCACGTGAAACGCGAAACACCATCCCCGATCCGCGAAGGCTGGATGAACGACGATGCATCGGTACAGGTCCCACACCTGCGGCGAGCTCCGCTCCTCTGACGTCGGTACCGACGTCCGACTGAGTGGCTGGCTGCACAATCGGCGCGACCTGGGCGGCATCCTCTTCATCGATCTGCGCGATCACCACGGCATCACGCAGCTCGTCGCCCGTCCGGGCACCGAGGCGTACGCGGCGCTGGACAAGCTGACCAAGGAATCGACCGTTCGGGTCGACGGCAAGGTCGTCTCCCGCGGTGCCGACAACATCAACCCCGACCTGCCCACCGGCGAGGTCGAGGTCGAGGTGGGCGAGGTCGAGCTGCTCGGCGCCGCCCAGCCGCTGCCCTTCACGATCAACACCGAGGACGGGGTCAACGAGGAGCGGCGGCTGGAGTACCGCTTCCTCGACCTGCGCCGCGAGCGCATGCACCGCAACATCATGCTGCGTACGTCGGTCATCTCCTCGATCCGCAGCAAGATGGTGGCCCTCGGCTTCAACGAGATGGCGACGCCGATCCTCACCGCGACCTCCCCCGAGGGCGCCCGCGACTTCGTCGTCCCCTCCCGCCTCCACGCGGGCCGCTTCTACGCGCTGCCCCAGGCCCCGCAGCAGTTCAAGCAGCTGCTGATGATCTCCGGCTTCGACCGGTACTTCCAGATCGCGCCCTGCTTCCGTGACGAGGACGCCCGCGCGGACCGCTCGCCGGGCGAGTTCTACCAGCTCGACGTCGAGATGAGCTTCGTCGAGCAGGAGGACGTCTTCCGTCCGATCGAGCAGCTGATGACGGAGCTGTTCGAGGAGTTCGGCAAGGGCCGACACGTGACCTCGCCGTTCCCGCGCATCCCGTTCCGCGAGGCGATGCTGAAGTACGGCTCCGACAAGCCGGACCTGCGGGCCCAGCTGGAGCTGGTCGACATCACCGACGTCTTCGAGGGCTCGGAGTTCAAGGCCTTCGCCGGCAAGCACGTCCGCGCGCTGCCGGTGCCGGACGTCTCCGGCCAGCCGCGCAAGTTCTTCGACCAGCTCGGCGACTACGCGGTGGAGCAGGGCGCCAAGGGCCTGGCCTGGGTCCGCGTCGCCGAGGACGGCTCGCTGACCGGCCCGATCGCCAAGTTCCTCACCGAGGCGAACGTCGCCGAGCTGACCAAGCGCCTCTCGCTGGCCGCCGGGCACGCGGTGTTCTTCGGCGCGGGCGAGTTCGACGAGGTCTCCAAGATCATGGGCGCGGTGCGGGTCGAGGCCGCCAAGCGCGCCGGGCACTTCGAGGAGAACGTCTTCCGGTTCTGCTGGATCGTCGACTTCCCGATGTACGAGAAGGACGAGGAGACGGGGAAGATCGACTTCTCCCACAACCCCTTCTCGATGCCGCAGGGCGGCATGGACGCGCTGGAGAACCAGGACCCGCTGGACATCCTGGCCTGGCAGTACGACATCGTCTGCAACGGCGTCGAGCTGTCCTCCGGCGCCATCCGGAACCACGAGCCGGACATCATGATCAAGGCCTTCGAGATCGCGGGCTACGACGCCGAGACCGTCGAGCGGGAGTTCGCGGGCATGCTGCGCGCGCTGCGCTTCGGCGCCCCGCCGCACGGTGGCATCGCCCCGGGCGTGGACCGCATCGTGATGCTGCTGGCCGACGAGCCCAACATCCGCGAGACCATCGCCTTCCCGCTCAACGGCAACGCCCAGGACCTGATGATGGGCGCCCCGACGGAGCTGGACGAGTCCCGGCTGAGGGAGCTGCACCTTTCGGTGCGGAAGCCGCAGCCGAAGTAGCCCGCGGCAGCCTCGTGACGAAGGGCCCGGAACCGTGCGACGGTGCCGGGCCCTTCGGTGTCGTCACTGGGTTGTCACGTCTGGCCCTCGTCGCGGTAGACCGGCAGGTCGTGGGTCGAGACGGTCCACTCGGCGACGGTGACGTCCTCGCCGTAGACGAAATCCTTGCGGGTGGCGTAGCGGGGGCCGCCGGGAGTGGCGTGGATGTCGCTGAGCACGGCGCCGGTCGCGGTGCGCGGGTCGAAGATCGCGTAGACCGGGATGCCGAGCAGTGGGTAGTCGCGCAGCTTGGTGACCCAGTCGTTGTCCGGGTTGGAGCGGGAGACGATCTCGACGGCGGCGATGATCGTACGCGGGTCGAACGGCCCCTCTCCCTCCATGTCCGCCTCGGCGATGACCATGATGTCGGGGCGGCGCAGGATCCCCTCCGGCTCCATCTCGACGTCGGGCTCGCCGGTGTGCGCCACGATCTCCTCGGGCATGACCTTCTCCAGGCGTTTGCGGAGCCGGAGCGCGGTGAGCTCGTGTGGCCGCACGGGCGACATCATGTCGAGGACGATTCCTTCTTTGGTGATCTCGAACTTGCCGGGGAGCGTGCCGTCCGTGGACTCCACGAAGTCGCGCATGACCCGGTACAGGTGGGATGCACCCTGCCGTGCGTCGTCCGGGGCGATGGTCATGGCGCTCGCTCCTCGTCGTCTGTGCCCAGGGGCAAGGATCGTCGCTCTCATGCTAGGCGGCCTCCGGGGGGCACCTCGGATCGGCAGTCGCGGCACCTGCCCGGCTCGGGCGCCCGGAAGGCGCGGTCGCAGGCGTCGCAGGTCTGGAGGGGGTGGCGGGGCCCGGGAGACAGTGAGGCCGGTGGCCTGAACGGCGGTAGGGGTGGCAACTGGGCGGTCAGGCGGTGGGCGAGGAGGGCGGCCGGGCGGATCAGGGGCTCGTCCGGCAGGTTCGCGGTCAGGGCGTGGCGTACGGCGGTCGGGGTGACCTCACGTTCGAGCCAGGCGGCGACGCCCGGGGCCAGGTGTTCGGCGTCCGTGGCGG
>NZ_QHJH01000073.1 GCF_003947455.1 Streptomyces sp. WAC 04229 | reverse complement strand
CACCTACGCGGCCTCCTCCACCGGACGAGCCCCCCGCACCCCCCGCGAAGAAATCCTCTGCACCCTCTTCGCCGAAGTACTCGGCGTCGACACCGTCACCATCGACGACAACTTCTTCGACCTCGGCGGACACTCCCTGCTCGCCACCCGCCTCGTCAGCCGCACCCGCACCGCACTGCACGTCGAGCTGTCCGTGCGGCAGTTCTTCGAGACGCCGACGATCGCCGGGCTGTCGGGGGCGCTGGACCAGGCCGACGG
The DNA here is from genome assembly GCF_003947455.1 of Streptomyces sp. WAC 04229. GTDB lineage: Bacteria > Actinomycetota > Actinomycetes > Streptomycetales > Streptomycetaceae > Streptomyces. The sequence goes on along the minus strand of NZ_QHJH01000073.1, from coordinate 32,528 downwards.
TGCGCGCGCCGCGCTGACGGCGAAGCCGCGGCCCGAGCGCGTTCCGCTGTCGTACGCCCAGCAGCGCCTCTGGTTCCTGCACCAGCTCGAAGGGCCCTCGGCGACGTACAACATCCCCACCACCCTCCGTCTCACCGGCACTCTCGACCGGGACGCCCTGCACGCGGCGATCAACGACCTGCTCGCCCGGCACGAGAGCCTGCGCACGACCTACACCGAGGACGAGCAGGGGCCCCGGCAGGTGGTTCAGGCGTGGGAGCCCGGTCTGCTGCCGCTCGTCGTGGTCGACACCGAGGAGGGCGAGCTGGACGCGCGGCTGTCCACAGCCGTGCACCACGCGTTCGACCTCACGGCGGGCATTCCGGTGCGGGCGACGCTGTTCAGGATCTCTGAGCGGGAGCACGTGCTGCTGCTCCTCATCCACCACATCGCCACCGACGCCTGGTCCCGCACGCCGCTGGGGCAGGACCTCGCCGCCGCGTACACGGCGCGGTGTGCGGGCGACGCGCCGGCCTGGGAGCCGCTGCCCGTCCAGTACGCCGACTACGCACTGTGGCAGCGTGAGGTCCTCGGGGACGAGGCCGACGCCGACAGTGCGGCCGGCCGTCAGCTCGCCCACTGGAAGGAGCGGTTGGCCGGGCTGCCCGAGCAGTTGGAGCTGCCCACCGACCGGCCCCGCCCCGCGGTGGCGGACCAGGACGGCGACCGGGTCGCGTTCTCGCTCGACGCGGACCTGTACGCACGGCTGACCGAGCTGGCCAGGAGCACGCACTCGAGCACGTTCATGGTGGTGCAGGCGGCGCTCGCCGCGCTGCTGACCCGGTTGGGCGCGGGCGAGGACATCCCGATCGGCACGCCGGTCGCGGGCCGCACGGACGGCGCGACGGAGAACCTCGTCGGCTTCTTCGTCAACACGCTCGTCCTGCGCACCGACACCAGCGGCAACCCCACCTTCCGGGAGCTGCTGGAGACTACGCGCCGCACCGACCTGGCGGCCTACGCCCACCAGGACCTCCCCTTCGAGCGGCTGGTCGAGGCGCTCAACCCGGTCCGGACGCTGGCGCACCACCCGCTCTTCCAGGTCATGCTCATCCTGAGCACGGCCGACGCGGACCCGGAGGGCTCGCTCGCCCTGCCGGGGCTGCGGGTCGGCGTGGAGCGCAGCCGGCTCGGTGCGGCCAAGGTCGACCTGGCCTTCGCCCTGGCCGAGACCAGGGACGGCGAGGGCCGGAGCGCCGGCCTCACGGGCGCGCTGGACTTCCGGACCGACCTGTTCGACCGGTCGACGGCGCGGTCGCTGGTGGAGCGGTTCGTACGGACCCTGGAGGCGGTAGTCACCGATCCCGGTGTCCGGCTGTCCCACGTACCGGTGCTGAGCGGAGCCGAACGGCACCGGCTGCTCGGCGAGGGGACCGGGTCCGCGCTGGAGACCCTGGACGCGACGCTGCCCGAGCTGTTCGCGGCGCAGGTGCTCCGCACACCCGACGCGCCGGCCCTGGTGCAGGGCGGGACGACCGTGTCGTACGCCGAACTGGACGCGCGCGCCGGTCGGCTGGCCCGGGTGCTGCGGCAGCAGGGTGTGCGGCCGGGGACGCCCGTGGTCATGCTGATGGAGCGGTCCCCGGCCCATGTGGTGGCGACCCTGGCCATCAGCCGGGCGGGCGGCGCCTACGTGCCGCTGCACGACACGTACCCCCTCGACCGGATGCGGCACGTGGTGGCGGACACCGCGGCGACGCTCGTCCTGGCCGACCGGGCCGAGGCCGCGCGGGCCTCAGAGCTGGGCGCGCGGGTCATGGTGGTCGACGAGTTCGGCGCCCCGCCCGGGTCCGGGCCGGCCGACGGCGTACCGGACGTGGGGCTGCGCCCGCAGGACCTCGCGTACGTCATGTACACCTCCGGGTCCACCGGGGTGCCGAAGGGCGTGGCGGTCACCCATCGCGGGGTGGTGGACCTGGTCCGCGACCACTGCTGGCGGCCGGAGGCGCACGAGCGGGTGCTGCTGCACGCGCCGCACGCGTTCGACGTGTCCTGCTACGAGATGTGGGTGCCGCTGATCTCCGGCGGAACGGTCGTCGTGGCACCGCCCGGGCACCTGGACGCGGCCGCCGTCACCGACCTGATCGCCGCCCACGACATCACCGCGATCCACCTCACCGCGGGCTTCTTCCGGGTCATCGCCGAGGAGGCGCCGGAGTGCTTCGCCGGGGTGCGGGAGGTCCTGACCGGCGGTGACGTGGTCTCCCCGGCGGCGGTCGCCCGGGTCCTCGAGCACGCCCCGCGCGCCGTGCTGCGCCACCTGTACGGACCGACGGAGACGACGCTGTGCGTGACGCAGCACGAGGTCGGGGCGCCGTACGCGGCCCGGGGCAGCCTGCCGGTCGGCCGTCCGACGGGGAACACCCGGGCGTACGTGCTCGACCAGTACCTCCAGCCGGTGCCCGCCGGGGTGCCGGGCGAGCTGTTCATCTCCGGGACCGGTCTGGCGCGCGGCTACCTGGGCCGCTCCGACCTGACCTGCGAACGGTTCGTCGCCGACCCGTACGGCGGGTCCGGCGAGCGGATGTACCGCACCGGCGACCTGGTCCGCTACAACCCGGCGGGCGAACTCGAGTACCTGGCCCGCGCGGACGACCAGGTCAAGATCCGCGGTTTCCGAGTGGAGCTGGGCGAGATCGAGACGGTGCTGTCCACCCGGCCGGAGCTGGCCCAGGCAGCCGTCGTCGTCCGCGAGGACCGGCCCGGCGACCGGCGGCTCGTCGGCTACGTCGTGGCCGCCGAGGGCCGGGACGGCGAGGTGGACCCGGACGCGCTGCGCGCCTTCGCCCGCCAGGCGCTGCCCGACTACATGGTGCCGTCGGCCTTCGTGGTCCTCGACGCGCTGCCGCTGACCGTCAACGGCAAGCTGGACCGCAAGGCGCTGCCCGCACCCGACTACGCGGCGGCGTCCACCGGGCGGGCCGCCCGCACCCCCGCCGAGGAGCTGCTGTGCACGCTCTTCGCCGAGGTGCTGGGCCTGTCCGCGGTGGGCATCGACGACGGGTTCTTCGACCTGGGCGGCGACAGCATCCTCTCCATCCAGCTCGTCAGCCGGGCCCGCGCGGCCGGACTGGCCCTCGCCGTCCGCGACGTCTTCGAGTACCAGTCGGCGGCCGAGCTGGCCGCGGCACTGGCCGAGCGGGAGGGCGTCGCCGCGCCGGAGGTCGAGGAGGTGCCGCCGCACGGCCCCGTTCCGCTGACCCCCGTGATGGCACGGGTCGCCGAACTCGGACTGGGCGGCGACGACTTCAACCAGTCGGTCGCCGTGTCCGTGCCGCCCGCGGTGGACGGCGACCGGCTGGCCGGGGCGCTCCAGAGGGTGCTGGACCACCATGACGCGCTGCGGCTGCTGGTCCGTCCCGACGGAAGCGCCGAGGTGCGCCCTCCGGGCAGCGTGCCGGCCGCCGACGTGCTCCGCGTCGTCACCGGGACGCCCGGCACCGCCGACTTCGACGGCCTGGTCACGGACGCGGCCCGCGCCGCACGGGACCGCCTCGCGCCCGCCGAGGGCCGAGTCCTCCAGGCGGTGCTGGTGGACCGCGGGAACGGCGGGGACGGCGGGGACGGCGGGGACGGCGTGCTGGTCCTGGTCGCCCACCACTTGGTGGTCGACTCGGTGACGTGGAGCATCGTCGTGCCGGACCTCGCGACGGCGTACCGGGGTGACGCACCGGCCCCCGTGGGCACCTCGTGGCGGCAGTGGGCCACCTCGCTGGAACGGCTCGCCACCGACCCCCGGGTCGAGGCGGAGACCGCCCACTGGGAGCACACGCTCGCCGGGGCGGGAGCGCTGCGGCTGGACCGTGCGCGCGACGTCCAGGGCGAGGCCGGACGCGTCGGCCTCGATCTGCCGTCGGACACGACCGCGGCCCTGCTCACCGAGGTGCCGGGGAGTGTCAACGCCGGTGTGAACGACGTCCTGCTGACCGCCTTCGCGTTCGCCGTCGCCGAGTGGCGACGCGGGCGCGGCGAGGACCCGGACGCTCCCGTCGTGGTCGACCTGGAGAGCCACGGGCGGCACGAGGACGCCGTGCCCGGCGCCGAACTCAGCCGCACGGCGGGCTGGTTCACCGCCCTGCACCCGGTGCGACTGGCCCCCGACGTCGCCGACTGGGCGCGGCTGCACCGGGACGGCGACGCGCTCCGGGACGGCCTCAAGCAGGTCAAGGAGCAGGTACGGGCCGTGCCGGGCGACGGCATCGGCTTCGGCCTGCTGCGCCACCTCAACCCGGCCACCGGGCCCCGGCTGGCGCGCCTCCCCGAGCCCGACTTCGGCTTCAACTATCTGGGCCGACGGGTCGCCCCGGCCACCGGCGCCCCGGAGCCGTGGGCCGTGACCGGCGGTGGACTGGCCGCCTCGCGACCGGCGGCGCCGATGGCACACGCGGTGGAGGTCAGCGCCGTCGTGCACGAGGGACCGGACGGCCCCCGACTGCGCGCGGAATGGACATACGCACGCCGCCTGGTCCCCGATCACGACGCCCGGCTCCTGGCCGAGCACTGGTTCCGGGCCCTGGAGGCCCTGGTGGAGCACGCCGGCCGTTCCGGCGCGGGCGGCCTGACGCCGTCCGACGTCACCCTCGACTCGCTCAGTCAGTCCGAGATCGAGGAGTTCGAGTCCGACCTTGAGTTTGAGTGGGAGATTGAGCAGTGAGCCAGCAACCGTCTCGTTCGCGTAGCAAGATCGAGGACATTCTTCCGCTCTCCCCGCTGCAAGAGGGCTTCGTGTTCCTCGGGCTGCTGCACACGGAGGGACCCGACCTCTACGTCGGCCAGGTCTCCTTCGACCTGGAGGGCCCGTACGACGGCTCCCGGATGCGCACGGCGGCCGAGGCCCTGCTGCGCCGCCACGCCAACCTGCGGGCCGGTTTCCGGCAGCGCAAGAACGGGGCCTGGGCCCAACTCGTCCTGCACGACGCCGACCTGCCGTGGCAGGACGCCGACCTGAGCGCGCTGCCCGAGGACGAGCGCGGCCCCGAGGCCGACCGCCTCGCCGCCGCCGACCGCGCCCGCCGCTTCGACCTGGGCCGCCCGCCGCTGCTCCGCTTCACGGCGATCCGGCTCTCCGCCGACCGCGTCCGGCTGGTGATGACCAACCACCACATCGTGCTCGACGGCTGGTCCATGCCGGTACTGCTGCGCGAGCTGATGGCGCTCTACGCCTCCTTCGGCGACCCGTCCGCGCTTCCGCGGGTCCGCCCGTACCGCGACTACCTGGCCTGGCTCGACGCCCGCGACCGGGATGCGGCAAGGACCGCCTGGCGGGAGTCCCTGTCCGGCCTCGACGAGGCCACCCTCCTCGCCCCGGCCGGACCGGCGGCGTCGACCGCGCCCGAGCAGGTGTCGTTCACCGTGGACTCCGAGGTCAGCGGTGCGCTCGCGGCGTGGGCGCGGGGGCAGGGCGTGACCATGAACACCGTGGTCCAGGGCGCCTGGGCTCTCGCCCTGGCCCAGGCCACCGGCCGCGACGACGTGGTCTTCGGCGCCACCGTCTCCGGCCGCCCGCCCGAGCTGCCCGGCGTCGAATCGATGATCGGCCTGTTCATCAACACCCTGCCCGTCCGCGCCCGCCTCGACCACGCCGAACCCCTGGGCGCCCTCTTCCGCCGCCTCCAGGCCGAACAGGCCCGACTGCTGGACCACCAGTGGGCCGGACTCGCCGACATCCAGCGCTGGGCCGGACACGGCGAACTCTTCGACACCGCCATGGTCTTCCAGAACTACCCGGTCGAGGACGGCGACCTCACCGCCGCCTCCGACCCCGACCGGCTCCGGGTGGCCTCGGCGGACATCAAGGGCGGCACGCACTTCGCCGTCAACGTCGTCGCCACGATGCGCGGCGCGGAGCTGTCCTTCCGCGTGGACTACCGCCCCGACCTCTACGACGAGGAGTACGCCCGCGGCTTCGGCCGGCGGATGCTGCGCGTCCTGGAGACCCTGATCGCCGACGCGGACCTGCCCGTCGCCCACCTGGACACCCTCGACCCGGCCGACCGGGAGCGGGTCCTGGTGGAGTGGAACGGGACGCGGACCGAGCTTCCCGGGACGCCGCTGCACGAACTGATCACCGAGCAGGCCGAACGGACGCCGGACGCGGTCGCCGTTGCGTGCGACTCCGAGACCCTGACCTACGCCGAGCTGGACGGACGCGCCAACCAACTCGCCCGGCACCTGCTGGAACAGGGCCTGGGCGCGGAGGACTTCGCCGCGATCGCACTGCCGAAGTCGCTGGACGCGATCACCAGCATGCTGGCCGTGGTGAAGACCGGTGCGGCCTACCTGCCCATCGACCCGGACTACCCCGCCGAGCGCATCAGCTACATGCTCGACGACGCCCGACCCGCGCTGACCCTCACCGAGCCCATACCGGCCGCCGCGTACAGCGACCAGCCCAGCGGCCAGATCACGGATGCCGAGCGCCGTAGTCCGTGGTCACCCCGCCACGCGGCCTACATGATCTACACCTCCGGCTCCACCGGCCGCCCCAAGGGCGTCGTCATCGAACACCACGCCCTCGCCACCTACCTCCACCGAGCCCGCCAGACCTACAGCGCCATGAACGGCGCCACCCTCCTGCACTCACCCCTCGCCTTCGACCTCACCATCACCGCCCTGTGGACCCCCCTCACCGCCGGCGGAACCGTCCACCTCACCACCCTCGAAGAGACGGTGGCGCAGCCGAGCCTGATCAAGGCCACGCCGAGCCACCTCCCCTTGCTCGCCAACCTGCCGGAGACGGCGTCCCCCTCCCACACCCTCATCCTCGGCGGCGAAGCCCTCCACACCGACCACCTGACGGCTTGGCGCAACCAGCACCCCGACGTCCAGATCATCAACGCCTACGGCCCCACCGAATCCACCGTCAACATCACCGACCACCACCTCGACGAAGACACACCTGACGGCCCCGTCCCCATCGGACGTCCGTTCGCCAACACCCAGGTCTACGTCCTCGACTCGGCCCTGCGCCCCGTACCCCCCGGCATCACCGGAGAGCTGTACCTCGCCGGTGAACAACTCGCCCGCGGCTACCTCGGACGCCACGCCCTCACCGCCGAACGCTTCACCGCCAACCCCCACAGCCCCACCCCCGGCGCACGCATGTACCGCACCGGCGACCTCGCCCACTGGAACCACCAAGGCCACCTCACCTACGACGGACGCGCCGACCACCAGGTCAAACTCCGCGGCCACCGCATCGAACTCGGCGAAATCGAAGCCACCCTCACCACCCAGCCCGGCATCACCCAAGCCACCGTCCAACTCCGCGAAGACACCCCCGGCGACCAACGCCTCGTCGCCTACCTGGTCGCCACCGACTGGGACGAGAGCACCGTCCGGGACGCGCTGGCTCAGGCCCTGCCCGACTACATGCGCCCCTCCGCCTACGTCACCCTCGACGCCCTCCCCCTCACCCCCAACGGCAAACTCGACCGCAAAGCCCTCCCCGCACCCGACTACGCAGCCTCCTCCACCGGACGAGCCCCCCGCACCCCCCGCGAGGAAATCCTCTGCGGCCTGTACGCGGAGATCCTCGCGGTGGGTGACGTGACGATCGACGACGACTTCTTCGGGCTCGGCGGGCACTCGCTGCTCGCCACCCGCCTGGTCAGCCGGGTCCGCACCACCCTCGGTGTCGAGCTGCCGATCCGGCGGCTGTTCGAGACGCCGACCGTGGCGGGTCTCGCCGGTGCCCTCGACGCGTCGGGCTCCGTCCGTACCGCGCTCACCGCGAAGCCGCGCCCCGAGCGGATCCCGCTCTCCTACGCCCAGCAGCGCCTCTGGTTCCTGCACCAGCTCGAAGGACCCACCCCGACCTACAACATCCCCACCACCCTCCGCCTCACCGGCACCCTCGACCACGACGCCCTGCGCGCGGCCGTGGGCGACCTGATCGTCCGGCACGAGAGCCTGCGGACGGTCTTCACCGAGGACGAGCAGGGCGCCCATCAGGTCGTGCTGCCCGCGGAGGTCGCCGCGACTCCGTTCGCGGTGGTCGACGTGGCCGCACAGGAGGTCGCCGTCCGGGTGGCGGAGGCCGCGTCGTACCCCTTCGACCTGACGACCGACCTGCCCGTGCGGGTGCGGCTGTTCCGGGTGTCGGAGGAGAAGCACATCCTGCTGCTGCTGGTGCACCACATCGCCAGCGACGCCTGGTCCCGCACCCCGCTCGCCCAGGACCTCACCGCCGCCTACACCGCCCGCTGCGCGGGCACCGCGCCCGCCTGGCGGCCGCTGCCCGTCCAGTACGCCGACTACGCGCTCTGGCAGCAGGAGATCCTCGGCGACGAGTCCGAGGACGGCAGCCTCGCGGGACGGCAGCTCTCCTACTGGAAGCAGCAACTGGCCGGCCTGCCGGAACAGCTGGACCTCCCCACCGACCGGCCGCGACCCGCCACCGCCGACCACACCGGCGACCGGGTCACCTTCACCGTCCCCGCCGAGCTGCACACCCGCCTGACCGAGCTGGCCCGGTCGACCAACACCACCGCGTTCATGGTGATCCAGGCCGCGCTCGCCACGCTGCTCACCCGGCACGGCGCCGGCGACGACATCCCCATCGGCACCCCCATCGCCGGACGCACCGACGACGCCACCGACCACCTCATCGGCTTCTTCGTCAACACCCTCGTCCTGCGCACCGACACCAGCGGCAACCCCACCTTCCGCGACCTCCTGGCCCGCGTACGCGACACCGACCTCACCGCCTACGCCCACCAGGACCTCCCCTTCGAACGCCTCGTCGAAGCCCTCAACCCCACCCGCTCCCTCGCCCACCACCCCCTCTTCCAGACGATGCTCACCCTGCACAACACGCAGGGCACGAAGGCGGAGCGGTTCGCAGGTCTCGCGGCCGAGGTGGTGGCGTCCGAGTCGGTCTCGGCGCGGTTCGACCTGTCGTTCGCGCTGGCCGAGCACTTCGGCGCCGACAACGCCTGCGAGGGCATGAGCGGCGGTGTCACGTACAGCACGGCGCTCTTCGACCGGGAGACGGTGCGGGACCTGGCCGACCGTCTGGTGCGGCTGCTCGCGGCGGCGGTGGCCCATCCGGGGCGGCCCGTCGGACAGCTGGAGATCATGGACGCGGCGGAGCGGCGGCTGGTCCTGGAGGGGTGGAACGACACCGCCGCCGAGGCGCCCGCCGATTCGGTGTCCGGGCTGTTCGAGCGGCAGGCGCGGCGGTCGCCGGACGCGACCGCCCTGGAGTTCGGCGACGTGCGGCTGTCGTACGGGCAGCTCAACGCGCGGGCGAACCGGCTGGCCCGGCACCTCGTCGCGCGGGGCGCGGCTCCGGGCGGGTCCGTCGCCGTGGCGCTGCCCCGGTCGGCGGAGCTGGTCGTGACGCTGCTGGCGGTGCTGAAGTCCGGGGCGGCGTTCCTGCCGATCGACCCGCACTATCCGGCCGACCGGGTCGCGTACATGCTGGCCGACGCCGAACCGGCCCTCACGCTGAGGGAGCCGGTCGCGGACGCGGAGCTGGCGGCGTACGCGGGCGACGACCTCGGCGCCGACGAGCTGCGGGGTCCGGTCCTCGGCGCGCATCCGGCGTACACGATCTACACCTCGGGTTCCACCGGACGCCCCAAGGGTGTGGTGGTGCCGCGTGCGGCGCTCGGGAACTTCCTGGCGGACATGGGCCGGCGGTTCGCTCCCACCGCCGGTGACCGGCTGCTCGCCGTCACGACGGTGGGCTTCGACATCGCGGGCCTGGAGATCTTCCTGCCGCTGCTGCACGGGGCGGTGCTGGTGGTCGCCGACGAGGAGACCGCGAAGGACCCGCACGCGCTGCTGCGCACCGTCACCGCGTCGGGGATCACCATGGTCCAGGCGACGCCGAGCCTGTGGCAGGGTGTTGCGGCCGTCGCGGCGGACGAACTGGCCGGGGTGCGCGTCCTGGTGGGCGGCGAGGCGCTGCCCACCGAGTTGGCGCGCGCGCTGACGGAGCGGGCCCGTTCCGTGACGAACCTCTACGGTCCGACGGAGGTGACGATCTGGGCCACGGCCGCCGATGTCACCGAGTCCGGGCCGGTCATCGGCAGCCCTCTCGCCAACACCGCGGCGTATGTGCTGGACGCGGCGCTGCGGCCGGTCCCGGTGGGGGTGCCGGGCGAGTTGTACCTGGCCGGGGCGCAGTTGGCGCAGGGCTACCACCGGCGTCCCGCGCTGACGTCGGAGCGGTTCACCGCCGACCCGTACGGTCCGGCCGGTGCGCGGATGTACCGCACGGGTGACCTGGTGTGCCGTCGGAGGGACGGCGCGCTGCGGTATCTGAGCCGGGTGGACCAGCAGGTCAAGCTGCGCGGGTTCCGCATCGAACTGGGGGAGATCGAGGCGGAGCTGGCCCGGCACCCGGCGGTCGCCGAGACCGCGGTGACGGTGCGCGAGGACCGCCCGGGTGACCGGCGGCTGGTCGCCTACGTCGTGCCGGCGGGCCCGGCGCCGGACGCGCGGGAGCTGCGGGAGCGGCTGCGGGGACGGCTGCCGGAGTTCATGGTGCCGACGGCGTTCGTGGTGCTCGACGCGCTGCCGCTGACGCCGAACCGGAAGCTGGACCGCAAGGCGCTGCCCGTCCCGGAGTACGACGGTGAGCCGGCCGGCCGGGAGCCGCGGGGTCCGCGCGAGGAGATCCTCTGCGCGCTCTTCGCCGATGTGCTGGGCGTCGCCCGGGTCGGCATCGACGACGGCTTCTTCGACCTGGGCGGGCACTCGCTGCTCGCCAGTCGGCTGGTGAGCCGGATCAGGACGGCGCTGGGCGTCGAGCTGTCCGTGCGCCAGTTCTTCGAGACGCCGACCATCGCCGGGCTCTCCGGGGCGCTGGACGGGGCGGCGGGCGCCCGGACGCCGCTGGTGGCCCGGGAGCGCCCGGAACGGGTGCCGCTCTCCCCGGCGCAGCAACGACTCTGGTTCCTGCACCAGTTCGAGGGTCCTTCGGCGACATACAACGTGCCCACGGCGCTGCGGCTGTCCGGTCCGGTGGACCCGGCGGCGCTGGAGCGGGCGATCGGTGACGTGGTGGAGCGGCACGAGAGTCTGCGGACCGTGTTCGCGGCGGACGACGGCGGGTCGCGGCAGATCGTGCTGCCCGCCGATCGGGCCGCCCGGCGTCTCGACGTCGTCGACGTCGCTGCGGAGGAGGTCGAGGAGCGGGTGGCGGAGGCGGCCCGGCACGTCTTCGACCTGACCGGCGACATTCCGTTCCTGGCACGGTTGTTCCGGGTCTCGGAGACGGATCACGTCCTGCTGCTGCTCATCCACCACATCGCCAGTGACGGATGGTCGATGGCGCCGCTGGCCCGCGACCTGACGGCGGCGTACGCGGCGCGCTGCGCGGGTGACGCGCCGGGCTGGGAGCCGCTGCCGGTGCAGTACGCGGACTACGCGCTGTGGCAGCGCGACGTCCTCGGCGACGAGACCGACCCGGAGAGCGTGGCCGGGCGGCAGCTGGCGTACTGGAAGGACGCGCTGGCCGGGCTGCCCGAGGCGCTGGAGCTGCCCACCGACCGGCCGCGGCCCGCGACCGCCGGGTACACCGGCGACCGCATCGCGTTCACGGTGCCGGCGGCGCTGCACGCGCGGCTGACGGAGCTGGCGCGGGCCACGCACTCCAGCCTGTTCATGGTGACCCAGGCCGCGTTCGCGGCGCTGCTGACGCGGCTCGGGGCGGGCGAGGACATCCCGATCGGCACGGCGGTGGCCGGGCGGAACGACGCCGCCACCGAGGATCTCGTCGGGTTCTTCGTGAACACGCTGGTGCTGCGCACCGACACCGGCGGCAACCCCACCTTCCGTGAACTGCTCGGCCGCGTCCGGGAGGGTGACCTGGCGGCGTACGCGCACCAGGAGGTGCCGTTCGAGCGGCTGGTGGAGGCGGTCAACCCGGCGCGCAGTCTGGCCCATCACCCGCTGTACCAGGTGATGATCACGTTCAACAACACGGCGGACCGGAGCACCGGGCGGGCCGCGTCCGGCGACGGTGGCGCGCTCCTGAACGCGGCCCGGATGACGGCCGGCACCGGCGTGGCGAAGTTCGACCTGTCGCTGACCTTCGGCGAGCGGCACGACGCGTCGGGCGGCCCCGCGGGCATGCGGGGTTCGCTGGAGTACCGCACGGAGCTGTTCGACCGGGAGACGGCGGAGTCGGTGATCTCGCGGCTGCTCGGCGTGCTGGGCTCGGTCACGGCCGACCCGGACCTGCCGATCGGCGGGATCGGCCTGCTGGACCCGGCCGAGCGGCGGCAGCTGCTCGAGGAGTGGAACGACACGGCGCGTCCGCAGCGCGAGGGGACCCTGCCGGAGCTGTTCGAGGAGCAGGTGGCGAGGACCCCGAGGCGTCCGGCGTTCTCGGCGGACGGGACGACGCTGACGTATGCCGAGCTGAACTCGCGCGCCAACCGGCTGGCCCACCTCCTCGCGGAGTCCGGGGCGGGCCCGGAGCAGGTGGTGGCGATCTCGCTGCCGCCGTCGGTGGAGATGGGCGTGGCGGTGCTCGCGGTGCTGAAGACGGGCGCGGCGTATCTGCCGGTCGACCCGGGCAGTCCGCGGGAGCGGATCGCGACGATGACGGAGGACGCGGCGCCGGTGTGCGCGCTGACCACGTCGGCGGTCCCGGCGGGGGTGTTCCCGCAGGAGCTCCCCCGGCTGCTCCTCGACGACCCGGACGTGACGGCGCGGCTCGCCGCGCAGCCGGCGCACGACCTGGCGGACGAGGACCGGACGCAGCCGCTGTCGCCGTGGAACGCGGCGTACATCATCTACACGTCGGGCTCGACGGGCCGGCCGAAGGGGGTGCTCGTCGAGCACCAGCCGGTGCTCAACTACCTGGCGGTGTCGGCGGAGCTGTACCCGGGTGTGGCGGGGAACGCGCTGCTGCACTCGCCGCTCTCCTTCGACCTGACCGTGACGGGCCTGTTCGCGCCGCTGCTGAACGGCGGCTGCGTGCATCTGGCGGACCTGGAGGAGCTGCACGAGCGGGCGCTCGACGGTGACGTGCCCGCGGACCTGCCGCAGACGACGTTCCTGAAGGCGACGCCCAGCCATCTGCCGCTGATCACCGGGCTGCCCGGGGTGTGCGTGCCGGACGGCGAGCTGGTCCTCGGCGGCGAGTCGCTGACCGGCCGCGCGGTGCGGACGCTGCTCGCGGCGCATCCGGGGGCGCGGGTCCTCAACGAGTACGGTCCGACCGAGACGATCGTCGGCTGCACCACGTGGCGGGTCGAGACGCCGGACGACCTCGCGGACGGCGTGCTGACCATCGGCCGCCCGTTCCCCAACACCCGGATGCTGGTCCTCGACCCGTACCTGCAACCCGTGCCGGCCGGGGTGCCGGGCGAGCTGTACGTGTCCGGGGTGCAGCTGGCGCGCGGCTATCTCAACCGGCCCGGGCAGAGCGCGTCCCGGTTCGTCGCCAACCCCTTCGAGGGGCCGGGCGAGCGGATGTACCGCACCGGCGACATCGTGCGCTGGAACCGGCACGGCGACCTGGAGTTCATCAGCCGCGTCGACGACCAGGTGAAGATCCGCGGCTTCCGGGTGGAGCTGGGCGAGGTCGAGTCCGCCCTGTCCCGGCACCCGGGGGTGCCGGAGGCGGTGGCGGTCGTACGGGAGGACCGCCCGGGCGACCGGCGGCTGGTCGCCTACCTGGTGGCCGAGGACGGACCCGTGCCGTCGGACGAGGAGCTGCGGGACGGGCTGCGCGAGTCGCTGCCCGACTACATGGTGCCGTCGGCGTTCGTCCGGCTGGCCGAGCTGCCGCTGACGGCCAACGGCAAACTGGACCGGGGGCGGCTGCCCGCGCCGGACTACGCGGCCGCCGGCACCGGCCGGGCGCCGACGACGGCGCGCGAGGAGCTGCTGTGCACGCTGTTCGCCGAGGCGCTGGGACTCGACACCGTCGGTGTCGACGACGGCTTCTTCGACCTCGGCGGCGACAGCATCCTCTCCATCCAGCTGGTCAGCCGGGCCCGCGCGACGGGGCTCACGCTCTCGGTGCGGGACGTGTTCGAGCACCAGAGCGTCGCCCACATCGCCGAGGCGCTGGACGGCGCGGTCGAGCCGGAGTCGGACGCCGGGACGGTCGAGGAGGTGCCGGCGAGCGGGCCGGTGCCGGCCACTCCGATCATGGGCTGGTTCGCCTCACTGGGCGGCCCGGTCGCCCCGTTCAACCAGTCGGTGGTGGTGTCCGTACCGGCGGACCTCGACGAGGCGCGTCTGGTGGCCGCCCTCGGGGCCGTCGTCGACCGGCACGACTCGCTGCGGCTGCGGGTCGCCGCCAACTGGTCCATGGCCGTCCCCGAGCCCGGCACGGTGGACGCCGCGGAGCTGCTCACGCACCTGCGGGCCCCGGACGCCGACGAGGACACGCTGCGCGCCGTGGTCGCCGAGGCGGCCGCCGCCGAACGCGACCGGCTGGACCCCGCCGACGGCCGGATGCTGCGCGCCTGCCGCATCGACCGCGGTCCCGGCCGGCCGGGGCTGCTGGTCCTGGTCGCCCACCACCTGGCCGTGGACGCCGTCAGCTGGCGGCTGCTCGTGCCGGACCTGGCCGCCGCCTACGAGGGCCGCCCGCTCAGCCCGGCCGGCACGCACTGGCGCCGGTGGGCCGGTGCGCTGCGGGACCTCGCGGGCACGGCCGCCACCGAGGCGGAGACGGACCACTGGCTGGACGCGGTCCGCCCGGCGGCCGAGCCGACGGACCCGGCCCTCGACCCGGCCCGCGACACCCACGCCCGCTCCGGTCAGGTCGTCCTCGACCTGGACGCGGACACCACCGACGCCCTCCTCACCTGGGTCCCCGGGGTCTTCCGCGCCGAGATCAACGACCTGCTGCTCACCGCGTTCGGGCTGGCCGTCGCCGACTGGCGGCGCGCCCGGGGCGGCGGGGCGGGCACGCCGGTCACGGTGGACCTGGAGAGCCACGGCCGCCACGAGCACCTGGTGCCGGGCGCCGACCTCACCCGCACCACCGGCTGGTTCACGTCGATGCACCCGGTGCCGCTGCGCCCGGAGGTCGAGGAGTGGGAGTGGCCGGAGGTGTGGGACGGCGGCGCGGCCGCGGGCCGCGCACTGAAGCGGGTCAAGGAGCAGCTGCGGGCCGTCCCGCGCGACGGCGTGGGCTTCGGCCTGCTGCGCCACCTGAACCCGCGCACCCGGGACCGGTTCGCCGCGCTCCCGGTACCGGCGTACGGCTTCAACTACCTGGGCCGGTACACCGGCGGGCGGACCGCCGACGGCGCCGCCGGACCCGAGGCGTGGAGCGTGCTCGGGCGCGGGGTCGCCGGCCAGCACCCGGACACGCCGCTCGCGCACCCCGTCGAACTGGTCGCGGGCGCCCACGACACCGAGGCGGGGCCCCGGCTGCACAGCGTGTGGACGTACGCGGACGCCGTGCTCTCCGAGGCCGAGGTGCGGCGCCTGGGCGAGGGCTGGTTCCGGGCCCTGAAGGCGCTGGTCGAGCACGCCGGCCGGCCCGAGGCGAGCGGTCTGACCCCCTCGGACGTCTCCCTCACCTCGCTCAGCGAGGACGACATCACCCGACTCGAGAGCGAATGGGGCTCCCTCTGATGGCCAAGTCCGGCTTGGAAGACATCCTGCCGCTGTCCCCGCTCCAGGAGGGGATGCTGTTCCACAACCTGTTCGACGACGAGGAACTGGACGCCTACAACGTCCAGGTCTTCATCGAGCTGGAGGGGAACACGGACCCGGAGCGGCTGCGCCGGGCCGGGCAGGCGCTGCTGGAGCGGCACGCCAACCTGCGCGCCGCCTTCCGGCACGAGGGCCTCAAGCGCCCGGTGCAGCTCATCCCCCGCCGGGTCGCCCTGCCCTGGGGCGAGGAGGACCTGGCGGCCGTACCGGAGGAGGAGCGGGAGGCCGCGGCGGAGCGGATCGCCGAGCGGGACCGCTGGACGCGCTTCGACCTGTCCCGGCCGCCGCTGATCCGCTTCACCCTGGTCCGGCTGGGCCCGGACCGGCACCGCCTGCTGATGACGCTCCACCACATCCTGCTGGACGGCTGGTCGATGCCGATCCTGCTGCGCGAGCTGATGACCCTGTACACGGTGCACGGCGACGCCACGGCCCTGCCCCGGGTGCGCCCCTACCGGGACTACCTGGGCTGGCTCGGCGGCCGGGACCGGGACGCCGCCCAGGAGGCGTGGACGGACGCGTTCGACGGGTTCGACACCCCGAGCATCGTGGCGCCGGACCGGGGGGCGCTCACCGCGGCGCCCGAGCGGATCCACTTCTCCGAGGACGAGGCGGCGAGCGCCGCCCTGACCCGGTTCGCACGGTCGCACGGGCTGACCGTGAACACCGTGATCCAAGGCGCCTGGGGGCTGGTGCTGTCCCACCTGACCGGCCGGGACGACGTGGTGTTCGGCGTGACGGTCAGCGGCCGCCCGCCGGAGCTGCCCGGCGTCGACACCATGGTCGGTCTCTTCATGAACACCCTGCCCCTGCGGGTGCGGCTGCGGCCCGCCGAGACGCTGGCGGAGTTCCTGCGCCGTACCCAGAGCGAGCAGGCCCGGCTCATCGACCACCAGTGGGTGGGGCTCGCGGAGATCCAGCGCTGGGCGGGCTCGGGCGAGCTCTTCGACACGGCCATGGTGTTCGAGAACTACCCGCTGAACTCCAGCCGCGGCCGGCCGCCGGGCGCCGCTCCGGACGCCGGCCTCCCCACGGTGCTCAAGGTCCACTCGAAGGACCAGATGCACTACCCGCTGGCCCTGCTGGCCCTCCCCCGGGAGACCCTGCGGTTCTCGCTGGGCTACCTCCCCCAGGTCTTCGACGCGGAGCGGGTCCGGGCGGTGGTCGCCGCCTTCCGCCGGGCGCTGCGCACGATCCTGGACAGCCCCGGGACCCGGGTCGGCGCGGTCGCGCTGCTCGACCCGGAGGTGCGCGGCACCGTCCTGGAGAAGTGGAGCGGCTCGGACGACGTCCGGCCCGCCGAGCGGTTCACCGACCTGTTCGAGGAGCAGGTGGCGCGCACCCCCGGCAAGACCGCGCTGATCGCCCCCGACGGGCGGCTGACCTACGCCGAACTGGACGCGGCGGCCAACCGGCTGGCCCGGCGCCTGGTCGAGCTGGGCGTGGGCCCGGAACGGCCCGTGGCGGTCGCGGTGCCGCGCCGCACCGAACTCGTCGTCGGCATGCTGGCGGTGCTCAAGGCGGGCGGCGTCTACGTGCCGATCGACCCGGAGTACCCGCCGGACCGCGTCCGCTACATGATCGAGGACTCCGACCCGGCGCTCGTCCTCACCACCTCCGACGTGGACGCCCGGATCGTCGAGGAGTGCTGCGGGCCGCTGACGTTCGTGATGGACGACCCCGGCACCGGCCGGTCGCTGGCCCGGCACTCCGGCGGCGGCCTCTCCGACGCGGACCGCTCGGGCCCGCTGCTGCCGGGGCATCCGGCGTACATCATCTACACGTCGGGCACGACGGGCCGCCCCAAGGGCGTCGTCGTCGAGCACCGGGCGCTGTCGGCGTTCGTGCGGCACTGCCGGTCCTCGCAGGCGCCCGACATCTCGGGGCTGTCCGTGATGCAGGCGTCGGCCTCCTTCGACCAGAGCGTCGGCTCCCTGCACGCCCCGCTGATCAGCGGCGGCTGCGTCCGGCTGACGGACCTGCGCGCGCTCGCCGAGACCGCGGTGAGCGAACCCGGCTTCCGCCGGGCCACGTTCATGAAGGGCACCCCGTCCCACCTGGCGCTGCTCACCACCATGCCCGAGGGCGTGTCGCCGTCGGGCACCATCACGCTGGGCGGCGAGGAGCTGCGCGGCGAGGTCCTGGCGCCCTGGCGGGAGACCATGCCGGACGTGACGGTGGTGAACGTCTACGGACCCACCGAGGCCACCGGAAACTGCCTGGAGCACTGGATCCACCCGGACCGCGCGGTGCCGTCGGGCCCGGTGCCGATCGGCACCCCGCACGAGGGGGTGCGGGTGTACGTCCTCGACGCGGCGCTGCGGCCGGTCGCGCCGGGCCTGGACGGCGAGGTGTACCTGGCGGGCGTGCAGCTGGCGCGCGGCTACCTGGGCCGGGGCGGGCTGACCGCCGAACGGTTCCCGGCCGATCCGTTCGGCGCGCCCGGCAGCCGTATGTACCGCACGGGTGACCTCGCGCACTGGACCGAGGCGGGCGAGCTGGTCTTCGCGGGCCGGGTGGACCGGCAGGTCAAGCTGCGCGGGTACCGCATCGAGCTGGGCGAGATCGAGGCCGCCGTCACGGCCGGCCCCGGCGTGCGCCAGGCCGCGGTCGTGCTGCGCGAGGACCAGCCGGGCGACCAGCGCCTCGTCGCGTACGTCGTGCCGGACGGCGACCGCTGGGACGAGGCCGCCGTCCACGCCGGGCTGGCCCGCTCGCTGCCGGACTTCATGATGCCGTCGGCGTTCGTCACGCTGGACGCCCTGCCGCTGAGCCCGAACGGCAAGTTGGACCGGGCGGCGCTGCCCGCCCCCACGTACACCGGCCGGACGGCGGGCCGGGCGCCGCGCACCCCGCGCGAGGAGATCCTCTGCGACCTGTACGCGGAGGTCCTGGCGCTGCCGAGCGTCGGCGTCGACGACGACTTCTTCGTCCTCGGCGGGCACTCCCTGCTCGCCACCCGCCTGGTCAGCCGGATCCGCACGACGCTGGGCGCCGAGCTGTCGATCCGGCAGTTCTTCGAGGCGCCGACGCCGGCCGCGCTCGCCGGGACGCTCGACCACGCCGGCCGGGCGCGCGCCGCGCTCACGGCGCGGCCGCGTCCCGAGCGGATACCGCTCTCGTACGCCCAGCAGCGCCTGTGGTTCCTGCACCTGCTGGAGGGGCCGAGCCCCACCTACAACATCCCGACCGTGCTGCGGCTCTCCGGACCGCTGCGCCCGGACGCCCTGCGCGAGGCGCTGCTGGACGTGATCGGGCGGCACGAGAGCCTGCGGACGACGTTCGCCGAGGACGAGCGCGGCGCCCGGCAGGTGGTGCACCGCCCCGAGGAGGTCCGGCTGGTCTTCGAGACGGCCGGCTCCACCGAGTCCGCGTACGAGGCCGACCTCGCGCGGGCGGCCCGGTACTCCTTCGACCTGGGCGCGGAGATCCCCGTACGGGCGCGGCTGCTGCGGCTGTCGGAGGAGGAGCACGTCCTGCTGCTGCTGGTGCACCACATCGCCGGCGACGCCTGGTCCCGCACCCCGCTCGCCCAGGACCTCACCGCCGCCTACACCGCCCGCTGCGCGGGCGCCGCGCCCTCCTGGCGGCCGCTGCCCGTCCAGTACGCCGACTACGCGCTCTGGCAGCAGGAGATCCTCGGCGACGAGACCGACACCGACAGCCTCGCCGGGCGGCAGCTCTCCTACTGGAAACAGCAACTGGCCGGCCTGCCCGAGCAGCTCGACCTCCCCACCGACCGGCCGCGCCCCGCCACCGCCGACCACACCGGCGACCGGGTCACCTTCACCGTCCCCGCCGACCTGCACACCCGCCTGACCGACCTCGCGCGGGCCACGGACACGACCCTCTACATGGTGCTCCAGGCGGCGCTCGCCACGCTGCTCACCCGGCACGGCGCCGGCGACGACATCCCCATCGGCACCCCCATCGCCGGACGCACCGACGACGCCACCGACCACCTCATCGGCTTCTTCGTCAACACCCTCGTCCTGCGCACCGACACCAGCGGCAACCCCACCTTCCGCGACCTCCTGACCCGCGTACGCGACACCGACCTCACCGCCTACGCCCACCAGGACCTCCCCTTCGAACGCCTCGTCGAAGCCCTCAACCCCACCCGCTCCCTCGCCCACCACCCCCTCTTCCAGGTGGTCCTCGCGCTCCGCAGCGCCGCCCCGCGGCGAGCCGACGGCGAGGGCGCCCCGGCGCTGCCGGGCGGGCTGACGGTGAGCGGGGCGGGGGGTTCGGCGGCGACGGCGGCCAAGGTCGACCTCGGGTTCTCGGTGACCGAACGCCGGGCCGCGGACAACACCCCCGACGGGGTCGCGGGTGTCCTCGACTTCCGGACCGACCTGTTCGACCACGGCACCGCGCAGGCGCTGGTGGAACGCTTCGTGCGGGTGCTCGCCGACGCGGCCGCCCACCCCGACCGGCCGCTGAGCCGCATCGACGTCCTCGGCCCGCGCGAGCGCCACCGGGTCGTCGAGGACTGGAACGCCACCGCGAAGGGCCTCGCCCCGGCCACCCTGCCCGACCTGTTCGAGCGGCACGTGCGGGAGCGCCCCGACGCCGAGGCGGTGGTCCTCGGCGACGAGTCGCTGACCTACGCGCGGCTCAACGCCCGCGCCAACCGGCTGGCGCGGCTGCTGGTGGCGCGGGGCGCCGGCCCCGAGCGGCTGGTCGCGCTGGCCCTGCCCCGCTCCGTCGAACTGCCCGTCGCCGTATTGGCGGTGGCCAAGACCGGCGCCGCCTACCTGCCGCTGGACCCGGCCCACCCGGCGGAGCGCATCGCCGGCACCCTGGAGGACGCCGCGCCGGTCGCGCTCCTGACGACCGCCGAGGTCGCCACCGGCCTCCCCGACACGGACGTGCCCCTGCTCCTGCTCGACCGGGAGCCGCGGCAGACCCCGGACGACGAGGACCCGGGCGACCTGCGCGATGCCGACCGGCTGGCGCCGCTGCTGCCGCGCCACCCCGCGTACGTCATCTACACCTCCGGCACCACCGGCCGCCCCAAGGGCGTCGCCGTGACGCACACCGGCCTGCCCGCCCTGCTGGACATCTTCACCTCGCAGCTGGGCGTGGTACCCGGCAGCCGCGTCCTGCACCACCTGTCCCCCGCCTTCGACGGCGGGTTCTGGGAACTGGCGATGGGCCTGCTGACCGGTTCGGCCCTGGTCGTCGCCGAACCCGGCACCGTCCCCGGGCCCGCCCTCGCGGAGCTGGCGGTGCGCCACCGGGTCACCCACGCGGCGATCACCCCCGCGGTGCTCCAGCTGATCCCCGAGGGGGCGCTGCCCGCCGGGACGACGCTGGTCGTCGCCGCCGAGACCTGCCCGCCGGAACTGGTCGAACGCTGGTCCGCCGGGCGTCTGATGCGCAACTCGTACGGGCCGACGGAGACCACGGTCTGCGCGACCATGAGCGCCCCGCTGTCGGGCGCGGTCGTCCCGCCGATCGGCACCCCGATCGCCGACACCGCCGGATACGTCCTGGACGACGCCCTCCAGCCGGTCCCGCCGGGCGTGCCCGGTGAGCTGTACGTGCGCGGACCCGGCCTCGCCCGCGGCTACCTCGGCCGCCCCTCGCTGACCGCGGGCCGCTTCGTGGCGAGCCCCTTCGGCCCGGCGGGCAGCGTGATGTACCGCACCGGCGACCTGGTCCGGCACACCGCGGACGGCGACCTGGAGTACCTGGGCCGCACCGACACCCAGGTCAAGCTGCGCGGCATGCGCGTCGAACCGACCGAGATCGAGGCGGTGACGGCACGCGAGCCCGGCGTCGCGCAGGCGGCCGTGCTGGTCCGCGAGGACACCCCCGGCGACCGCCGTCTCGTCGGCTACGTCGTGCCGGACACCGGTGCCGCCGTGGACACCGCCGCGCTGCGGCAGCGGCTGCGCGCCACCCTGCCCGAGTACATGGTGCCCGCCGCCCTCGTCGTCCTGGACGCGCTGCCGCTCACCCCGAACGGCAAGCTCGACCACCGTGCCCTGCCGGCGCCCGAGTACCGCACGGCCGAGGGCCGCTCGCCGCGCACCCCGCGCGAGGAGACCCTGTGCCGGCTCTTCGCCGAGGTCCTGGACCTGGAGCTGGTCGGTCTGGACGACGGCTTCTTCGACCTGGGCGGCCACTCGCTGCTCGCCGTCCGGCTCGTGGAGCGGGTCCGCGCCGAACTGGGCGAGGAGCTGGGCGTGCGCGACCTGTTCGCCGCGCCGACCGTCGCCGACCTGGCGGTGCGGCTCACGGCGCGCGGCGGCCGTGAGCCGATGGAGCGCCTGCTCCCGCTGCGCGCCACCGGCACCGCACGTCCGGTGTTCTGCGTCCACCCCGGCTCCGGCATGAGCTGGTGCTACTCGGGCCTGGTGCGCCATGTGCCCGCCGACGTCCCGGTCTACGGCATCCAGGCCACGGGACTCGACGGCGAGGGCGCGCTGCCCGCCACGCTGGAGGAGCTGGCCGCCGAGTACGCCGACCTGGTCCAGGAGGCGCAGCCCGAGGGGCCGTACCGGCTGCTCGGCTGGTCGCTCGGCGGCAACGTGGCCTTCGCCATGGCGGCCGAACTGCGCGCCCGTGGCCGGGAGGTGGAGCTGCTGGCCTTCCTCGACGCCTATCCGCGCCAGGCGGGCTCGGGCGCGGAGGCCCCGCTGGCGGAGGTGTTCGCGCACAACCTGCGTGACGCCGGCTTCGAGGTCACCGAGGAGGAGCTGGCCGGCGGCCGCTTCCCCGCCGCCCGCTACCGGGCCTTCCTGAACGCGTCCGGCGACCCGATGGGCCGCCTGGGCGAGGACGAACTGGCCGCGGTCCTCCGGGTGTTCATGAACAACGCCGGGCTGATGCGCGGCCACACCCCCGGTACCTACGACGGCGACGTGCTGGTGCTGGCCGCCGAACGGGCGGACGCCGGCAAGCTGGCCCGCCGCGGCGCCGAGTCCTGGCGCCCGCACGTGACGGGCCGGATCGAACGGGTCGGCGTCGACGCCGACCACCTCGGGCTCGTGCAGTCCGACAGCGCCCTCGCCGTCATCGGCCGGGCCCTGGCCGAACGCCTGGACCGGGCCGCCGCTCCCGCGGTTCCCGCAACCCCTCCGACCGAAGGAGTCACCGCCATGAACCCCTCGTCCGAGGTCGCCTGACGCCATGCCTGTCATCACCGTCAACGACATCCGGATCAACTACTACGACAGCGCCCCGCCGGGAGGTGGCGGCTCGGCGCCGGCCGTGCTGCTGGTGATGGGCTCGGGCGGCAGCGGCCGGGCCTGGCACCTGCACCAGGTGCCCGCCCTGGTCGCCGCCGGCCACCGGGTGATCAGCTTCGACAACCGGGGGATCGCCCCGAGCGAGGAGTGCCCGGGCGGCTTCGGCATCGACGACCTGGTCGCCGACACCGCGGCCCTCGTCGAGGAACTCCGCCTGGGCCCCTGCCGGGTGGCCGGCATCTCCATGGGCGCCCACATCGCCCAGGAGCTGGCCCTGTCCCGGCCCGACCTCGTGGACCGGCTGGTGCTGATGGCGACCCGGGCCCGCCCGGACGCCCTGCGCGAGGCGCTGTGCCGCGCGGAGATGGAACTGTACGACCAAGGGGTCGAGCTGCCCGCCGCCTACGAGGCGGTCGTGCAGGCCATGCAGAACCTCTCGCCCCGCACCCTCGACAACGACCGGCAGGCCCGCGACTGGCTCGACGTGCTGGAGCTGACCCGGGTCTCCGGGCCGGGGCACCGGGCCCAGCTCGAGGTCGGCATGATGCCCGACCGGCGCGAGGCGTACCGCGGCATCCGGGCCGCCACGCGCGTCATCGCCTTCCAGGACGACCTGATCGCCCCGCCCCACCTGGGCCGGGAGGTCGCCGACGCGATCCCCGGCGCCGAGTACGAGCTGGTGCCCGACTGCGGGCACTACGGCTATCTGGAGTCACCGGACGCGGTGAACAAGAGCCTCGTCGAATTCCTGCGCCGGTGAAGGAGAACCCCTTGCAGACCGATTCCGAGACCGCGCCGAAGGCCGCGTCCGGGGACCTGACGCCCGACGACCGCCACCTGCTCGGGCTGGCCCTGGAGGTGTGCCCCGGCTTCGCCCCCGGCGAGGTCGTCTACCGCAGCCGCACCTCCCTGGTGGTGGGCGGCTTGCTGGACGGCGTCGAGGCGCTGGCCAAGGTGCGCACCCCCGACTGGCGGCGCCAGTGCCTGCGGGAGATCGACACGTACGACCTGTTCGACGCCGTGGCGCCGCCGGTGCCGGTGCCCCGGCGGTTCGCCTCCGACAAGGAGCGCGCCGTGCTGGTCATGGAGCGGCTCGCCGGGGAGGTGCTGGCGCCCGACCGGTTCCCGGTCACGCCCGTCTCCCGCGAGGACCTGGACGGGGTGCTGGCGGCGGTGGAGCGGCTGCGCCACTGGCACCCCGCGCTGGCCGAGGGCTGGTCGGTGGACTACCGGGGGATGCTGGAGGGCGTGCACGCCCAGGGCGTCTTCGACGACGCGCACTGGGCCTCGCTGCTCAGGCTGCTCGAACTGTCCGGTGTCCCCCGCGAGTTCGGCCACGGCGACCTGGTCCTCGCCAACGTGGTCCGCAGCCGGGGCCGGCAGGTCCTGATCGACTGGGCGAGCAGCGCCCTGTACCTGCCCTGCCTCGACCTCGCCCAGCTCTGGATGCTGCTCGGGGACGTCCCCGGCGCCCGGGCCCGGATCGAGGTGGCGGTGGCCGAACGCGCCGACGAGCGGGACGGGATGATGCCGTTCCTGGTGAACCTGACGCTGCTGCTCTACCGCGAGCGCCGCGCCCACCAGCGGTTCACCGACGACGCCTCGCGGGCCCGGGCGGTGCGTCTGGACGCCGCGTGGGAGCTGACCCGGCACCGGGTCCGGCAGTGCCTGGCGACGGCGGGCTGACCGGCCCGCGGCACACGCGAAGGGGCCTCCCGGTGAAGTCACCGGGAGGCCCCTTCGTGGGGAGGGGTTACTGGATGAGCAGCTGGTGGCTGGCCAGTTCGCGGTAGAGGGGGCTGGTGCCGGTCAGTTCCTCGTGCCGGCCCGCGGCGACGACCTCGCCGTGTTCCAGGACGACGATCTGGTCGCTGTCCACGACGGTGGAGAGCCGGTGGGCGACCACGAGCAGCGTGCGGTCGGCGGTGACGGTGCCGATGGCGTCCCGCATCAGGGCCTCGTTGCGGGCGTCGAGGTTGCTGGTCGCCTCGTCGAGCAGCATGATCGGCGGCGCGGCGAGGAAGGTGCGGGCCAGGGCGAGCCGCTGCCGTTCGCCACCGGACAGCAGGACGCCGCCCTCGCCGACCTCGGTGTCCAGGCCGAGCGGCGCCCGCTCGACGACGCCCAGGAGGTTGACCGAGCGCAGCACCTCCCGCATGTCGTCGTCGGTGGCGTCGGGCGCGGCGAGGGACAGGTTGTCGCGGACGGTGCCGGCGAGGACGGGCGCCGACTGCTCGACGTAGCCGAGGCGTTGGCGCAGCTGTCGGCGCGGCAGGTCGCGTACGTCGGTGCCGCCGACCCGTACGACGCCCGAGGTGACGTCGTAGAACCGTTCCACCAGCGACAGCAGCGTGGACTTGCCCGCCCCGGAGGGGCCGACCAGGGCGGTGCGGGTGCCGCGGGGGACGGTGAGGGACACGTTCCGCAGGACCGTCTCGCCGTTGTCGTAGCCGAAGCTGACCCGGTCGAACTCGATCGCGGGCGGCCGTGCGGAGCCGGTCTCCGCATCGGGCCGGGTCCGCTCCCGCACGGTCAGCGTCCCCGCGGCGGCGCTGTCGGTCTCCTGCGGCAGGTCCACCATCTCCTCGATGCGCTGGAGGGCGCCGAGCCCGGACTGGAGCCGGGAGTAGGCGGTCAGCGCGCGGCCGAGCGGGAACCAGAGCATGAACAGGAACAGCACGAAGGCGACCATGTCGCCGACCTGGATGGCGCCGCTTGCCACCCGGGCGCCGCCCAGGCCGAGGACCACGAGGAACGCCACCTGGATGGTGGTGGACGTGATCGGGTTGATCATCGCCTGGAGCCGGGCGATGCGCATGCCGGCGTGGTACGCCTCCTTGGCGTAGCCGTCGACGGCGTGCCCCTCGCGTTCCTCGGCGCCGCTGGCGCGGATCGTGCGGACGGCGGAGATGGCGCGCTCGACGGCGGACGTCATCTCGCCGATCCGGTCCTGGGCGTCGCGGGAGGCGCCCCGCACCCGGCGGGAGAGCCCGACGACGGCGAGGACGCCGAGGCCGAGGCCGAGGGCGGTGGCGGCGAACAGGGTGGGGTCGATCAGGCACATCATGAGCGCGGAGCCGCCGACCATGACGACGTTGGTCACGGTGTCGAACAGGCCCGAGGTGACCACCGCGCGCAGCATCGTGGTGTCGGCGCCGACCCGGGAGAGCATGTCGCCGGTGCGGCGCCGGTCGTACTCGGTGATGGGCAGCCGCAGCAGCCGGGCGACCAGCCGCCGCCGGGCGGTCAGGACCAGCCCCTCGGCGGCCCGCTGGAGCAGGTAGTCGCGGACGCCGCCGAGCACGGCCACGACGACGAGGACGCCGATGAGCAGGGCGACCAGCCGGCCCACCGGCCGGTCCGCCTCGATGTCGGTGAGCACGTCGCGGGTGAGCACCGGCTGGCTGAGGGTGAGGAGGGTCACCACCAGCGAGAGCACCGCGACGATCCCCAGCGTCGGCCAGTAGCCCTGGAGATACGGGAACAGGGAGCGCAGTCCGACCTTCCGGGCCGGCGGGGACGGCGGCCCGGGTTCCGGCGCGCTCTCCGCCCCGGCGTCCGGAGCGGGCGGCCGCTCCCTGGTCTGCGTGCTCGTCATCGGACTCCTACTCCTGTTTCACTGCGGGGGCTTCGCCGGTCAGGCGGGCTGTGGCGCGTCTGAGAGCACGTAGCCGTCGGCCGGGCGCATCGCGCGGCAGCGGCGCAGGTCGGTCAGCACGAAGGTGCGCTGGAGCCAGCGGTCGGTGCCGTCGTAGCGAGGCGTGAACTCGGTGCGGCCGTGGACGGTGACCCGGTTGTCGACGATCGCCAGCTCGCCCGGGGCGAGGCGGTGGGTGGTCGCGGTGGCGTCGAAGTGGGCCTGGAGTTCCCGCAGGGCCTCGGCGGCGCGTTCGGTGACCGGTTCGGTGGCGGCCAGGTCCACCCGGAGGTCGGGGTCGGACGGGTCGCCGAGGAGGACGGGTCCCGCTGCCTCGCCGGGGCCGCTCAGGTTGAAGGACGGCGGCGGGGCGGTGATGAACTCCGGTGCCCACAGGGCGTCCACGGTGCGGTCGGAGAGCAGCGGGAGCACCCGCCGGATGCAGGCGGTGCGCAGGCCCGCCCGGCCCGTGGGGTCGGCCCGCAGGCACAGCAGCATCACGAAGTCGGGGCGGTGCTCGTGGAAGGCGTTCTCGTTGTGGAACGTCAGCAGGGTCGAGCCGGCGTTGCCCTGGAACTCCTCCATCCCGGGCACGGGGACGACGTCCTGGACGAGGGCCCCGTTCTTCTCCGGCCGGAACGCGCCGGGGTCGCCCAGTCCGCAGGCCACCATCAGCAGCACGGCGGCGCCCAGTGAGGGCTCGCGCTGCACGGAGCCGTTGACCGCCGGGGTCGGCGGCAGCCCCATCGAGTCGACCGGCAGCCCGCGCAGCAGCATGCCGCCGTCCGGCCCCGAGTCCCGGCGGAATCCGGCGAGTTTCTTGCGCAGATCCGCGGGCCATTCGTGCCAGGCGTTCCTGGCCGCCTCGACCCATTCGGCGTCGTCGGGCCGGCCGGTCGCCTGAGTGGCGAGCTTCCAGGCTATTTCCTCGACGAGTTCCGCGTCCGACTGGTTCAGCGTCACGTCGTAACGCGGCGCCGACCGCGCGGCATTCGCAGCCATTGTCAGAGCCTCCGTCCACATTCGTTTTGTGTGCACTCGTGACGCTATGGGCCGTCGTTATCGGCCGCGTATCGAGTGAGCATGAGCGGAATTTCAGGTTCCGGTGAGGCCGGCCAGGCCGAGGAGCAGCTCCTTGACCTCCGTCGCGGCGACGGCCTCCCGCAGGGGCGCGTGCGGGTCGGAGACGAGCAGCTCTCCCATCGGCTGCCGCACCAGGGGGCGCCATGCGACCAGTCCCGCACCTCCATGCCGGTGGGCCGTACGCCGACGGCGCGCAGCCGCTCGCCGAGGCCCCAGCGCTCCAGGAGGCGGCTGCCGTTGGGGCCCAGGTGCATGCCCACGCCCGATTCCCGGAGTTCCGGTGCCTGCTCGAAGATCCGTACCTCATGGCCCTTCCGGGTCAGCGCGAGGGTGGCGGCGAGTCCGCCGATACCCCCGCCGACCACTGCGATCCGCAGCTTCGGAGCCACGTTGTCCTTTCCTCACGTGCGCACGGTGCGGTCAGCTCCGCTGGTCCTGCACGGGTTCCGCACCCGACCAGACGACGGCGGCGGAACCCCAGGTGAGGCCGCCGCCGAAGGCGGTCAGGAGCAGCCGGTCGCCGGAGCCGACACGTCCCTCGGCGGCCGCGTCGGCCAGCGCGAGGGGGATGGACGCGGCGGCGGTGTTGGCGACGTCCGCGATGTTCGACACCACCCGCTCCCGGGGCAGGCCGAGGCGCTTGGCGACCGAGGTGAGGATGCGGAGGTTCGCCTGGTGTCCGACGAAGGCGTCCACGTCGGCCAGGTCCCAGCCCACGTGCGCGGCGACGGAGCGCGCGGACTCCGTCATGGTGGTCACGGCGCGGGCGTAGACGTCGCTGCCCTGCATGGTGAGGTGGTCGCCGTCCGGCGGGATGGTGATGAGGTCGTCGCCGGTGCCGTCGCTGCCGAGTTCGGTGTGGAGCACCGCCCCCGGATCGCCGGTCCGGCCGCGCTCCAGGAGCACGGCGCCGGCCCCGTCGCCGAAGACGACGGCCGTACCCCGGTCGCCGGGGTCGACGATCGACGAGTAGACGTCCGCGCCGATGACCAGGGCCCGCTCACAGGTGCCCGCGGTGATCATCGCGTCGGCGACGGACAGCCCGTACACGAACCCGGAGCACACGGCGGACAGGTCGAACGCGGCGGCCCGCAGCCCGAGCCGGGACGCCACCCGGGGGGCGGTGGCGGGGCAGCGCCGGTCCGGTGTCGTGGTCGCGAGGAGTACGAGGTCGCAGTCGTCGCGGCCGGCGGACTTCAGCGCGGCGGCCCCGGCGGCCACGGCGAGGTCCCCGGTGGTGGTCCCGGCGGACACGCGGCGGCGGCGTTCGATGCCGGTGCGGCTGTGGATCCAGGCGTGGTCGGTGTCCAGGTGCCGGGACAACTCGTCGTTGGTGACGACCGTCTCCGGCAGGCAGGTGCCGAGTCCGGTGACGACGGCGCCGACGCGGTCGGGCGACGCGGTCACGGGCGTACTCCCGCCTGGACGGCGCCGGGGGTGGCGTGGGCGGCGTGGCCGTCCCTGGCGTCGGTGGCGTCGGGGGCGTCGTGACCGCCGGCTTCGGCGGAGGCCGGGTGCGCGGGCCGCCCGGACCCGGCGTGGGCCGCGGCGGCGTGCCGTTCCGCGAAGTCGGGGTGGGCGATGGGCGCGCTGATCAGCCCCTCGGGCACGGCCAGTTCACGCAGCAGCGCCTCGGCGTCGAGGGACGCGCCGGCCGCCTCGTGCCGGGCCGCCTCGAATCCGAGGAGCGCGTCCTGGTCGAGGATCCCGGCCCGCAGCCCGGTCAGCGCGTGCTCCAGCACACAGGCCGCGGCGTACTGCCCCAGCAGCCGTTCGGACAACGGGGTCGCGGCCTCGCGGGCCCAGTGTCCGATCGCCAGCATCTGGTGGACGGCGCGGCTCCACCGGGCGCTGGCCTCCCCGGCACCGTCCCGCTCCACCCGGTCGAGCAGGGCGTAGCAGACGGCCCGCAGCACCCGGGCGGCGTCCAGGCGCGTGGCCCCGGCGGCCGCCTCGTCGAGCACCTTGTCGAAGTCCGCGCGGTGGCGCAGGGCGAACCGGGTCGCCTGGTAGCCGAGGACGGTGTTGTCGCCGCCGAAGGTGACGGCGATCTCGTAGTCGTGCAGCAGGGGCGCGATCTGGTTCGCGTCGTGGTAGCCGAGCCCGCCGCACAGCTCGCGGGTCTCCGCGAGCGTGTGCCGGGCGTCGCCGGTCGAGCCGGACTTCCCGCAGGAGATCAGCGCGTGCAATACCTGGTCGCGGGCCGGGGCCCCCTGCGCGCTGCGGGCCACCGCGATGCCGGACAGCGCGGCCATGGCGTGCCGGGCGCCCAGCGACCGGCCCACGGCCGCGGTCAGCCGCATGCGGTAGTGCTCGTGGCCGAGCAGCGGCCGGCCGAAGGTCTGCTTGACGGCCGCGAACCGGGTGGTGATCGCGCAGGCGAGCAGCTGCGCGTACGCCGCGCCCACCGAAGGGAAGAGCCGCTCGTGCGTGAAGGTGGCCAGACACTCCTCGAACCGCCGGTGACGCGGCAACGGGGAGCTGTACCTCCCCTCTTCGTCGATCGACGCCCACCGGTTCATCAGGGCGGACAGCGGAAGCCGGTGACCGGTGAAGGTCAGCACACCGGTCTGGTTGGCGGTGACGCCGCCCTTGGGCTCGGCCCGCCCGATCCGCACGCCGGGCAGCACCTGCCCGTCCGCGCGCAGCGGGACCCGCAGCCAGTGGTGCCCCTCGTCCCGCCCGCCGACCACCAGCCGGCTCAGCACCATGGCCACGTCGCCGCTGTGCAGGCTGTTGCCGGTCCACACCTTGCTGTCGGCGGGCCGCGGGGTGTCGAGCACCAGGGTGCGGTCGCGGGGGTCGTACGTCGCGACGGTCCGCACCTGCTTCAGATCGGACCCGGCGAGCAGTTCGGACCCGGCGAAGCAGTACATCCGCTCCATCGAGTCGATCTCCGCCGTCCAGGCGTCGAGTTGCTCCGTACCGGCGTGGCTGAGCAGCGCGTCGCCCGCGATCTGGTGCGAAACGAGGACGTTGAGCAGGGACAGGTCGTACGCGCCGATCCAGCCCATGGTGCGCAGGAACTCGGGGAAGCGGTCGCTGTCACCGCGCCCCAGCCACAGCGAATTCGCCGCGAACCCGGCCCCGTTGAGGAGCCGCGCCCGGCGCAGCGTGAGCAGGCTGTAGTCGCGGACGCTGAGGTCGTCGGGCCGGATGGTGGCGAACTCGGGCCCGGAGAGGACACGGGCCAGCTCTTCTTCGCGTTGCGTCATGAACTCTCCAGGAATGGCCGCACGCACCCGGGCGATGTCAGGGCATGACGGTGCGACCGCGAGTTGCGTATGTGGGGGGTCAGGCGGCGTCGAGTACGAGCGCGCAGTTGCTGCCGCCGAAGCCGAAGGAGGTGCTCACGGCGACGCTCCCGCCGTGCCGGCGCGGGCCGCCGAGGACCAGGTCGAGGTCGGGCAGGCCGGGGTCGGCCCGCTCGGTGTGCGCGATGGGCGGCAGGATGCCGGTGCGCAGGCTGCGCAGGGTCAGTACGGCCTCGATGGCACCGGCCGCGCCGAGGGTGTGGCCCAGCAGGCCCTTGTTGGCGGTGACGGCCGGGCCGTGCGGGAAGAGGCGGGCGATGAGCCGGGCCTCGGTCTGGTCGTTCTGCGGAGTGGAGGTGCCGTGCGCATTGACCGAGTCCACATCCCGCACCGACATGCGGGCCGCCGCCAGCGCCCGCTCGACGGCAGCGGCGGCGCCCGCCCCGTCCGGGCGGGGGGCGGTCGGGTGATGCGCGTCGGAGGTGTCGGCGTGCCCGAGCAGCCGCCCCAGCACCTCGGCACCGCGGGCGCGGGCCTTCGCCGGCTTCTCCATCACGACGGCCGCGGCACCCTCCGAGATCACGAAGCCGTCGCGGTCGGCGGCGAACGGCCGGGACGCGTCGGTCGCCTTCTGCTCGGACAGCGCGCCCATGCGGGCGAACCCGGAGACGACGAGGGGGGTGACGGCGGCGTCCGTGCCGCAGGCCACGACCGTGTCGCAGACCCCGGCGTCCAGCAGCATCTTGCCCAGCCCGAACGCCGAGGCACCCGACGCACAGGCCGCCGCCACGGTGTGCCCCGGCCCGGTGATCCCGTACCGCGCACCGATGGTCCCGGCGGCCATGTTGATCAGGGCCCGGGGATGCAGATACGGCGAGACCATGCCCGCCCCCTGCCGCTCCATCCGCCGGTGCTGCTCGTCATGCGTGGTGACACCCCCGAAGGCGCTGCCCACCACTACTCCCACCCGGCTGCCGTCCCAGCTGCCGGGATCGAGCCGCGACTGCGTGAGCGCCTCCTCGACGGCGGCGAGCGCGAACCGTATGAAGGGATCGGTCCGGGCGGTCCCGCGCCCGGTCAGCTGCCCCGGCCGCAGCTCGGGCACCCGCAGACTGTGCCAGGCCCCGGTACCGGCCAGCGGCTCCGGATCACCGCTCTCCAGGGACTCGGCGGCACACATCGCCTCCCAGGTCGAGTCGGCGTCGGTGCCGGCCGGCGTCACCAGTCCGGCACCGGTGATGGCCACGGGCCCCTCGGTCACGCCGCTTCCAGACCCGCGCCGGCCAGCGAGACGACTTCCCCCACGCTGAGATCCGCGATCCGCGTCTCCTCCCCGGCGAGGTCCACGCCGGTCTCCTCCTTGATCCGCACGATCAGCTCGGCGACGGCCAGCGAGTCCAGCTCCAGGTCCCGCAGCAGCGCCGCGTCCGTGATGTCCGCCGGCTCCACTTCCAGGTCCTCGGCCAGAATCCCGTGCACAACCGACTTGGGGTCCGTACTCATGGGCGTTCACCTCTGGGGCTCAGGGTTGATTCGACACCTCGAAACGAGATCGGCTCCACTGTGCTGGCGGCCGATATGGGGCACCTATCGCGCCGTTATCAGGGGTACGAATACGGGTGAACCGACCAAAAGGCGCGCGGGCGCCCACCCGGAACCCCCCACTCCCCACCT
>NZ_QHJH01000072.1 GCF_003947455.1 Streptomyces sp. WAC 04229 | reverse complement strand
CCTCGTCGGTGACCAGTTCGGTCGTGCAGGCGGCCGGCGGCGCGGTCGTGCGCGCCCTCGTGTCCGTCACAGCTGCCCGCGGACGCCGGCCGCCGAGGCGGGTCCGGGCACGGCCGCCGTCGTGCGGGGCGCGCGCCGCCCACGCCCCGCCCGCCGGCTCCCGAGCCGCGCCAGGTCTCCCCCGAGGACGACGTCCCCGAGGAGGACGACCCGGACCTCGACGAGTCCGCGCTCTCCGGCAGGGATCTGCTGGTACGGGAGCTGGGAGCGACGGTCGTCGAGGAGATCGCGCACGAGTAGGAGCCGGGGGGCGGGCCGCGGGCGCGTCACGCCCCCCGGCCTCGGCCTGGAGGAATCCACAAGGCTGCACCGCCCCGTCCTTCGGAAGCCCGCACAAGGGGTCCGGGTCCTTTCCCATTAGGCTGGCCCCGTGAAGGTCCTTGTCATCGGCGGCGGCGCCCGCGAACACGCCCTGTGCCGTTCCCTGTCCCTCGACCCCGACGTGACCGCGCTGCACTGCGCACCCGGCAACGCCGGTATCGCCGAGGTCGCCGAACTGCACCAGGTCGACGCCCTCGACGGCGCGGCCGTCACCGCGCTGGCCGAACGCCTCGGTGCCGAGCTGGTCGTGGTCGGCCCGGAGGCCCCCCTGGTCGCCGGGGTCGCCGACGCCGTGCGCGAGGCCGGCATCCCGGTCTTCGGCCCCTCCGGCCAGGCCGCGCGGCTGGAGGGCTCCAAGGCCTTCGCCAAGGACGTCATGGCAGGCGCCGGCGTCCCCACCGCCCGCTCGTACGTCTGCACCACCCCGGCCGAGGTCGACGCGGCCCTCGACGCCTTCGGCGCCCCCTACGTCGTCAAGGACGACGGGCTGGCCGCCGGCAAGGGCGTCGTCGTCACCGATGACATCGAGGCGGCCCGGGCGCACGCCGCGGCCTGCGACCGCGTCGTCATCGAGGAGTTCCTGGACGGCCCCGAGGTCTCCCTCTTCGCCATCACCGACGGCGACAACGTCCGCCCGCTCCAGCCCGCCCAGGACTTCAAGCGCGCCCTCGACGGCGACGAGGGCCCCAACACCGGCGGCATGGGCGCCTACTCGCCGCTGCCGTGGGCCGACCCCAAGCTGGTCGACGAGGTCGTGGAGAGCGTGCTCCAGCCGACCGTCGACGAGATGCGCCGGCGCGGCACCCCGTTCTCCGGGCTCCTCTACGCCGGTCTGGCGATCACCTCGCGCGGCGTCCGCGTGATCGAGTTCAACGCCCGCTTCGGCGACCCCGAGACCCAGGTCGTGCTGGCCCGCCTGCGGACTCCGCTGGCCGGTCTCCTGATGGCCGCCGCCACCGGCAACCTCGCCGACCTGGAGCCGCTGCGCTGGAGCGACGACGCGGCCGTCACCGTGGTCGTGGCCTCCCACAACTACCCCGGCACCCCGCGCACCGGCGACCCGATCACCGGCCTCGCCGAGGTGGCCGGCCAGGACGCCCCGCACGCCTACGTCCTGCACGCCGGCACCCGCGCCGAGGGCGACGCCGTCGTCAGCGCCGGTGGCCGCGTCCTGTCCGTCACGGCCACCGGCACGGACCTCACCGAGGCCCGCGACCGCGCCTACCGGGCCGTCGCCCGCATCGGCCTCGACGGCTCGCAGTACCGTACGGACATCGCCGCGAAGGCCGCCGCGGGCGCCTGACCGGCCCCGCGGGACCCCCCCCGCGCACCGCGACCCCACAGGCCCCGGCTCCGTCCCAGGAACCGGGGCCTGATCCTTGCAATCCGTCATCCACCTTTCCCCAAAGCCATTCCATCGAGTGACCGATAGTCCATACGGCTGACGGGCGCGAAGGCCCCAACTATGGTGCCGCGCAAGCGTTCCGGCACATGGCCCACCGACATTGCGATGTCAGTGGCGGGTGCCACAGTGGGGGAGTGAGCACCAGCAGACGAGCAGTGGACGAGCCAGGACAGACAGGACGTCGATGAGGGGGTGAGGTCCGGCCGTGACCGGTACCGGTGGTGAGGAGATGGGCGCGCGGGCCGCGCGTTCCCGGGCGTTGGCCGTGCTGCGCGTCCGCAGCCGCGCGCTGGCCGTCGCCCTGCTGCCCGCTGCCCTCGCCGTGATCCTGCTCGTGGGCGGCTCCACCGGGCGCCTGGTGGGCGCGGGCTGGGACGCCGCCCGCTGGGCCGTGTCCGTCCTCGCGGTGCTCGTGCTGCTGGCCGCGGCCGCGGTGGCCCTCGTCGTGGCCCGCTCCCGGCCCGCCGTCACCCCCACCGTCACCATCGCCGAGGAGTCGGCGCCGGATCTCTACCGCTTGGTGCGCGACCTGGCCGACCGGCTCGACGTGCCCGCCCCCTCCGCGATAGCGCTCACGCCGGACTGCGACAGCTGGCTGGAGGACCGCACCCACCCGGCCCACGGACCGCCCGCCCCGGCGGCGGAGCGCGACGCCCCGGCCGTCCCGGGCGGCCACGCCCGCCCCGGCGGCGCCACCGCGCCCGTCCTCGTCATCGGCTCGCCCTTCCTGTGGTGGATGCGCGTGGGTGAGCTGCGCGCCGTCCTCGCCCCGGTCGTCGCCGGCACGGGACCCTCGGCGCACCCCGACATAGCCGCCGCCCGCCGTTTCATACGCGGCCTGGACGCCGCGGTGGCCGTGGCCTCGGCGGACCGGCGCGACCCGCTGTCCCGGGCGGCCTGCGCGGGCCTGGGCCGGGTGTCCCGGCTGCTGCTGCGCAGTTGCCGGGTGCACGCGGCAGAGATGGAGCGCGGCGTCGCGTCGGCGGCGGC
This sequence comes from Streptomyces sp. WAC 04229, assembly GCF_003947455.1. Classification (GTDB taxonomy): domain Bacteria; phylum Actinomycetota; class Actinomycetes; order Streptomycetales; family Streptomycetaceae; genus Streptomyces. Next base: position 30,359 of record NZ_QHJH01000072.1, on the reverse strand, counting down.
CGAGCGTGCACAGGCTGTGGACTACGGTCTGCGGATCGTCGCCCAGGAGCAGGTCGGGCTCGCCTACGCGGGCTGGGACCGGCTGTTGACGCGGGTGGCGCTGCCCGCCTGGCGGATGGGCCGCTGGCCCTCCCGGCTGGACGTGGGGGTCGTCGCCGCCCTCACCGAGCTGTCCCGCCGCGACCGGCTGGCCGAGGGCTTCGCCTCGCGCCTGGGCGAGCGCCCCGCCTGCGACCTGCTGGAAGAGCCGGGCGCGATGGACGAGGCGGTCTCGCTGCTCACCGCGCGCCTCTTCCACGGCGGGCCCGAGACCGGCCCGGACTGGTCGCCGGTGGACTGGGACGAGTATCCCGAGGAGGTCGTGGACCGCACCTGGCGCACGGACGCGGCCCGCCTCCACCGGGTCCTGGACACCCTGGGCGTCCGCCGCGCCGCCGAGGGCGCCGCACCGGGCACCGAGGGCCCGACGCTGGCCCGCGTCCTGGACCACCTCACGACCGGCACCGCGACGCCCGCCGACGACTCCCGGCCCACCGGGGAAGGGGAGGGCGCTTTCTTCCCGGCGAACGCCCCGAACGCCCTGGCCGCCCCGGAAGCCGACCCGTCACCGGCGGGCGCCGGCCCCGCACACCCCGAGGACGACGACGACCTGGCGGGCACCACCACGCGCGGAGCCGCCCTCGCCGCCGGACTCAGTGCCCAGCTGGCCCGCGAGGAGGCCGCCGCACAGCCCACCGGAGCCGGCGCCGGAGCCGCCGCCACCCCCTCGGCCGCCGCCGGACCCGACGCCGCCCTCTGGGACGACCGCGCGCTCCCCCTCTTCCCCCTGCAACCCCCGCGCACCGGCCGCGAGATCCTCACCGCGCACATCACCGCGATGGTGTGCTGTGCGGCGATGGACACCGCCGGCGCGGCCCCGGGCCTCGACTGGCTGGACGGACCGTCGCTCCTGTTCGACGGAGCCCGCGCCGCCGACCTGGCCCCCAGCGTGCTCAGCCTGGTCGAGTCCGGCGACCCGGGCCCCCTGCGCGCCTGGATGACCGACCTGGGCATACGCCCGGAGAAGCCGGTGCGCCTGGTCTGACGCGCCCGGACGGACCGTCCCGCCGAATCGGACCCTCCAATTCCACTTTCGGCCGCTTCGCGACGAACAGTGACCGCACGCGTGCGACATGTGATGTGCTGGGACCGAATCGAGCACATGGCAAGGGCGTTCGTCATACGCATGACCACGGGGGCACGAGGGAGGGGGGCGGTTCCATGGGGCCCGAGCAGATCCGCCGCTGGGAGTCGGGAGCACTCGCGCACGCCGTGACGGACCCCTTCGGACAGGGGCCCCTCCCGTGGCTGCGCGGCGGCGAGACGTACTTCGGCGACACCGGCCAGGTCGTCGCCTGGTACGCGGACCAGGACACCGTCCCCGCCCAGCAAGGCGGCCCGCGCGCCGCCGACGACGTCCGCCGCCAGATCAAGGGCTTCACCGCCACCGGAGCCGCCGCCCCCGGCGAGGCCATCGACTTCCACATCACCGTCGACCCGCCCCAGCAGTTCAGTGTCGACGTCTACCGGATCGGCCACTACGGCGGCGACGGCGCCGCCAAGATCACCACCAGCCCCCGCCTGTCCGGCATGGTCCAGCCCCCGCCGCTCACCGCCGACCGCACGGTCTCCTGCCACCACTGGTGGCTGTCCTGGCGGCTCCAGATCCCGTCGTACTGGAGCATCGGCGCCTACGTCGCCGTCCTCACCACCGCCGACGGCCACCGCTCCCACGTCCCCTTCACGGTCCGCGACAGCCACCCGGCCGACCTGCTGCTCGTGCTGCCGGACATCACCTGGCAGGCGTACAACCTGTACCCGGAGGACGGCCGCACCGGTGCCAGCCTCTACCACGCGTGGGACGAGGAGGGCCGGCTGCTCGGCGAGGCGGACGCCGCCACGACCGTCTCCTTCGACCGGCCGTACGCGGGCGCGGGGCTGCCGCTGCACGTCGGCCACGCCTACGACTTCATCCGCTTCGCCGAGCGCTACGGCTACGACCTCGCCTACGCCGACGCCCGCGACCTGCACTCCGGCCGGATCGACCCGGCCCGCTACCGGGGCCTGGTCTTCCCCGGCCACGACGAGTACTGGTCCGCCGCCATGCGCCGCACCACGGAACTCGCCCGCGAGCGGGGCACGTCCCTGGTCTTCCTCTCCGCCAACAGCATGTACTGGCAGGTGGAGCTGGCCCCGTCGCCGTCCGGCGCTCCCGACCGCCTGCTGACCTGCCGCAAGCGCCGGGGCCCGGGCCGGCCGGCGCTGTGGCGGGAGATCGACCGCCCCGAGCAGCTGCTGCTCGGCATCCAGTACGCCGGCCGCGTCCCCGAACCGCACCCGATGATCGTCCGCAACGCGGGGCACTGGCTCTGGGAAGCCACCGGCGCCCACGAGGGCGACCCGATCGAGGACCTGGTGGCGGGCGAGGCCGACCGCTACTTCCCGCGCACCGCGCTCCCCGCGCACGACGAGCGGGTCCTGCTCGCCCACTCCCCGTACACCGACGCGCACGGCGCCCGGCGCCACCAGGAGACCTCCCTGTACCGGGCCCCGTCGGGCGCCTGGGTCTTCGCGTCCGGGACGTTCGCGTGGTCCCCGGCCCTGGACCGCCCCGGCCACGTCGACCCACGCGTCCAGCGCGCCACCGCCAACCTCATGGACCGCATCTGCAAACGGGACTGACCCGCACCCACGGGCACCGCCCCGCCGGTCGCCCTCCTCGCGACGTACGGGACAATCGACGTATTGGCCCGCCCGTCTCCCACCACCACCCTGAAGGAGCCCTGCGGGCCCCGTTTGATTCAAACCACGGGGAGGAACCGTGTCCGGATTCGTCGAAAAGCCCGAACCGATCCAGGTTCCGGGTCTGGTGCACCTGCACACCGGCAAGGTGCGCGAGCTGTACCGGAACGAGGCGGGCGACCTCGTGATGGTCGCCAGCGACCGCATCTCCGCCTACGACTGGGTGCTGCCGACCGAGATCCCGGACAAGGGCCGGGTCCTCACCCAGCTCTCCCTGTGGTGGTTCGACCAGCTCGCCGACCTGGCCCCCAACCACGTCCTGAGCACCGAGCTGCCCCCCGGCGCCCCCGACGACTGGGAGGGCCGCGCCCTGGTCTGCAAGTCGCTGCGGATGGTCCCCGTGGAGTGCGTGGCCCGCGGCTACCTCACCGGCTCCGGGCTCGCGGAGTACGACCAGACCCGCACCGTCTGCGGCCTCGCCCTCCCCGAGGGCCTCGTCGACGGCTCGGAGCTGCCCGCCCCGATCTTCACCCCGGCCACCAAGGCCGAGGTCGGCGAGCACGACGAGAACGTCTCCTACGAGGAGGTCGCCCGCCAGGTCGGCGCTGACACCGCCGCCGCCCTGCGCCAGGCCACCCTCGCCGTCTACTCCCGCGCCCGCGACATCGCCCGCGAGCGCGGCATCGTCCTCGCGGACACCAAGTTCGAGTTCGGCTTCGACGGGGACGACCTGGTCCTCGCCGACGAGGTCCTCACCCCGGACTCGTCCCGGTTCTGGCCGGCCGACCAGTGGCAGCCGGGCCGCGCGCAGCCGTCGTACGACAAGCAGTTCGTGCGGGACTGGCTGACCTCGGCGGAGTCCGGCTGGGACCGCAAGAGCGAGCAGCCCCCGCCGCCGCTGCCGCAGCAGGTCGTGGACGCCACCCGCGCCAAGTACGTCGAGGCGTACGAACTCCTGACCGGCCTGAGCTGGTCGTAGCGGCCGAGGCCCCGCGGACACGAAGAAGCCCCCGGCCGGAGCCGGGGGCTTCTCACACGGAGCGAACGACGAGGTTCGAACTCGCGACCTCAACCTTGGCAAGGTTGCGCTCTACCAACTGAGCTACGTTCGCACTGCGCCGTGGCGCGTCAGCCACTATACCCAACCCCGCTCCCGTGCGAGACGCACCGCCGCGTGCCGGTTCTCCGCCCCGAGCTTGCCGGCGGCCGACGACAGGTAGTTCCGGACGGTCCCCTCGGCGAGCGCGGCACGCTCCGCGATCTCCGACACGGGCGCTCCGTCGGCGGCGTGTTCCAGTACTTCCGCCTCGCGCGCGGTCAGCGGCGAGTCCCCGGCGGAGATCGCGTCGGCGGCCAACTCCGGGTCGACGTAACGGTTTCCGGCGTGCACCGTGCGGATCAGCTCGGCCAGCCGCTGGGCGCTGGTCGTCTTGGGCACGAAACCGCGCACCCCCGCCGCGAGCGCCCGTTTCAGGTGCCCGGGCCGGCCGTGACTGGTCACGATCAGCACCTTGCAGGCGGGCAGCTCGGCCCGTAGCGATGTGGCGACCTTCACACCGTCGGCGCCGGGCATCTGCAGATCCAGTACGGCGACGTCCGGCGCGTGGGCCCGCGCCATCGCCAGGGCCTCGGGACCGGTGGCCGCCTCGGCGACCACCACGAGGTCGTCCTCCAGGGAGAGCAGGGCGGCCAGGGCGCCGCGGATGAGGTGCTCGTCGTCGGCGAGCAGCACGCGCACGGGGTCCGTCACGACGCCACCTCCCGCGCGGCCGGGGCGTGCGGTGGCAGCGGCACCTCGGCCGTCACCCGGAACACGCCCTTGCGCACGGTCCCCGCCTCCAGCGTCCCGTCCACCACGGACAGCCGCTCCCGCAGCCCGGCCAGCCCGGAACCGCCGGTCCCGGCGGGCGCGTCCGCGTCCGCCGAGGGGCCGGTCCCGTCCGGGACTCCGTCGTTCTCCACCGTCAGCACTACCCGCCCTTCCGGCATCCGCACGGCCACCGCCACTCTCTTGGCGTCCCCGTGCCGCAGCACGTTCGTGGTCGCCTCCCGCACCACCCAGCCCAGCGCCGACTGCACCTCGGCGGGCAGACCGGCCGTCTCACCGGTGACCTCCGCCACGATGCCCGCCGCCGAGAGCACACCCCGGGCACCGGCCAGCTCGACCTCCAGGTCGACCTCCCGGTAGCCGCGTACGACGTCCCGGACCTCACGCTGCGACTCCTGCGCGATGCGCTGCGCCTCGATCATCTGCCCCACCGCCTCCGGCCGCCCGCGCCGGGACAACTGGACGGCCAGTTCGCTCTTGAGCGCGATCACCGCCAGGTTCCTCCCCATCACGTCGTGCAGGTCCCGGCCGAACCGCAGCCGTTCCTCGGCCACCGCGAGCCGGGCGCGGGTCTCCTTGGCCTCGTCGAGCGCGTAGACCGCCTTGAGCAGCCAGACGGAGAAGACCGCGGTGAAGGCGAGGAACGCCCCGCCCAGCACCAGGGCGCACGCCGTGATCAGTGCGGCGAGCCAGGACAGACCCAGCGCGAAGGCGACGAGCCCCGCGCCGAACGAGAAGCCGACGACCAGCCCCATGACGCGCCGCCGCCGGTCGTGCACACCGAGGGCCAGCACGCCGACGCCGAAGCCCTGCACTCCGACGAAGACCCCGAGGACCGCGGAGTCGACCTCCGCGCCCCGGGGCCCGTGTTCCACGAGAGCGACCGCGGCGATCGCGAGGAGGGCGGTGACCGCGCCGAGCGTCCACAGCCGCCGGCCCGGCCACGGCCGGCGGCCGAGGGTCCAGTCCAGGGTCCGTGAAGCGGTCGCCATGCACACCGCGGCGTGCACGACGACCATCACGGAGAGCACGGTCGCGAGCCCCGGCCCCACCTGGCCGTAGGTCGACAGGCCGATGCCGCCGATCTCGCAGACCCCGAAGAAGTGGAACGACCACCGCGTGTACGTCTCCACCTTCTCCGGCGTGTTCTTCCGCCGCCACCATCCTCCTGGCCTGCGCATCCGCCCGCCGCTCCCGCTCGTCCCGTACGTCTTGCCCGTCCCGTACGTCAGTGCCGTGGCTCCCAGCGGAACCACCGACGTACAGCAAACACCGCGACCACGGTCCAGGCCACCGCCGTCACCACGGCGCCCAGTGCCTCGCCGCCCGACAGGTCGCCGGTCCAGCCGCCGCGCACCAGGGTGATCACCGGCGTCAACGGCAGCAGTTCGCAGACGGCGGCCAGGCGGTCGGGGAGCAGTTCCAGCGGGACGAACATGCCGGAGCCGAGCATCGAGACGAACATGAAGGGCAGCGGGGTGACCTGCGCGCTCTCCCCGGTCCTGGTGAAGCTCGCGGTGACCCCGGCGAGCGCGGCGCACAGCACGAGACCGAGCAGCAGTCCGAGCACGGAGAGGTGGACCGCGGACGGCGCGGACAGGTCGAGCAGCACGGCGCAGCCCACGGCGAGCAGCAGGGACTGCACGAGACCGCTGAGCAGAGCGGGCGTCGAGGATCCGGCGAGGATCTCCACGTCGCGCAGTTCGCCGGTGCGCAGCCGTTTGAGGACGAGTTCCTCGCGCCGGACGACGAAGACGCCGACGAGGGCCGAGTAGACGGCGAAGAGCAGGGAGAAGCCGATCGCGGCGGGCAGGACCAGCGTGCCGGTGGTCAGTCCGGCCCCGGCGAGGTCCATCTCCTTGGCCGCCGACTTCACGCTGAACGGCAGCACCAGCGGCACGAACAGGGCGGCGACGAGGGTGCCCTTGTTCCGTCCGAGCAGGGTGAGTTCGGCGCGGGCGAGGGCCGCCATGCGGGTCCTCGGCGTGCTGACCGGTGAGTGCACGGCGGGTGCCGCGTGCTTGGTGCCGGTGGCGCTCATGTGGCGTACTCCTTCGTCGTCCCGGCGGACGTGCCGGCGGCACTCGCGTCGGCGCTCCTGCCGGACACCTCCTTGGCGATGCTGAGGAAGGCCTCCTCCAGCGAGGCCGAGCGGACGTCCAGGCGGCGCAGCTCCACCCCGGCCTGTCCCGCCCAGACCAGCAACGCGGTGGCCGCGCGCTGGAGTTCACGGGTGCGCAGCCGCACCGTCCGGCCCTCCACCTCGTGGTCCGCGACCCCCATGCCGTCCAGCGGGGGGAGGTCGCCCACGAAGTAGCCCGCAGGCAGTTCGAAGGAGATCCGGGACGGCTGCGCGGCGGTCACCTCGGCCGGGGTGCCGGTGGCGGCGATCCGGCCCTCGTGCATGATCGCGAGCCGGTCGGCGAGGTTCTCGGCCTCTTCGAGGTAGTGCGTGGTCAGCAGTACGGTCGTGCCCTGGTCGCGCAGGGCGCTCACCAACTCCCAGGTGTCCCGGCGGCCTTCGGCGTCCAGCCCGGTGCTGGGTTCGTCGAGGAAGAGCACCTCGGGGTCGCCGAGCAGCGCGAGCGCCAGGTCGAGCCGGCGCCGCTGGCCTCCGGAGAGCTGCTTCACGCGGGTGTCGCTCTTCGACTCCAGGCCGACCAGCCCCAGGACCTCGGCCGGCGGACGGGCGCGGCTCACGCACCCCGCCCACATGCGGGCCGTCTCGGCGACGGTCAGCTCGGAGGGGAAGCCGCCCTCCTGGAGCATGACCCCGGTGCGGGGGCGTACGGCGGCACGCTCGGTGTAGGGGTCGTGCCCGAGGACGCGCACCCGGCCGCCGGCCGGGGCGGCGAGCCCTTCCAGCAGTTCGACCGTCGAGGTCTTGCCGGCGCCGTTGGTGCCCAGCAGCGCGAACACCTCGCCGCGGCGCACGGAGAAGTCGATACCGCGCACGGCCTCGAACCCGCCCCCGTACACGCGCCGCAGGTCGGTGACCTCAATCACGTGTTCGTGTCCGTTGGTTTGCATGCTTCAAGCCTTCCGGGCATCCGGGCCGCGTGACAGTGCGGGCCGTCATCACCGGACATGACAAATGTCAGGGGTGAGGTCGCCGGGCGTCGCCGGACGCACGAAAAGACCCCGGTCCGTGGAGGACCGGGGTCTGATTCCCGAGCGGACGACGAGGCTCGAACTCGCGACCTCAACCTTGGCAAGGTTGCGCTCTACCAACTGAGCTACGTCCGCATTGCCGCCGACCGGCCTTCACCGATCGGTGCGAGCACCAGCCTACCTGATCCAATCGGGTCATCGGTACGACGATGCAGAGCGGGTGACAGGAATTGCACACTGCGCCTTCCCCCTGGAAGGGGGATGTTCTACTACTGAACTACACCCGCATGTTCCGTGGGCCGGGCCCTGCGGCCTCGCCCCTCGGCGTGCTCCAGACTTTAGCTGATCACCCGGGGTGTCGCGCAAGTCGGTTGCCGCGAGGGGCGACTGAGCGGCCGTCGGCCGCCGCCGGACTCACCGGGCCGCGGCGAACGCCTCGTAGACCTTCTTCGGGATCCGGCCCCGCGCGGGCACGTCCATCTTGTTGGCCTGGGCCCAGGCCCGGACCGCCGCCGGGTCCGGCGCGACCTCCGTCTGCCGGTACGCCTTGCCGGACCTCGACCGCTTGCGGCCGGCCGACACGTACGGCTCCAGGGCCTTGCGCAGTTTCCGGGCATTGGTTTCGTTCAGGTCGATCTCGTACATCCGGCCGTCCACACCGAAGGCGATCGTCTCCGCCGCTTCCGAGCCGTCGATGTCGTCAAAGAGAGTGACCACGACACGCTGCGCCACGAATATCGGTCCCTTCGTGCGGCATCTCCGCGATGACGTGCCAAGACGCCGCGATGATGCCGACTGTTCGCCTGTAATTGGGCAAAGTATCGGCTAATGACATTTCATTTGTACAGTGCCCGGCATTGCAATGGGAAGACCGACTAAATCTCTTGGCGTGTCCGCCGCGCAATAGGTGTCCGGGGTTGATCCGGGATCTTTCCCGAAGCTTTTCGCGGGCGCCCCCCGCCGATGCCCAATCGTGATCGGGCTCACGTAGTTTCCTCCAAGGCTACGCGCGTAGAAATTTTGTACGGGTAGTCTGAAGGAACCTGCTCAGCACCACACACCGGGAGTGCCAGTGGCACGCGTCGTAGTCGACGTCATGCTCAAGCCGGAGATCCTCGACCCCCAGGGCCAGGCGGTGCAGCGCGCACTGCCGCGGCTGGGTTTCGAAGGGATCTCGGACGTCCGCCAGGGAAAGCGATTCGAACTGGAAGTGGACGGGCCCGTCGACGACGCCGCCCTCGCCCGCATCCACGATCTTGCGGAATCCTTCCTCGCCAACACCGTGATCGAGGACTTCACCGTCAAGGTCGAGTCGGAAGACGCAGTCGCGGAGGCCGTGAAGTGACCGCTCGTATTGGCGTCGTCACTTTCCCCGGCAGTCTCGACGACAGGGACACGCAGCGCGCGATCCGCGTCGCCGGCGCCGAACCCGTCGCCCTCTGGCACAAGGACAAGGACCTCAAGCAGGTCGACGCCGTGGTGCTCTGCGGTGGTTTCTCGTACGGCGACTATCTGCGGGCCGGCGCCATCGCGCGTTTCTCGCCGGTGATGGACACCGTCATCGACCAGGCGAAGGCAGGCCTTCCGGTCCTGGGCATCTGCAACGGCTTCCAGATCCTCACGGAGGCCCACCTGCTGCCCGGCGGCATGCTCGGCAACGACCACCTGCACTTCATCTGCCGCGACCAGAAGCTGCGGGTGGAGAACGCGGGTACGGCCTGGACCAGCGACTACACCGCCGGCCAGGAGATCCACATCCCGCTGAAGAACATGGACGGCCGGTACGTCGCCGACCGGCGGACGCTGGACGAGCTGGAGGCCGAGGGCCGCGTCGCCTTCCGCTACGTGGACTTCAATCCGAACGGCTCGCTCAACGACATCGCCGGCATCACCAACGCCGCGGGCAACGTCGTCGGCCTCATGCCGCACCCCGAGCACGCCGTCGAGCCGCTGATCGGCACCGGCCGCACCGACGGCCTCCCGTTCTTCACCTCGATCCTCAAGAAGCTGGTCAACGCATGAGCCGGACGCCTCTGGACACGGTCGAGCACGCGACCGCGACCCCCGACGTCGAGCTGCCCTGGGCCGAGCTGGGCCTGAAGAAGGACGAGTACGAGCGGGTGGTGGAGATCCTCGGCCGCCGCCCGACCGGCGCGGAACTCGCCATGTACTCCGTCATGTGGTCCGAGCACTGCTCGTACAAGAGCAGCAAGGTCCACCTGCGCCAGTTCGGCGAGAAGGCCCCCCAGTCCGACGCGATGCTCGTCGGCATCGGCGAGAACGCCGGTGTCGTCGACGTCGGCCAGGGCTACGCGGTCACCTTCAAGGTCGAGTCGCACAACCACCCGTCGTACGTCGAGCCCTACCAGGGCGCCGCGACGGGCGTCGGCGGCATCGTGCGAGACATCATCGCGATGGGCGCGCGTCCCGTCGCCGTCGTGGACCCGCTCCGCTTCGGCGCCGCGGACCACCCCGACACCAAGCGCGTCCTGCCCGGCGTCGTCGCCGGCATCGGCGGCTACGGCAACTGCCTGGGCCTGCCCAACATCGGCGGCGAGGTCGTCTTCGACGCCTGCTACCAGGGCAACCCGCTGGTCAACGCCGGTGCCATCGGTGTCATGCGGCACGAGGACATCCACCTCGCCAAGGCGTCCGGCGCGGGCAACAAGGTCATCCTGTACGGCGCCCGCACCGGCGGCGACGGCATCGGCGGCGCGTCGATCCTGGCCTCCGAGACCTTCGACGACGCCAAGCCGTCCAAGCGTCCGGCCGTCCAGGTCGGCGACCCCTTCCAGGAGAAGCTGCTCATCGAGTGCACCCTGGAGGCGTTCCAGGAGAAGCTGGTCGTCGGCATCCAGGACCTCGGCGCGGCCGGCCTGTCCTGCGCGACCAGCGAGCTGGCGTCCAACGGCTCCGGCGGCATGCGCGTGACGCTGGACGACGTGCCGCTGCGCGACTCGACCCTGTCTCCCGAGGAAATCCTCATGAGCGAGTCGCAGGAACGCATGTGCGCGGTCGTCGAGCCGGAGAAGGTCGACCGCTTCCTGGAGATCTGCGAGAAGTGGGACGTCATCGCCACGGTGATCGGTGAGGTCACGGACGGCGACCGTCTGGAGATCTACTGGCACGGCGGCAAGATCGTCGACGTCGACCCGCGCACCGTCGCCCACGACGGCCCGGTCTACGAGCGCCCCTACGCCCGCCCCGAGTGGCAGGACGCCCTCCAGGCCGACGACGCGAACAAGCTGCCCCGGCCGCAGTCGTCCGACGAGCTGAAGGACCAGGTCCTGAAGCTGGTCGGCTCGCCGAACCAGGCGTCCAAGCAGTGGATCACCCAGCAGTACGACCACTTCGTGCAGGGCAACACCGTCCTCGCCCAGCCCGAGGACTCGGGCATGATCCGCGTCGACGAGGAGTCCGGTCTCGGCATCGCCATCGCCACCGACGGCAACGGCCGCTTCGCCAAGCTCGACCCGTACACGGGCGCGCAACTGGCCCTCGCGGAGGCGTACCGGAACGTCGCGACGACCGGCGCCAAGCCGCTCGCGGTCTCCGACTGCCTGAACTTCGGCTCGCCGGAGGACCCCGCGGTCATGTGGCAGTTCGCGGAGGCCGTGCGCGGCCTGGCCGACGGCTGCCTGCAGCTCGGCACCCCGGTGACCGGCGGCAACGTCTCGCTCTACAACCAGACGGGCGAGGCGGCCATCCACCCGACCCCGGTGGTGGCGGTCCTCGGCGTCATCGACGACGTGGCCCGGCGCACGCCGGTCGCCTTCCAGGAGGACGGCCAGCTGCTGTACCTCCTCGGCGACACCCGTGAGGAGTTCGGCGGCTCGGCCTGGTCCCAGGTGGTCCACGACCACCTCGGCGGCCTGCCCCCGAAGGTCGACCTGGAGCGCGAGCGGCTGCTCGGCGAGATCCTGATCTCCGCCTCCCGCGACGGCATGATCGACTCCGCGCACGACCTGTCCGACGGCGGTCTGGTCCAGGCGGTCGTCGAGTCGGCGCTGCTGGGTGGCAAGGGCGCGCGTCTGGTCGTACCGGACGGGCTCGACGCCTTCACCTTCCTGTTCTCGGAGTCGGCGGGCCGCGCGGTCGTCGCCGTCCCGCGCTCGGAAGAGGTCCGCTTCAACGACATGTGCGGCGCGCGTGGCCTGCCCGTCACCCGCATCGGTGTCGTCGACGGCGACGCGGTGGAGGTCCAGGGTGAGTTCTCCCTCTCCCTGACCGACCTGCGCGAGGCCCACGAGGGGACGATCCCGGGGCTGCTGGCGTAGTCGCCGGTCCCTGAGCGTGCGAGGCCCCGTCCGGTCGGTTCCGGGCGGGGCCTCGTCGTCTCAGCGCACGTAGTTCTTGAGGATCTCCGTGTCGAGTGTGATGCCGACGGGGTCGGGGAGGGCCAACGCCTCCCCGAACTTCGTGACGCGGGCGTCCCGGTATCCGCCGACCTGGCGGTCGGGGCCGCTGTGCACGGTGACTGTGCAACTGTCCCGGTCGATGAGCATGTACAGGGGGATCCCCGCTTGCCCGTACGCGGCCGGTTTCTCGTGCCGGTCCCGCCGGTCCGTGTCCGAGTCGTACGAGGTGACCTCGACGACCATGAGCACTCCTGCCGGATCGGCCCATTCGCCGTATCCCGCGAAGTGGGCCTCGGGCACCAGCACGGCGTCCGGCCGGGCCCTGCTCTCGCGGTACGCATCGACGCGGAGGCCTCGCGCGTGGTAAAGGTCCAGGTCCGGCCTGGCCTGAATGCAGCGCTTGGCCAGCCAGGACACGATGGTGTCGTGATCCCCGTCGGTCACTTGTTTGACCCCGATCCGTCCGTCAATGAACTCCAACGTGACGGTCTCGGGAGCGGCGGAAGCGATCGTTTCGAACTCGTCCACCGACATCTGAGACGTGTGCTCGGCCATAACCGTCATGTTGCACCTCCTTCCAGGCGCGGACCAGTGTTTCGGCGGTGGCGGCGCTCCGGGACGGATTTCGCCCTCAGACGCACGTACGAGTGACACTTGCGCGAGATTACGTACTTACGTAATCTCGAAGAAGTGAAGCAACTGGAACAACGCGTCGCCGACCTCGAACGGCGGCTGGTGGCACTGGAGGAAGCCGGGGGCCGACCGGCTCCCCACCCGCGTGAGGGCGACCTCTGGGCCCTGGAAGGCCTGAAGGAGCAGCTCAGCGAGTTGGGGGCGGCAGCCGGCGGCGTCCTGTTCACCGGCTCCGTCCGCCTCCCGACCGGGGAGCAGTACGACTGGCAGTACGGCACCCCGGCCGACGGCCTGATGGACGCCGACTGGGCCGAGTCCGCCGAGGTGTTCGCCGCGCTCGGTCATCCGGTACGGCTGCGGCTGCTGCGCGAGATCCTCGGCGGCCGGCGCACCGCGGCCGAACTGGCCGAGCTGGACGGTGTGGGCACGACCGGCCAGATCTACCACCACCTGCGCCAGCTCACCGGCGCCGGCTGGCTGCACGCCACCGGCCGGGGCCGCCACGAGGTGCCGCCGGGGAGGGTCGTACCGCTGCTGGTGGCGCTGTCGACGGCCCGCCACTGACCGGCACCATCACGAACCAGGGGGAACGATGACCGTCCGCAAGCTCGCCATGCTCGTCTTCCGGCTGCTGCAAGTGGCCTTCCTGTGCGCGGTGGCCGCCAGCGTGCTGTTCGACCTGGACCACGCCTGGTGGTGGAACTTCCTGCCGCTGGTCCTCGCGTACGTCCTGATCACCGTGGTCAACCGCTGGGGCGGCGCCCCGGACGCCCCCGGCACTGTCCGCGAGCCCGTCGAGACCGGCCCGCCCGTGACCGGCCGCTGGTCCGCGCTGAACAGCCCGGCCGACCGCACCCCGAGCCACGGCATCCACGCCTACGGGCAGACCTTCGCCATCGACCTCGTCGCCGAGCCGGAGCCCGGCGCCCGCCCCGGCTTCCGCGTGCTGTGGCCGATCGCCCGCCGCAACCGCGACTTCCCGGCGTTCGGCGCCCCGCTGCTCGCGGTGGCCGACGGCACCGTCGTCCGGGTCTGCGACACCCAGCGCGACCACCTGAGCCGCAACTCCCTGCCCGCGCTGCTGTACCTGATGATCCTCGAAGGCTCGGCCCGCGAACTGGCCGGCGTCCGCCGCATCATCGGCAACCACGTCGTCATCGACCTCGGCGACGGCACCCACGCCCTGTACGCCCATGTCCAGCGCGGCTCCCTGGCCGTCCGCGAGGGCGACCGGGTCACCGCCGGGCAGGTCCTCGGCCGCTGCGGCAACTCCGGCAACTCCACCGAGCCGCACGTCCACTTCCAGCTGATGGACGGCCCCGACCCGGACACCGCCCGGGGGGTCCCCTTCACCTGGCACGGCATCGGCGTCCCGCGCAACGGCGAGGTCTTCGAGACACCGGAACCGGCTCCCGCCTCCCCGTCCTCCCGCGACTAGGCACCTGTTAGCTTCAGCGGGGAGCGCGGCGCCGACGGGGGCCGCAGGGGGACGGGGGAGCGGTGCGGATACCGGACGGGGTGCGCAAGACGGTCAACGTCGTGCTGTGCCTGGCCGCGGTGGTGGCCATCGGCTGGAGCGGCCGGGAGATCTGGGTGGTGTGGAACAACCACCGGCAGATCGACGCGGCCTGCGGGGGACTCGTCCCGGCGGGCCGGGTGCTGGACCTCTCCGAAGCGGGCGGCACCATCTCGCACCGGAGACTCGACGACGACAGCTTCGACCCGGACACGGGGATCCCGCACGACTGCGAGATCTTCAGTACGGAGGCGGGCGAACGGGCCGGCACCGACACCGGCATCCGCTGGTTCTTCACCGGGCAGATGGGCGTCCTGCCGGCCGGCCAACCCCAGATCGCGGACGCACCGACGAAGGGCCCGATCGGCATACTCGGCCGGACCACCTACCCACCGCAGCCCCTGGGCGGCGGCATCGCCGGCCGCGTCACCGACTCCTCGGTCACCGTGCAGCTGCCGTGCGCGGAAGGAACGGCGGAGGACCCCTCCGTGCGGGCCCTGTGGGCGCGGGCCGAGCTGATGCCGCCGCGAGGGGGCCAGGTGAGCGGCCATGACCGCACCGTCCTCGCCGAGACGGCCGTGGAAACCGCCAACAACCTCGCCGACCGGCTCGGCTGCGCCGAGCGCCTGCCGGACGCTCCCGACGACGTGCCCGCCCTGACCGCGGGGCCCGTCCCGGCCAAGCGGGCGGAGGGGACCTGCGCCTGGTACGGGAAGACCGGCCTCAGCGACCGGTCGCCGTACCCGGACGAGGTCGTCGAGAGCCGCACGGACGGCCGGGCCTGGGACGAGAGCTGCGGTCTGGTGCTCGACCTCGGCCGCGCCAACAGGGTGTACGCGAAGGAGACCGACGCGCACGACTGGCTGAACAGCCCGGACATGCCGGGCGAGTGGTTCGTGTCCCTCCGCACCTATGCCGGCCCGGTCACCGACAACCTCCACCTCACCAGCACCGACGACGGCGAGACCCCGGAACCGGCGGTTCCCGGGAAGGCGGGCCGCAGCGCCACGGACCCTGTCTGGTGGGCCTCGTCCGTCTGCGACGGCCGCCCCCAGATCCACACCATGACGCTCGGCCGCCGCGGCTACGCCAAGCTGGTGGCCTCCCGGATGGAGGACGTCTTCCGCGCCTACGTCGACGACGTGACCACCCGCCGCCACTGCACGGACGTCGTCTTCCCCGGTCACTCCACGTTCCGCGCCGACTGGGGCGAGCATTGAGGGACTGGCCGACGGAGTAGCCGGCCCCCCATGAGGAGTCGTTAGGCTCGCCCCCATGCCGCCCGCCAGAAGACGCCCCCGCGCCTACGACCCCGCCCGCACCCGTGCCGCCGTCCTCGCTCAGTTCGGGAACGTGCGGGCGGCCGTCCGCGGTCTCACGGCCGAGCAGCGCGCGTTGCCGACCCGGCTCGGGGACTGGACCGTGCGGGAGCTGGTCGCGCACGTCGGGATGGCACTGACGGCCGTGGACCGGCTGCTCGACGAGCCCGAACCGGCGCGGCAGGACGGGCGGCTGCTCGACTGGCCGTTCGCGATCGCCGCCGACGCGGACGCCATCGCCGGCACCGCCCGGCGGCTGGCCGCCGAGCACGCCGACCTCGACGCCCATCTCGCCGACGTCGAGCGGCGCTTCACCGAGCGCCTCGACACCCACCCGGGCAGCCGGCTGCTCCCCACCAGCGCG
Organism: Streptomyces sp. WAC 04229; assembly: GCF_003947455.1. GTDB lineage: Bacteria > Actinomycetota > Actinomycetes > Streptomycetales > Streptomycetaceae > Streptomyces. The sequence goes on along the minus strand of NZ_QHJH01000072.1, from coordinate 14,449 downwards.
GGCGCCCTGCCGCTCGCCGACTACGTCGTCACCCGCACCGTCGAACTCGTCGTCCACACCGACGACCTCACCGCCGCCGTGCCCGGCCTCGACATCCCCCTCGACCGGCAGGCCCTGGCCGCCGCCACCCGGCTGCTCGCCGACGCGCTCGCCGTGAAGGCGCCCGGCGCCTCGACCGAGGTGCGGATCCCGCCGTACGCCGTCGTCCAGTGCGTCGAGGGCCCCCGGCACACCAGGGGCACCCCGCCCAACGTCGTCGAGACCGACCCGCTGACCTGGATCCGGCTCGCCACCGGGCGGCTGACCTGGAAGGACGCCGTGGCCGAGGCGAAGCTGAGCGCGAGCGGCGAGCGGGCCGACCTGGGTGCGCTGCTGCCCCTGCTCGGCTGACCGGGCGACGCCCGCCGCCGGCCGCGGGGAGAGCGGGGGGAACCAGATCCTCCAGTCCTCCGTCGAATCGCCATGTACAGGCAGAAGCAGCAGCGAAGGAAGACCCTGACCGTGGCGGCCGTCGCCGCGCTCGTCCCGCTCGCCGCGGCCTGCGGCAGCGAGAAGGCGGACGACGGCAGCGCCTCCGTAGGCGCCGGAAAGCCCATCACCGGCGTGCAGTGGAGCATCGACAGCGTCACCGTCGACGGCACCACCCACAAGGCACCGGACGAGGCACGGGTCCGGATCGACGACGCAGGCGAGGCGGAGGGCAGCACCGGCTGCAACACCTTCAGCGCGCGCGCCGACGTCAAGGGCGAACGCGTCCGGCTCACGGACGCCATGTTCACCGAGAAGGCCTGCGACAAGACGCCCGTCGAGTTCGAGAAGTCCCTCGGCCGCGCCCTCACCACCGGCACGCTCACCACCGAGAGCGAGGGCGACGGCCTGACGTTCACCACCTCCGGCGGCGACACCGTCGAGCTCAGCCGGGCGCAGGACGCGTCCCTGTACGGCACCAAGTGGACCGTGACCAGCCCGGCCCAGCAGGAACGCGCCCACCTCACCTTCGACCCGGAGGCCAAGACCGTCTCCGGCCGCCTCCCCTGCAACCGCGTCAACGCCAAGGCCACCGTCAGCGACGGGCGTATCACCGTCGGCGCCCCTTCCACGACCCGAATGATGTGCGAAGGCTCACTCATGGACGCCGAGAAGCGGATGCTGAGCTTCCTCAAGGGTCCGGTCGATTACCGGATCGATCAGGAAACCCTCACCCTGACCAGCGAAGACGGGACGACCGTGCGAGCCGTGGCCGATCGGTGATCCACTGGTGAGCCGAAATCCCAAATTCGGACCAGTGGTCGATCTCGCCTACACTCGGTGGCGTGCCACGTGGTGACGGTCGACTCAATCACGATCTGCTTCCAGGCGAGAAGGGCCCCCAGGACGCATGCGGCGTCTTCGGTGTCTGGGCTCCTGGCGAAGAGGTCGCAAAGCTCTCCTACTTCGGGCTCTACGCCCTCCAGCATCGAGGCCAGGAATCCGCGGGTATCGCGGTAAGCAACGGTTCCCAGATCCTCGTCTTCAAGGACATGGGCCTGGTCTCCCAGGTCTTCGACGAGACCTCACTCGGTTCGCTCCAGGGTCACATCGCGGTCGGTCACGCCCGCTACTCGACCACCGGTGCCTCCGTGTGGGAGAACGCCCAGCCGACGTTCCGTGCCACCGCGCAGGGTTCCATCGCGCTCGGGCACAACGGCAACCTCGTCAACACCGCCCAGCTCGCCGAGATGGTCGCCGACCTGCCCAAGCAGGACGGCCGCTCCACCCGGGTCGCGGCGACCAACGACACCGACCTGGTCACGGCCCTGCTCGCGGGCCAGGTGGACGACGACGGCAAGCCGCTGACCATCGAGGAGGCGGCCGGCAAGGTGCTGCCCCAGGTGCGCGGCGCCTTCTCCCTCGTCTTCATGGACGAGCACACCCTCTACGCCGCCCGTGACCCGCAGGGCATCCGCCCGCTGGTCCTCGGGCGGCTGGAGCGCGGCTGGGTGGTCGCCTCCGAGTCCGCCGCCCTCGACATCTGCGGCGCCAGCTTCGTCCGGGAGATCGAGCCGGGCGAGTTCGTCGCCATCGACGAGAACGGCCTGCGCACTTCCCGATTCGCGGAAGCGAAGCCCAAGGGCTGCGTCTTCGAATACGTGTACCTGGCCCGCCCGGACACCGACATCGCCGGCCGCAACGTCTACCTCTCGCGCGTCGAGATGGGCCGCAAGCTGGCGAAGGAGGCCCCCGCCGAGGCCGACCTGGTCATAGCGACCCCGGAGTCCGGCACGCCCGCCGCCATCGGGTACGCCGAGGCCTCCGGCATCCCCTTCGGTAACGGTCTGGTCAAGAACGCCTACGTCGGCCGCACCTTCATCCAGCCCTCGCAGACCATCCGCCAGCTGGGCATCCGCCTGAAGCTGAACCCCCTGAAGGAAGTCATCAAGGGCAAGCGGCTGGTCGTCGTGGACGACTCGATCGTCCGCGGCAACACCCAGCGGGCCCTGGTCCGCATGCTCCGCGAGGCCGGCGCCGCCGAGGTCCACATCCGGATCTCGTCCCCCCCGGTGAAGTGGCCCTGCTTCTTCGGCATCGACTTCGCCACCCGCGCCGAGCTCATCGCCAACGGCATGAGCGTCGAGGAGATCGGCACCTCCATGGGCGCCGACTCCCTCGCCTACATCTCCATCGACGGCATGATCGAGGCGACCACCATCGCCAAGCCGAACCTGTGCCGCGCCTGCTTCGACGGCGAATACCCGATGGAGCTCCCCGACCCCGAGCTGCTCGGCAAGCAGCTCCTGGAGACCGAGCTGGCCGCCGGGCCCGCCGGTACGGCCGCCGCCGACGCCATCCGTCGCCCGTAGCCGTCCGTCCGCAATACCTGCCGTACGACACGAAGGTCTGAATCGTCATGCCTGACACAACTGGTGCCAGCTACGCAGCCGCGGGCGTCGACATCGAGGCGGGCGACCGCGCCGTCGAACTGATGAAGGAGTGGGTGAAGAAGACCCGCCGCCCCGAGGTCCTCGGCGGCATCGGCGGCTTCGCCGGACTCTTCGACGCCTCCGCGCTCAAGAACTACGAGCGCCCCCTGCTCGCCTCCGCCACCGACGGCGTGGGCACCAAGGTCGACATCGCCCGGCAGCTGGGCGTCTACGACAGCATCGGCCACGACCTGGTCGCCATGGTCATGGACGACATCGTGGTGTGCGGCGCCGAGCCGCTCTTCATGACCGACTACATCTGCGTCGGCAAGGTCCACCCCGAGCGCGTCGCCGCGATCGTCAAGGGCATCGCCGAAGGGTGTGTACTGGCCGGCTGCGCCCTGGTGGGCGGCGAGACCGCCGAGCACCCCGGCCTGCTCGGCGAGGACGACTTCGACGTCGCCGGCGCCGGTACGGGCGTCGTGGAGGCCGACCGGGTTCTCGGCGCGGATCGCATCCGTACGGGTGACGCGGTGATCGCCATGGCGTCCTCCGGGCTTCACTCGAACGGGTACTCGCTCGTCCGGCACGTCCTGCTGAACGAGGGTGGGCTGGCGCTCGACGCCCACCTGGACGGTCTGGGCCGCACCCTCGGCGAGGAGCTGCTGGAGCCGACCAAGATCTACTCCCTGGACTGCCTGGCCCTCCTGCGCACCACCGAGGTCCACGCCTTCAGCCACGTCACCGGCGGTGGCCTCGCGGCCAACCTGGCCCGTGTGATCCCCGACGGACTGCACGCCGTCGTCGACCGCTCCACCTGGACCCCGGGCGCGATCTTCGACCTCGTCGGCCGCACCGGCCGGGTCGAGCGCCTGGAGCTGGAGAAGACCCTGAACATGGGCGTGGGCATGATCGCGATCGTGCCCGAGGAATCGACGGACGTGGCCCTCACGACCCTGGCCGACCGCGGCGTGGACGCCTGGGTGGCCGGTGAGATCACCGACCGCACGGACCACGAGACGGGCGCGGCACTGGTGGGCGACTACGCCGGCTGAGATCCCGCGGGTAGCACAGAACCCGGCCGGTGACATACGTCACCGACCGGGAAGGTGCTCAGTGCAAGGTCAAGCGCCGCGTCGCTGTTGGCCCGGGGACTGGCCGTCCTCGTCCTCGTCGTCGTCCTCATAGAGGTCGGCGTACTTGGCGTACACGTCATCGTCTTGCTCATCGTCCTCGAATTGCTCGCCATTCGGCGGTTGCGAATTCGACGGCGATGCGCCCAGCTCCTCGGCCAGGCGGGAGAGATCAGTCCCACCGCTGTTGTACTTCAGCTGGCGGGCGACCTTCGTCTGCTTGGCCTTGGCCCGGCCGCGCCCCATGGCTCGACCCCCTCAACGACGGGGCTCGACGGCCCCAGAGTCTTGACACGCGTTCATGGTCCGGAACGGGCTCTCCGTGGAGAGACCGGTCCGTAGGGCTTCCACGGTACCTGAGCCCACGCCCATACGGTACGTCGCCCGCAGCACGTGGCCATCCCCAGGACCCTCGAGGCGCCCCGTCCTCGCTGGTCAACGGCGATTTTAACCACCTTTCGACGGTCGACCCGCCGGGATAAGTGAGAGTTCTCTCCAACTCCCCCCGACGGGTACCGGTCAAACCTGCGACGGCCCTGCCCGATCACCGGAGGACCGTCGCGGGATCACCCCCGCGGGCGCGCCTCCGCCATCCGCTGCTCGGCGATCCGGTCGGCCGCGGCGGCCGGCGGAATGCCGTCCTCATTCGCACGTGCGAATATGGCCAGCGTGGTGTCGAAGATCTTCGCCGCCTTCGCCTTGCACCGCTCGAAGTCGAAGCCGTGCAGCTCGTCGGCGACCTGGATGACACCGCCGGCGTTCACCACGTAGTCCGGCGCGTAGAGGATCCCGCGGTCGGCGAGGTCCTTCTCCACTCCGGGGTGGGCGAGCTGGTTGTTGGCGGCGCCGCACACCACCCGGGCGGTCAGCACCGGCACGGAGTCGTCGTCGAGCGCACCCCCGAGTGCGCAGGGCGCGTAGATGTCGAGGTTCTCCACCCGGATCAGCGCCTCGGTGTCGGCGACGGCGACCACCGAGGGGTGCCGTTCGGTGAGGGCCCGCACGACGTCCTTGCGCACGTCGGTGACGACCACGTGCGCGCCCTCGGCGAGCAGGTGCTCGACCAGGTGGTGACCGACCTTGCCGACGCCCGCGATGCCGACGGTGCGGTCGCGCAGTGTCGGGTCGCCCCACAGGTGCTGGGCGGAGGCCCGCATGCCCTGGTAGACGCCGAAGGCGGTGAGCACGGAGGAGTCGCCGGCGCCGCCGTTCTCGGGGGAGCGCCCGGTGGTCCACTGGCACTCGCGGGCCACGACGTCCATGTCGGCCACGTAGGTGCCGACGTCGCACGCGGTGACGTACCGGCCGCCCAGCGAGGCGACGAACCGGCCGTAGGCGAGGAGCAGTTCCTCGCTCTTGATCTGCTCCGGGTCGCCGATGATCACGGCCTTGCCGCCGCCGTGGTCGAGACCGGCCATGGCGTTCTTGTACGACATCCCGCGAGCGAGGTTCAGCGCGTCGGCGACGGCGTCCGCCTCGTTCGCGTAGGGGTAGAAGCGGGTACCGCCGAGCGCGGGGCCCAGGGCGGTGTTGTGGAGGGCGATGACGGCCTTGAGGCCGCTGGCCCGGTCCTGGCAGAGCACGACTTGCTCATGACCCCCCTGGTCCGAGTGGAACAGGGTGTGCAGTACATCAGCAGGTGCGCCGGTTACGTCGGTCACGGTGGTGACTCCTGTGTAGGTTCGGCGGGTGGAGACCTGTCCCCGTGAGGGTGGCGGGGACTGTGGCACGAGATTAGGGCCTGACGGGGTCTCCCCGCCGCACCGTGCCCAGGATCACCTCCGCACGGAGTACGGGCGTGCGACGATTTGCAGAGATTCCCGCGCGTTTGTGATCGGCTCCGGCAGGTTTTCGGTGCGCAGCGCGGGGGAGGGAGCAGGCGTGCCCAAGGTGTCCTCGGTGATCGTCCCCTACGCGGCGTACCTGCGCGTGTACGAACCGCTGGCCGCCTTCCGCGAGCCGGAGCGCGAGCACTGGGCCCGCTACGCCCGCCGCCCCGACCTCCCCTCCTACCAGGTGGAGCTGCGCCGCTCCCTGGCCGACCTGCTGCCCACCCCGCCGGTGGCGGTGCCGGTGCACGAGAGCGCCGACGCCTTCGTGGCGGAGGTCGACGGAGTGGTCTGCGTCTGCCCCTGGCGGACCCGGCTGCGCGGGTGGCAGGCCCTGGGAGACCTGGCCGCGGACTACCCGGAGCCCGTCCTCGACGCCCTGATCCCCCCGGTCGTACGCCGTGAGACCGCGCAGGACTACGAGCGCTGGCTGGAGCGCAACCCCGACGCCCGCCCCTGGATCCGTACCGCCACCTGGCAGGTGCCGATCAACTGGTTCGTGCTGGTCTCCGACGCGGAGCGGGAGTACGACAAGGGTGGCGGCGACCAGGGGCCGACCGCGCCGGTACTGCGCTACCGGACGCCGATGGTGCAGGCCCGGCGGCGGGTGGCCCGGGGGCTGCGGGCCCTGAAGGAGGCCGTGGACGAGGGTCCGCTGATCGACGGGCTGACGGACGTCGGGCGCTGGCTGGAGGAGTTCCACCCGCGCTCCCTCGTGGAGCTGGACTACGGCGGGCTCGTGCACGCCGTGCCGGCCGGGGAGCTGGAGGACGACCACTCCGCGGCGGACGTGGCCGAGGGGATCGAGGCGCTGCGCGAGGGCGACCCGGCCACCGCGGGGGAGGCGTACGGGCGGCTGGTGGAGCGCTGGCGGGCCGTGCGGGACCGGCGCTCGGCGAACTGACGTTTGACGTACCGCCCGTTTTGAGGTTTCGTCTTCCGATCCGACACCCGTCACGGATGTGCTGATGCCTTGTCAACAAGGGACGTAGGTCCCGATCCGGGCGTATGCGTCAAGCGTGACGGACCGCACGTACATCACTCTTGCGCCGCTTCCCCCTCCTCATGCCAAAATAGGACAAGGAGCCCGGGGAGGGCTCCTTCCGTCCTGCTGTGATGCACTGTGGGCGGAATCTCAGCATTGCACGCTTTGGGGGGTCTCGTGACTCCTGATCGCCCTGTGACTGATCGTCACAGTGGCGTGACTGTCCGCTATGGCATGGTCCATCGGCTTCCGTCGCTGATGAACACCTGGGAGGGCAATTCCATCGGTTTGGCCGACGCGGCTGGACAGATGGTGTAGTTGTAGTGCCGAGGACAAGCCGTTCGTCCTATAACCGACTCGACTCGCGTCCGCCATTTCGGGCAACGCGGGTCAAGGTGCAGAATTTAGAGGAATGAACCGAGAAGGTTCGGTTCTCCCGAGGAGGCCGCTCATGACCGCTCGCACCCCTGATGCCGAGCCGCTGCTGACCCCGGCTGAGGTCGCCACCATGTTCCGCGTCGACCCGAAGACGGTCACGCGCTGGGCGAAGGCCGGCAAGCTCACGTCGATCCGCACGCTCGGCGGGCATCGCCGCTACCGCGAAGCCGAGGTCCGCGCTCTGCTCGCGGGCATTCCGCAGCAGCGCAGCGAGGCCTGAAACAACTGAATAACCGGGCAGAACGGCAGGTCCCCCAACCTGCCGAGGCGCTCGGAACCACAGCTCCAAGTGACGCCGTTCCTGCCCCAACAGGGGGTGCGTCGTTGATCGCGCTGGACTCCGCCGGGTCCAGCGCGATCTTTTTGTGTCCGGGCCTGTGCGCCGGGGCGGGGCACCGGCCGGTTCTGTGAGCGGCCTTGTCGGAGTCTGGGGAGGGGTGTCGGATCGGCTGTGCGAGCACTGCGAGACCCAGTGCAATTGCACATATTAAATTGACCAGTTGTAGGAGAGCCATAAGTGCCACGGTTTCAAAAACTCATGCGGTGACACCCGTCACACGGCACGGTGGTTGTTGGCCGCCCTGCCCGTGCGCTAGTGGAACCGTCGCTTCCAGGAGGTCTGCGTGGCAAGGGCGTTGGGATCTCCGGGGATCACGCCACGGGCACGCTCTCGTCCTCGAGGCCCTCTTGACGTCCGGTCGGAGACTGTGGCCCCGGAGCGTCCAGCGCCAGGCGCAACAGCCGGTGGCAGATCGCGCAGTGGCGCGTCGCGTGACGGTACGACGACGCGGCCGACAGATGCGCGCGGAGCAGGGCACGCGTCTCGTGCCTGACCGATGCCGCCATACGCCACCTCCGGGGCCCTGCACGGGACGTTCCCTGTCCTTTTGGAGTACCGACCGAATGTGACCCCGTCAAGGCCGGGAGAGGGGCGCCCAGGGCCCCTGGGGGGCATGGGGCGAGACGTGCCTGGAGACACGGGAAGAGGCCCGCGCCACACGGTGCGGGCCTCGAGCGGGGCGCGGAGCAAGAAGAAGGACCCGCACCGATCGGTGCGGGTCCTTCTCTGTTGCGGTCCTGACGGGATTTGAACCCGCGGCCTCCACCTTGACAGGGTGGCGAGCACTCCAAACTGCTCCACAGGACCAGGTTTCGCGGCGCCCGCGCGACGGAGTCGCTCATCGATTCTGTCTGCGTTGCGCTGCGAGAAGAGACTGTACAGGAGGGTTGCGCCCGGGTCGAACTCACCCTCCGCACAGGCCCCGTTACGGGAGGGGCGCTACGGTGCGAGCGCGTCGATCGCCTTCACGATCCGCTTGTCGGAGACCGGGTACGCCGTGCCCAGCGCGTGCGCGAAATAGCTGACCCGCAGCTCCTCGATCATCCAGCGGACCTCCCGCACCCGCTGCGGCACCGGCCGGCCCTGCGGCAGCTGCTCCAGCAGCCACGCGTACTCGTCCCGCATCTCATGGACCTTCTCCATGCGCGACGTGTCCCGCTGCACACCGGTCGGCATCTGCTGAAGGCGCCGGTCGGCGGCGACCAGGTAGCGCATCAGGTCCGGCAGCCGCCTGATCCCCGCCTCAGTGACGAAGCCGGGCTTCACCAGCGCGTCCAGCTGCCCCCGCACGTCCTGGAGGTTCGCCAGCAACGCGGGGCTCCGTACGGACTTCAGGCGGCGCTCGCAGGCCTGCCAGGCCGCCAGCACCTGCTGTACCTGGCCCACCGCGCGGACGGTGGTGTCGACGATCTCCGCGCGGACCCGCTCGTAGAGCTTCCGGTAGGACTCCTCGTCCCACGCCGGGCCCCCGAAGTCCGCGATCAGTTTGTCCGCCGCGGCCGTCGCGCAGTCGTCGAACAGGGCCTGGATCGAACCGTGCGGGTTGGCGGAGAGGTTCAGCTTCTGCTGGTTGGTCAGCTTCTCGGACGCGAACTTCGCCGGGTTGACCGGGATGTTGCGCAGGATCAGCCGGCGCGTGCCCTTCCACATCGCCTGCGCCTGCTCGGCCTCGGTGTCGAAGAGACGCACGGACACGGTGTCGCCGTCGTCGACCAGCGCCGGGTACGCCTTCACCGGCTGACCGGCCCGCCGCGTCTCGAAGACCCGTGACAGCGTCCCGATCGTCCAGTCCGTCAGCCCCGAACGCTCCACCGACTCACCGCCGCTGCGCTCCGCGGTGGCCGCCGCGGCCTGCGACAGCGCCTTGCGCGCCTTCGGCCGCAGCAGGAGCTTCAGCGCCTCCAGGTCCTTGTCCTCGGCCAGCTTGCGGCGCCGCTCGTCGACGATCCGGAAGGTGATCCGCAGATGGTCGGGGACCTTCGCCCAGTCGAAGTCCTCCGCGTCGAACGGCACCCCCACCATGCGCTTCAACTCCCGCGCCATGGTCACCGTCAGCGGCTCCTGCAACGGCACCGACCGGTCCAGGAACGCCTGCGCGTAGTTCGGGGCCGGCACGTAGTGGCGCCGGATCGGCTTCGGCAGCGACCGGATCAGCTCCACGACCACCTGCTCCCGCAGCCCCGGGATCTGCCAGTCGAAGCCCTCGTCCGTGACCTGGTTGAGCACCTGGAGCGGCACGTGGACCGTCACGCCGTCGGCGTCCGCTCCCGGCTCGAACTGGTACGTCACCCGGAACTTCAGCGGACCCTGCCGCCAGGAGTCCGGGTAGTCGTCCTTGGTGACCGCCCCCGCCTTCTCGTTGATGAGCATCTCGCGCTCGAAGTCGAGGAAGTCGGGCTGCTCGTGCCGCTTGTGCTTCCACCACGAGTCGAAGTGCGCACCCGAGACGACGTGCTCGGGCACCCGCTGGTCGTAGAAGTCGTACAGCGTCTCGTCGTCGACCAGGATGTCCCGGCGCCGCGCCCGGTGCTCCAGCTCCTCGACCTCGGTGAGCAGCCGGCGGTTGTCCGCGAAGAACTTGTGGTGCGTGCGCCAGTCGCCCTCCACGAGGGCGTTGCGGATGAACAGCTCGCGGCTGACCTCGGGGTCGATCCGCCCGTAGTTCACCTTGCGCTGCGCCACGATCGGCACGCCGTACAGCGTGACCTTCTCGTACGCCATCACCGCCGCCTGGTCCTTCTCCCAGTGCGGCTCGCTGTAGGTGCGCTTGAGGAGGTGGCCGGCGAGCGGCTCCACCCACTCCGGCTCGATCTTCGCGTTGACCCTGGCCCAGAGCCGGGAGGTCTCCACCAGCTCGGCGGACATCACGAACCGCGGGGGCTTCTTGAAGAGCGCCGATCCGGGGAAGATCGCGAACTTGGCGTTCCGGGCGCCCAGGTACTCGTTCTTCGCGCCCTCCTTGACGTCCTTCATGCCGACGTGGGAGAGGAGCCCGGCCAGCAGGGAGACGTGCACGCGGTCGTCGGGGGCGTCCTGCTCGTTGAGGTGGATGCCCATCTGCTTGGCGACGGTACGGAGCTGCGTGTAGATGTCCTGCCACTCGCGGATCCGCAGGAAGTTGAGGTACTCCTGCTTGCACATGCGGCGGAAGGACGACGAACCCCGCTCCTTCTGCTGCTCGCGGACGTACCGCCACAGGTTGAGGAAGGCGAGGAAGTCGCTGGTCTCGTCCTTGAAGCGGGCGTGCTGCTGGTCGGCCTGGGCCTGCTTCTCCGACGGCCGCTCGCGCGGGTCCTGGATGGACAGCGCGGCGGCTATCACCATGACCTCGCGGACACAGCCGTTCTTGTCGGCCTCCAGCACCATCCGGGCCAACCGCGGGTCCACGGGCAGCTGGGCCAGCTTGCGGCCGGTGTCGGTCAGCCGCTTGCGTACGTCCTTCTGCGCCGGATCCAGCGCGCCCAGCTCCTGGAGGAGCTGCACGCCGTCGCGGATGTTGCGGTGGTCCGGCGGGTCGATGAAGGGGAACTTCTCGATGTCGCCGAGGCCCGCCGCGGTCATCTGCAGGATGACGGAGGCCAGGTTGGTCCGCAGGATCTCGGCGTCCGTGAACTCCGGGCGCGCCTCGAAGTCGTCCTCGGCGTAGAGCCGGATGCAGATGCCGTCGCTGGTCCGCCCACAGCGTCCCTTGCGCTGGTTGGCGCTGGCCTGCGAGACCGGCTCGATCGGCAGCCGCTGGACCTTGGTGCGGTGGCTGTAGCGCGAGATGCGGGCGAACCCGGGGTCGATCACGTACTTGATGCCCGGCACGGTCAGCGAGGTCTCGGCGACGTTGGTGGCCAGAACGATCCTGCGCCCGGTGTGCTGCTGGAACACCCGGTGCTGCTCGGCGTGCGACAGCCGCGCGTACAGCGGCAGTACCTCCGTGAACCGATATTTCTTCTTCTCCAGCGCGTCCGCCGTGTCCCGGATCTCCCGCTCACCGGAGAGGAAGACGAGGATGTCGCCCTTGCCCTCCCCCATCAGCTCCTCGACGGCGTCGGTGATGGCCGTGATCTGGTCCCGGTCGGCGTCGTCGCCGTCCTCCTCCAGCAGCGGCCGGTACCGCACCTCCACCGGGTAGGTCCGTCCGCTGACCTCGACGATCGGCGCGTCGCCGAAGTGCCGGGAGAAGCGCTCGGGGTCGATGGTCGCCGACGTGATGACGACCTTCAGGTCCGGCCGCTTGGGCAGCAGCTGGGCGAGGTAGCCCAGCAGGAAGTCGATGTTGAGGGACCGCTCGTGGGCCTCGTCGATGATGATCGTGTCGTAGGCGCGCAGCTCGCGGTCGGTCTGGATCTCGGCGAGCAGGATGCCGTCCGTCATCAGCTTGATGAAGGTGGACTCCGGGTTCACCTGGTCGGTGAACCGGACCTTCCAGCCGACCGTCTCCCCGAGCGGCGTGTCCAGCTCGTCCGCGACCCGCTCGGCGACGGTGCGCGCGGCGATCCGCCGGGGCTGGGTGTGCCCGATCATGCCGCGCACGCCCCGGCCCAGCTCGACGCAGATCTTCGGGATCTGGGTGGTCTTGCCGGAGCCCGTCTCGCCCGCCACGATCACCACCTGGTGATCACGGATGGCGGCCGCGATCTCGTCCTTCTTCTGGCTGACGGGGAGCTGCTCGGGGTAGCTGACGACGGGCACCCGCGCCCGGCGCTCCCCGACGCGCTGCTCGGCCTTGGCCACCTCCGTCTCGATCTCGGCGAGAACGGCGGCACGTGCCTCGGGCTTGCGGATCTTCCGCGCACCTTCGAGCCGCCGGCCGAGCCGGTGCGCGTCGCGCAGTGACAGCTCGGCCAGCCGGGGCGCGAGGGAACCGAGGGCGGGGGCGGGATGCGTAGACATACGGGTTCCAGGATCTCATCCCCGGGAAAAACCTGGCGAACGATTTCCGTCCGGGCACCGCCCGGGCGCCTTCCGGGCAACACAGAACCCCCGTCGAAGATCTCGACGGGGGTTGTCTGTGGCTGGGGCCGGGGTCGAACCGGCGACCTATCGCTTTTCAGGCGATCGCTCGTACCAACTGAGCTACCCAGCCGCGAGGTTTCACGTGAAACGAAACCTCAGCGGTCCTGACGGGATTTGAACCCGCGGCCTCCACCTTGACAGGGTGGCGAGCACTCCAAACTGCTCCACAGGACCAAGCTTCGTACGACAGTGTCGCACATGTACTGCGTGCCCCCAACGGGATTCGAACCCGTGCTACCGCCTTGAAAGGGCGGCGTCCTAGGCCGCTAGACGATGAGGGCTATCGGCCCGCCTGGGCGCTTCGCAGCGCGTCGGGGACGTGAGAAGCATATGGGATGGCGGGAGGTATCGCCAAAACGGTTTACGAGGGGCTGGGGGAGGGGGTGGCGCCCGGCTGGTTCTCCTTGGGGAGGTGGCGGCTGACCTCGGCCGTCGTCAGGCCCAGGCCGCCCAGCTTGATCTCGTCCCAGGCCTGGAGGCGCCGGGTGTCCCGGTCGAAGTAGAGGATGGACGCCTGGATCGGGTCGGGGTACCTGCCCTCGACCGCGCGCAGTCCGCTGCCGCCGGTGGAGCCCTCCACGCGCAGGCGGGTGCCGTACTTCATGACCTCCATGTCCTCGCGGTGGAGGTGGCCGGCGAGGACCAGCGGCACCGCGCCGTCGACCTCGCGGGCGGCCGACGGCTCGTGGGCGACGGCGACGTCCACGGGGGTGCCGGCGGTGCTCTGGTCGCGCAGGGCGGAGGCCAGGCGGGCGCCGGCCAGTTCCTGGGAGGCCTCGGCGCCGTCGGACTTGGAGCGGTCGGGGGTGAACTGGGGGTCGCCGATGCCGGCGAAGCGCAGGCCCGCGACGTTCCTGGCCCGGCCGTCGTCGAGGACGTGCACGTTCTTCAGGCTCCGCAGGTACTTCTGGGTCTCCCGGGAGTCGTGGTTGCCGCGGACCCACACGTACGGCGCGCCGAGGTCCTCGATCGGGTCGAGGAAGCCGTTCTCCGCGGCGGTGCCGTGGTCCATCGTGTCGCCGGAGTCGACGATCACGTTCACCTTGTACTGCTGCACCAGCGAGGCGATGATCTTCCAGCTCGCCGGGTTGAGGTGGATGTCGGACACGTGCAGGACGCGGATCGTGGTCGGGTCGGGCTGGTAGGCGGGGAGCGTGGAGGTGACGTCGTAGAGCTTGGTCACGTTGGTGACCAGGCGGGCCAGTTCCTTCTGGTAGACGTCGAACTCGGTCACGATGCTGCGCGCGTTGCCGACCAGGGAGGGCGCGGAGGAGAGCAGGCCGGAGAACCTGGGTTCCAGGACGGAGTCGGGGTTCCACGTCGCGTAGGCGGTGCCGCCGGAGGCGACCAGGAGGGTGAGGGCGAGCCCGCCCGCGGTCAGGGCGCGCCGGGGGCGGCGGTAGACGGCGAGGCCGAGGGCGGTGGCGCCGGTGACGACGGCGACGCAGGAGCGGACGGCGAGGTCGAGGGTGCCGTGTTCGACGTCGCGGGCGACCTCGTCCTGGAGGCCGGAGAGGCGCTCGGGGTGGTCGACGAGGGCCTGGGCGCGGTCGGGGTCGAGCTGGTCGACGTTGACGTCGAGGCGGACCGGGGCGATGTGGCTGTCGAGCTGGAGGGCGCCCAGCGGGGAGACGTTGATCTTCGTGCCGCCGGTGGCGGACGGGCGCAGCGTCATCGTCGTGTTCATGGGGCCGACGGGAACGCGGACGTTGCCGACGACCAGCAGGCCGAGCCAGGCGCCGAGCAGGACGACGGCGACGAGGCCGACGGCGCGGGTCCAGGGCCGGGGGCGGGCGGCCAGTTCGGGTGTGGTGGTG
>NZ_QHJH01000071.1 GCF_003947455.1 Streptomyces sp. WAC 04229 | reverse complement strand
GCGGGGTTCGAACGCGGCTGCGGCTTGTCGGTGTGCGGCTCGGGTGTGGTTTCGGGTTTGGCGGGGGGGGCGGGCGCGGGCCGGGGCGCCCGACGACTCCGAGACGTGGTGACGAGACCGGCCACGTCGTGAGGGACGCGGCCGGCCTGCGACGCGCCGGCGGCCGGGCGAGGGCGACTCAGTGGTGGGCGTGGGCGTGCGCGACGGCGTGCCCCTTGCCGCGGCCGATCATCCACTTGTTGACCGGCGTGGTGAGCACGAAGGCGACGGCGAGCCCGCCGAGCAGGGCGCCCCAGAAGAGGCCGTCCGACAGGTGGGCGTCCATCGCACCCGGCGTGAGGGCGACGATCCCGTTGTCGACCAGCTCCATCACCGCGATGGAGACGGTGTCGGCGGCCAGCGCGACCTTGACCGCGGACCTGAGGCCGAGGCCGGCCCGCACCACCGAGAACAGGGTGAAGGAGTAGCCGAAGAGGAACGCGAGCGCGATCGCCAGCGCCATGGTCGGCGCGTTTCCCCAGGCCAGCGCGGTGCCGATGACCATGCCGAGGATCTCGCCGACGGCACAGCCGGTCAGGCAGTGCAGCGTCGCCCCGGCAGCGGTCCCCCAGGACGCGTGGTGGGCGATGTGATCCATGGCGGTTCCCCTTCCCTCGGCGTATCTCGGCCACTCATGCAACCATACCCCCCGGGGGTATATTCGCTCCAGGTCGGAGCCGCTGCCTCCCCCATACCGGAAGCCGATCGGAAGCGCATCGGAACGCCAGAAATCTGGATCCGGAAGCGCCGACCCTGATCGGATCGGTCGATGCACAAGGCACATCGGCCCACTCGGGGCGCGTGCCGTATCCGCCCGTCCGGATACCGGCGGCAATGAGGTGACAGATGAGTAATACCCGCGTTCCGCCCGGCGCCCGTGGTTCCTACCCGGCACCGGGACTCGCACTCACGCCCGGCCAGGTACGCAACCAGGCCCTGACCGTCATCGCGATCCCGTTCGTCCTCATAATCGTGCTGGCCGTCGTGCTCGCCACGGCCGGCCGCGACGACGGGGCCCCCGCCACCGACGACTTCTACGGCAGCGGAGCACTGCCCGACTGGGGTTCCGGCACCTCGGACGACGAGACCTCCGGCAGCGACACCCCCGACGACGGCACGTACGACGACGGCACCAGCCCCGACGGCTCCGGCGGCACGGCCGGCGACGACACCGGCCTGTGGGGCGACGGCACCACCGACGACCCGTACGACCCGTACGGCGACGGCACCTACGGCGACGGCACGGACGGCACCGCCACCGACGACCCGACGGACACTCCCTCCGACGACCCCGCCCTCACCGACGAGGACGGGCCTGAGGCGACGGTCACCGCGTACTTCGAGGCCATCAACAACCGCGACTTCGCCGCCGCATGGGAACTGGGCGGCAAAAACCTCGACCCGGACTACGACCACTTCGTCGCCGGCTTCGAGACGACCGACCGCGACGACGTCACCGTGAACTCGACGGCCGGCGACGAGGTGTCGGTCACCGTCGTGGCCTGGGACACCGACGGCACGTCGGCCACCTTCGAAGGCACCTACACGGTGAGCGACGGCGTCATCACCGCCGCCGACGTGCGGGAAGGGAACTGAGGACCATGACCACCCACGCCGCCCCGCCGCCGCCGGACGCGACCAGCAACGTCACCCGCCTGCTCTGCGCCGGCACCTACCTCGACCCCGTCTACCGCAAGGCGGTGATCCGGGAGCTGCTGACCCACTCCTACCGGATGGTGGCCCCCTCCTACGGCTACGACGCCGCTCCCGTGCTCGCGCACGCCCTCGCCGCGCACAACCTGCGCCGCAACCAGCTGGCCGCCCTCGGCGCGGGCACCGCCGTCGTCGTACTGCTGCTCGCCACGGGGCTGCTGAGCGGCCTCGGTGCGGCGCTGCTCTTCTTCTGGGTCGCCTGGGCCACGATGTTCCTGCGCCGCCTGGCCATCCTCCAGACCCTCGCCGAGCACCTCGCGCCGGCCTCGGAGGGCCGCCCGGGCTTCGACGGCGCCTACCCGATGACCTCGCGCTTCACCCCGGAGCTGGTCGGCAAGATCAACCGTCAGCAGGCCTCCGACACGGTCTACTACGGCGGCTACAAGCCGTTCGTCGGCGCCGGAAGCTCCATCCGCCGCTGGGCCAACGCCGAGCTGCTGCTGGGCGCCCCGGTGTCCCGCAACGGTGTGCTCACCGGCCCGGGCTCCCTGCTCAACGGGCACTTCCCCGCGCAGCACGGCCCGGTCGACGGCGCGGGTGACCACGCCCCGGCCGAGCGCAAGCCGATCATCCCGTTCACCGTCGAGGACATCACCGGGCGCGTCAGCGAGCAGATGCTCGCCGAGCTGCGCGACAAGCCCGCGCCCAGCGACCGGATCCAGCTCCTCTCCGTCGACCGGCGCAGGTTCACCAAGGCGGTCCGGACGGCCGAGGGCGGCGACTCCGTCGCCGTACTCCTGGACGCGCCCGACCCCGAGGACGGCGACGAGCACTGGCGGGAGGACTACGACGCCCGGCGCGAGTACCTGTGCATCCGCATCGGAGCCTGGCAACAGGAGCTGGTCACCTCGGTGTTCATCGGTTTCGACATCAAGGGCAGCACCCTGCACACCGAGTTCTACACCTACGTGCTCGGACCCGTGCCGGAGAGCTTCCACCTCGCCGACCGGCTGCCCGCCACCATCGACGGCCGGCTCATGCTGCGCATCGCCTGGGACGTGACCCGCAGCGCGCCCGGCGAACTGCTGCGCCTGGTCTTCAACCCGCTGCGCGAGCGGCTGCCCAGCCGCTTCGGCACCGACACCGTACGCACCCTGGTGAGCCAGCCCAACGACACCAGCGAGTTCCGGCTGGGCCGCTACGCGCTCACCTCCGTGGACTGCGGCGCGCTCACCAGCGTCCGCGAACTGGCGCCCGGCAACGACTTCCACCACTTCTTCCAGGAGTCGGACGCGATCAAGTACATCCAGATCATCGAGCGCCACCTGCTCCAGATCGTCGGTGACTTCCTGCGCGACCACGACGTCGACACCCGCGAGCACGAAGCGAACCAGACCAACATCCTCCAGCAGAACTTCGGGGCCAACAGCACCAACAACTTCGGGGGCAACCAGAGCGTCGGCAACAACGGCACCCAGACCTTCGGCAACAACTCCGGCATCACCAGGGAGGCACGACCGGCATGAGCGCCCAGAAGTTCCAAGGCAACGACTTCGGCCAGGGCAGCACCAACAACTTCGGGGGCAACCAGAGCGTCGGCAACGGCGGCACCCAGACCTTCGGCGACAACTCCCCGGTGCAGGCCGCACCGTCCGGGCATCCGTACGCCGACGGCGTCCGGCGCAACGCGGTGCCGATGCCCTCGGACGCCGACCGGGCCCGGAGCGTCTTCGTCGTGCACGGCCGGGACGACCAGGTGCGACGGGAGATGTTCGAGCTGCTGCGCCGGCTCGACCTGCGCCCCAAGGAGTGGGAGGACCTGGTCAGAGCGACCGGGCACGCGTCCCCCTTCCTCGGTGACGTGGTCGCCGGCGCCCCGGCGCAGGCCCAGGCGGCGCTCGTGCTGCTCACCCCGGACGACGTCGTCAGCCTCCACCGCGACCTGCAGGGCCACAACGAGCCGGAGTACGAGACCCGGCCCGTGTGCCAGCCGCGCCCGAACGTGCTGATCGAGCTGGGCATGGTGCTGATGGCGTACCCCGAGCGCACCCTGATCGTCGAGGTGGGCGGCCTGCGGCCGATCGCCGACATCGCCGGGCGCAACGTCATCCGCTTCGACGGCTCCGGGACGGCGCTCGGCAAGATCGTGGAACGGCTGAAGCTGGCGGGCTGCACGGTCAACGACACCGGTTCGGACTGGCGCCACACCTACCCGTTCCAGCACCTGTCCGCCTACCACCGCCGGCCGTAGCCCGGCGGATCCGCGCGCCGTTCGGGGGACCGGCGCAGGCGGCCCCCGGGACGCGTCCCGCACGTCGGAACGCGTCCCGGGGGCCGACCCCTGCCCGCCACCGCCACCGTCGGACCCTCGGTCCGGTGCGCCACCCGAACCGCCCGAATCCCCAACTCCCCCAAACGGACAATTGATACGCTGCCGAAACCTCCCCCGTGACCACTCGGCGGAAGAGGGCGAAACGAGTGGAGACCACTTGTATGGCGCGCATCCGTGTGAGGGTCCTGGGCCCGGCAGGTCTCGAAGTCGACGGTGAACCGGCCCGGTTGACGCCGTTGACGACACGGCTGCTGGTCCGGCTGGTGGCGGCGGAGGGCGAGTCCGTACCGGTCCGCACGCTGCACCGCGACGTGTGGGCGGTGGGCGGCGAGCAGCCGCACCAGTCCGGGCGGCACCGCAACGAGGTGCAGAAGCGCGTCCTCGAACTGCGCCGCGCCCTCGACCCCGCCCAGAACGGTGACGGCGCCCGGGTGCTGCGCACCGAGCAGCTGCTGGCCGCACCGGCGCCCGAGACCGCGTACCGGCTGGTGCTCACGCCCGAGCAGCTGGACTGCGCGGAGTTCACCGACCTGGTCAACTCGGCGCTGCTCGCGGCGCCCGCGTCGGCCGCCGACCGGCTGGCGGCGGCGCTGGCCCTGGTCCGCGGCCGCCCCCTGGCCGAGGCGGGCGACGAGGACTTCGCCCGGCCGCTGGTCCGCCGGCTGCTCGCGCTGCGCGAGACGGCCCGCCGCCAGCTGATCCGCAGCCGGATGGACCTGGGCCGGCACGACCTCGCCCTGCCGGTCGCCCAGCAGATGGCCCGGGAGCGGCCGGACGACCAGGACGTCGCCGAGCTGCTCGGCTCGCTGCGGGCGCGGCTGCGGGAGCGGCACGGGCAGGAACTGCTGCGTCAGCCCGTCCCCGGCGCCGGGGACCTGGTGGTGGTGCGCGGCGACCTGTTCGACCAGGAGGACGCCAATCTGGTGGTCGGGTTCACCGACACCTTCGACACCGCCACCGAACAGGACCTGGTGATCAGCCGGGACAGCGTGCAGGGGCAGCTGGTGCAGCGGCTGTTCGGCGGCGAGCGCAAGCTCCTCGACGACCGGATCCAGGCCGGACTGCGAGGGCTCACCCCGCTGCGCACGGAGCGGCCCCAGGACAAGCCGCGCGGCCGCCGGGTCCGCTATCCGCTCGGCACCACCGTGCCGCTCACGGTGGACGGCCGCCGGGTCTTCGCCGTGGCCTACTCCCGGCTCGGCAACGACCTCGTCGCCCGCTCCGGACCGGCCGCCCTGCGGGCGAGCCTGGACACCCTCTGGCCGGCCGTCGCCCGGTACGGCATGTTCAAGCCGGTCGCGATCCCCCTGATCGGCTCCGGCCTCGCCCGGATCGTCGAACTCGACCGCACCCAGCTGCTCTTCATGATCGTCGAGAGCTTCGCCGCGCACTGCCGCCGGGACCCGGCCACCGCCCCCGAACTGCGCGTCGTGATCCGCCCGGCCGACCTCGAACGCACCGACCTGTCCGCCCTCGGCGCCTTTCTGCGCACCCAGGGGGTCCCGGGCACCAGCACCGACGTCGGCGCCGGCACCGGGACCCGCGACACCGGTGCCGGCGCCGGCGACAGCGGTGGGGCCCAGGGCCACCGGTGACGTCGGCATGGGCACAGCGCACCAGCGCGCCCGCTTCCGGCACCAGCGGCGAACCGCTTCCGAAGCGCTTCCGAAGCGGCGGGCCTACGGGCGCCTGCCCGCTCCCCCCGCCGCGTCCTGCGCACCCGCCGACGACGGGACCACCGTGAAGCCGATCACCGTGCCGCCGCCGTCCCGCCGGTACGCGAACGGGGCGCCCCCGTGGGCCAGGGCGACCTCGCGCACGATGGACAGGCCGAGGCCCGAACCGGGCCGGGAACGGGCGTCGGCCGCGCGGTAGAAGCGGTCGAAGACGCGGGTCAGGTCGGCGTCGGCGATGCCGGGGCCGCGGTCGAGGACCTCGACTCGGATCGGGCCCGGCCGGGCGGGTCCGGCGACGGCCACCTCGATGGGGCCGGTGCCGTCCGGGTCGAACTTCGCCGCGTTCTCGACCAGGTTGGAGAGCGCGCGGGTCAGCATGGCGGGCCGCCCGTCGGCCGTGGTCTCGCCGCAGACGCGTACGCCGATCTCGCGGCCGGTGCGGCGCCGGGCCAGCGCCGCCACGTCGTACGCGAGGTCCGCCAGGTCGACCGGCTGCGGGGGCTCGCCCGAGGACTGGCCGGCCGCCAGCTCGACCAGTTCGTTGACCAGGTCGGTCAGCTCCCGGGCCTCCTGCCCCAGGTCGGCGACGAGTTCCTCCCGGGCGGCGGGAGGGAGTTCGTCGATCCGGCGCAGCAGCGAGATGTTGGTCCGCAGCGAGGTCAGCGGTGTCCGCAGCTCGTGCCCGGCGTCCTGGACCAGGCGCCGCTGGTCCTCCTCCGACTGGGCGAGGCGGCCCAGCATCAGGTCGAAGGCGCGGCCGAGGCGCCCCACCTCGTCGGGTCCGGTGACCGGGACCGGGACGCCGAGCCGGCGGGTGCGGGCGACGTTCTCGGCGGCGGAGGTGAGGACCACCAGGCGCCGGGTGATGCGCCGGGCCAGCCACCAGCCGAACAGGCCCGCGGCGAGCACCACCGCCGCCATCAGGACCAGCGTCCGCCGCTGCAGGGCGCGCAGCAGGTCCTCGGTGTCGCTGAACTCCTGCGCCACCTGCACCGCGCCCCGGCCGCCGCCGAGGGAGACGGTCGCCACCCGGAAGACGTCGGTGCCGACGTCGACGTCGTCGTGCCGGACCACCCGCCCTGCCTCGGCGGCACCGGCGGCCCGCAGGTCGGCGCCGGTCACCGGGAGCCGGGGCTCGGCCGGGTCCAGGACGGTGCCGTCCGGCCCGAGGACCTGTACGTCGGTGCGGGCGGGGCGCACGATGTCGTGGCCGGGCGCGGAGGAGGAGAAGTCGCCCGGCGACAGCCGCAGCCGGCGCACCTCGGCCCGCAGGTCCCGCGCGGCCTGTTCGAAGACGGACTCCTGGTCCACCCGGACCAGTCGGGCCGCCGCGTTGTAGGACAGCCCTCCGACGAGGACGGTGACGACGGCGGTGATCGTCGCGAAGGACACCGCGAAGGTGGTCCGCAGCGACAGCAGCCGGGGCCGGCGCCCGAGCGGGGAGGCGCCCACTCAGTCGGCCCGCAGGACGTAACCCACGCCGCGCACGGTCTGGATCAGCTGCGGGGCGCCCGGGTGGTCGAGCTTGCGGCGCAGGTAGCCGACGTAGACGGCGAGGTTCTTGGAGCCGGGGCCGAAGTCGTAGCCCCAGATGCGGTCGTAGATCGTGGCGTGGTCGAGCACGGTGCCCGCGTTGCGGACCAGCAGTTCGAGGAGTTCGAACTCGGTGCGGGTCAGCTCCAGCTCGCGTCCGTCGCGCCAGGCGCGGCGGGCCCGCGGGTCCATGCGCAGGCCGGCGGCCTGCGGGTACCGGTCGTCCGGCGCCTCCTCGGGCGCCGCGGACCGGACGCCGGCGTCGGCCTCCGCGCGCTCGGCGGGGTCCGGGCGGTCCGTTCGGTCCGTGCGGCGCAGCAGGGCGCGCAGGCGGGCGAAGACCTCCTCGACGTCGAAGGGCTTCACCACGTAGTCGTCGGCGCCCGCGTCCAGGCCCGCGATGCGGTCGGCGGTCTCCACCAGCGCGGTCAGCATCAGGATCGGGGTGGCGTCACCCTCGGCGCGCAGCTCCCGGCAGACCTGGAGGCCGTCGATGCCCGGCATCATCACGTCCAGCACCAGGACGTCGGGCCGGCGGCGGTGGGCCTGCGCCAGCGCCTCGACGCCGTCGGCGACCGCGGTGACCCGGTACCCCTCCAGGGTGAGGGCGCGCTCCAGGGCGTGCCGGATGGCGCGGTCGTCTTCGGCGAGCAGAACAGTCCGGGGCACCCGTCCAGTCTGCCAAGACCGGCGGCGCCCCGGCCGGACGGGCCCGGCTTCCCCACCGGGACCACCCGCCGTCCCACCCCGGAACCGCCCGGATCTCACCCGGCGGGCCGCAGCGCGGCGAGCCGCTGCTCGAAGGGCACGACCTCCTCGAAGGAGTCGCGCCGGGGCAGCTGGCGGGCGGCCCCGGACAGGCCCGTCATCAGCGCGGCCAGCTCGCCCGCGGCCCGCGCGGTCCGGCCGTCGAGCCCTTCGGCGCCCCAGTCCTCGGAGGCGGCGTACACCCCGGTGGGGACGACGACGGCCTTCAGGTACGCGAACAGCGGACGCAGGGCGTGGTCCAGGACGAGGGAGTGCCGGGCGGTGCCCCCGGTGGCCGCGATCAGGACCGGCTTCCCGGCGAGGGCGTCCTCGTCGGTGACGCTCAGCGCGTCGAAGAACGACTTGAACAGCCCGCTGTACGACGCCGAGAACACCGGCGTGACCACGATCAGCCCGTCGGCCTCCGCGACCGCGGCGAACGCGTCGGCCAGCGGCGGCGCGGGGAAACCGTTGGTGAAGGTGTGCGCGATCTCCACCGCGAGGTCGCGCAGTTCGATCACCTGAACCTCCGCCGACGTCTGCCCGGCGGTGGCGGCGGCCAGCCGGTCGGCCAGCAGCCGGGTGGACGACGGGACGCTCAGTCCCGCCGAGACGACGACGAGCCTCATGCCGGTACTCCTTCCTCGCGGACGTCCCCGGAGGCGTCCTTGCGGGCGGCGGCCAGCAGGGACGCGTGGGTCGGCGCGTCCGGCACGTGAGCCGGACGGTCCTTGGCGAACTCCTTCCGCAGCACCGGCACGACCTCCTCGCCGAGCAGGTCGAGCTGCTCCAGGACGGTCTTCAGGGGCAGGCCGGCGTGGTCCATCAGGAACAGCTGGCGCTGGTAGTCGCCGGCGTAGTCGCGGAAGGCCAGCGTCTTCTCGATGACCTGCTGCGGCGAGCCGACCGTGAGCGGCGTCTGCTCGGTGAACTCCTCCAGGGAGGGGCCGTGCCCGTAGACGGGCGCGACGTCGAAGTACGGCCGGAACTCCCGCACCGCGTCCTGGCTGTTCCTCCGCATGAACACCTGCCCGCCGAGGCCGACGACGGCCTGCTCGGGGGTGCCGTGCCCGTAGTGGGCGTAGCGGGCCCGGTACAGCTCGACCATGCGCTTGGTGTGCTCGGCGGGCCAGAAGATGTTGTTGTGGAAGAAGCCGTCGCCGTAGTACGCGGCCTGCTCGGCGATCTCCGGCGAGCGGATGGAGCCGTGCCAGACGAAGGGCGCGACGCCGTCCAGCGGCCGGGGCGTGGACGTGAAGCCCTGCAGCGGCGTGCGGAACTTCCCCTCCCAGTCCACGGTGTCCTCGCGCCACAGGCGGTGGAGCAGGGCGTAGTTCTCGACGGCGAGGTTGATCCCCTGCCGGATGTCCTTGCCGAACCACGGGTAGACGGGTCCGGTGTTGCCGCGCCCCATCATCAGGTCCACCCGGCCGTCGGCCAGGTGCTGGAGCATCGCGAAGTCCTCGGCGATCTTCACCGGGTCGTTGGTGGTGATGAGGGTGGTGGAGGTGGAGAGGACCAGCCGCTCGGTGCGGGCCGCGATGTAGCCGAGCATGGTCGTGGGCGACGAGGGGACGAACGGCGGGTTGTGGTGCTCGCCGGTCGCGAACACGTCGAGCCCGACCTCCTCGGCCTTCAGCGCGATGGCGACCATGGCCTTGATCCGCTCACGCTCGGTCGGCGTACGGCCCGTGGTCGGGTCGGGCGTGACGTCGCCGACGCTGAAAATGCCGAACTGCATGGTCGCTCAACCTCCGGTTTGTTGATGCTTCAACTATACCCGGAGAACGGAGAACGACCAGGCACTATTCCCGCACGCGGAGCCTCACCGCCAGTACGGATCCCTCCCCGTCCCCGCGAGCAGCCGCTCGAACCCCGACGCCCCCGCGGCCGGCTCGACCGGCACCCCGAACATGCCCATCTCCCTGGCCGTCGGCGCCAGCTCCGCCACCGCGCCCGCCAGCTCCGCCACGACCGCCTCGTCGGCACCCGGGTACTCCTGGCCCGTCGCCCGCGCCAGGTCCCACACGTGCACGGTCAGATCGAGCAGCGCCATCGAGCCGACCAGCCGCGCGGGCATGTCCATCCCGCCGGTCGTCCCCTCCTCGGCACCGGGCGCCGACCAGGCCGCCGCCAACCGGTCCGCCTCGGCCACCAGCCGCTCACGCCACTCGGGGCTCCCGGCGACCCGGTCCGGCGTCTCGCCGAAGGCCGACGCCTCCTTCCGGGCCAGCCGCTGGAACTGCTCGACCACCTGGAAGAGGTGGTTGACCAGCGCCTTCACGTCGTACTCGGCACAGGGCGTGGGAGCGGCGAGCGCCACGTCCGAAACACCCCGCACCACCGGGGCGGCCCGCTCACGCGCCATGGCCAGCAGCTCGCCGATGCCGTACGCCTTCGCACTGTTCGTGTCCATGCTCCGACCGTAGGGACGTCGGGGGCCGCCCTTCTTGAACAAACGCGACACCCGGGGAAGCGCGACGTACGATCCGGCCATGGAGGCACCCCGCCACGACACCCGCGGGATCGTCGACCCGACCGCGCTGCTCCACCGCGTGCGGTTCCGCCGGCACGCGCCCGCCGAGCCGCTGCGCCGGTACGTCGAGTGGTACTGGCTCATCGACTGGGACCTGCCCGCCCCCTACGCCTCCCACGTCGTACCGCACCCCTGCGTCAACCTCACCTTCCAGTGGGACGAGGACGAGGGCCCGCCCTACGCCGAGGTCACCGGCGTCGCCCTCGGCCTGTACACCCGGAAGCTGACCGGACGGGGCCGGGTCTGCGGCGCGAAATTCCGGCCCGGCGGCTTCCGGCCGTACACCCCCCGGACGCCGGTGTCGCGATGGACGGGGCGCGCCCTGCCCGCCCGGGAGGTGTTCCCCCAGGTGACGGACGCCACGGCCGACGCCGTCGTCACCCCCGCCGCCGACCGGGACCGGGTGGCCGCCCTCGACGCCTTCCTGCTCACCCTGGACTGCGCCCCGGACCCGCAGGCCGACCACGCCGTCGCCCTCGTCGACCGCATCCGCTCCGACCGCACGGTGCGCCGCGTCGGCGACCTCGCCCGGGCGGAGGGAGTGTCGGTGCGGGCCCTGCAGCGGCTCTTCGCGACCCATGTCGGCGTCAGCCCGAAGTGGGTCATCCTCCGGTGCCGCATCCACGAGGCCCTGGAGCGCGCCGGCACCCGCACCGGCATCGACTGGGCCGCCCTCGCCGCCGAGCTCGGCTACGCCGACCAGGCGCATCTGGTACGCGACTTCACGGCGACGGTGGGGGTGCCGCCGACGGCGTACGCGGCGGAGACGGATCCGGCCGGCTCCGGGGACCCGGACAGCGGCATGCGAGGCTGACCGCCATGGTCATTCTCCGCTCGGCCGCCCTCTTCGTCGTCGCCGCCCTCTTCGAGATCGGCGGTGCCTGGCTGGTCTGGCAGGGGGTGCGCGAGCAGCGCGGCTGGCTCTGGGCGGCCGGCGGGGTCCTCGCACTCGGCGCGTACGGCTTCGTCGCGACCTTCCAGCCCGACGCCCACTTCGGCCGCATCCTCGCCGCGTACGGGGGCATCTTCGTGGCCGGCTCGATCCTGTGGGGCGTGGTCGCCGACGGCTACCGCCCCGACCGGTGGGACATCACCGGCGCGCTGGTCTGCCTGGCCGGGATGGCCGTGATCATGTGGGCGCCCCGCAACGGCGGCTGACTACCCTGGACGGCGACGTCCAGCACCGATCAAGGAGCAGCCCATGGCCACCGCAGCCGCCCCGTCCGCCGCCTCGCGCATCGCCGTCGTCACCGGTGCGAGCAGCGGCATCGGCGCCGCCACGGCCCGGCAGCTCGCCGCGGCGGGTTACCGGGTCGTCCTCACCGCCCGCCGCAAGGACCGCATCGAGGCGCTCGCCGAGGAGATCCAGGCCGCCGGGCACCAGGCCACGGCGTACCCCCTCGACGTCACCGACCGCGCGGCCGTCGACGAGTTCGCCACGGCCTTCAAGACGATCGGCGTCCTGGTCAACAACGCCGGCGGCGCGCTCGGCGCCGACCCGGTGGCCACCGGCGACCCGGAGGACTGGCGCCGGATGTACGAGACGAACGTCCTCGGCACCCTCAACCTCACCCAGGCCCTGCTCCCCAAGCTGGAGGCGAGCGGGGACGGCACGGTGGTCGTCGTCTCCTCGACCGCCGGGTTCGCCACCTACGAGGGCGGCGCGGGCTACGTCGCCGCCAAGCACGCCGAACACGTCCTCGCCGAGACACTGCGCCTGGAGATCGTCGGCCGCCCGGTCCGCGTCGTCGAGATCGCGCCCGGCATGGTCAAGACCGACGAGTTCGCCCTGACCCGCTTCGCCGGCGACCAGGACAAGGCGGCCAAGGTCTACCAGGGCGTCGCCGCCCCCCTGACCGCCGACGACGTCGCCGACACCATCACCTGGGCGATCACCCGCCCCGCCCACGTCAACATCGACCTCCTGGTGGTCCGCCCCCGCGCCCAGGCCTCCAACACGAAGGTGCACCGGGAGGGCTGACGCTCGGGCGTAACTCACAGGAGTGAAGAACTCCGATCAACCGAACGGCGGTTGAACTGAAAATCTAGGCTCGCGTCACCACATCAATCGTGTCGGCCCTCGGCCGGGATGCCGGTCCTGACCGAGAGCCTGACCAGCAAGGAAGTGGAGCTTCCCTGTGGCTGAACGCGAGCCTAGCGGCCATCGGTTCATGGACCTCACAGTCCCTGAGTACGCGTACATGTTCGGGTTCTTGCAAGCGGACGGGCACCTACAGCAAGGCGTCGGCCAGAAAGGCAAACTGAGCGTCGAACTCGCCGCCCGCGACATCGGCCTCCTGCGCCAGTTCCGCGCGCTGACGCCGTACAACAGCACCATTTCGGAGCGCACCAGATCCACGAACTTCGCCGCGAACCACACCTCGGTCACCTGGACGTTGTGCTCCCTCGCGGCCAGAACACTCCTCAACGACCTCGGCCTCCCTTACGGACGCAAGTCCGCGACGATCGCGCCGCCACGCGGCGATTTCTCCCGTCGTGATTACCTCCGGGGCGTGATCGATGCCGACGGATCGGTGGGTTACACCAGCAAGGGATTCCCCTTCGTCTCACTCACCACAGCCAGCACCGCCATCGGCCACTACCTGTGCGACTACACCCGGAGAGTGACCGGAGTCCAGCGCACCATCAAGCGCAACGCACGGGACAACGTTTACAACGTCATGTACGCCATGGAGGCGGCCCAACGCCTGGCAGCCGACCTGTACTACCCCGACTGCCTGTCGTTGGCGCGCAAGCACGCGGCTGCCGACTCGCTGGCCACGTGGGTACGCCCGGCCGGCATGAGGTCCGCCCACACAGCGCGCCGCTGGAACGAGACCGAGGACCGCATCCTGTTGAAGCTCAACAGCCCAACGGCGGCCGCCGGGGTGCTCGACAGGACACCGCAGAGCTGCAACCTGCGCATGTGGCGCCTGCGCTCCGGCCAAGCCACCATGCCCAGCTGACAGAGCCCGCGTGAGTCAAGGCTCCCCGCGCGAGCGGGGAGCCTTGACTCAGCCCTTCACGCAGACGACCTGCTTCAGCTTCGCCACGACCTCCACGAGGTCGCGCTGCTGGTCGATGACCTGGTCGATCGGCTTGTAGGCGCCCGGGATCTCGTCCACCACGCCCGAGTCCTTGCGGCACTCCACGCCCCGCGTCTGCTCCTCCAGGTCCTTGGTGGAGAAGCGCCGCTTGGCCGCGTTCCGGCTCATGCGCCGGCCCGCGCCGTGGGAGGCGGAGTTGAAGGACTTGTCGTTCCCGAGGCCCCTCACGATGTACGAACCCGTGCCCATGGAACCGGGGATGATCCCGTAGTCCCCGGAACCCGCGCGGATCGCGCCCTTGCGGGTCACCAGCAGGTCCATCCCGTCGTACCGCTCCTCCGCCACGTAGTTGTGGTGGCAGGAGATCTCCGGCTCGAAGACAGGCTTGGCCTTCTTGAACTCTTTACGGACCACGTCCTTGAAGAGCGCCATCATCAGCGTGCGGTTGTACTTCGCGTACTCCTGTGCCCAGAACAGGTCGTTGCGGTACGCCGCCATCTGCGGGGTGTCCGCGACGAACACCGCGAGGTCGCGGTCGATCAGGCCCTGGTTGTGCGGGAGCTTCTGGGCGACGCCGATGTGGTGCTCGGCGAGTTCCTTGCCGATGTTGCGCGAACCGGAGTGCAGCATGAGCCACACCGAATCGGATGTATCGATGCAAAATTCCACAAAGTGGTTGCCCTGCCCGAGGGTTCCCATCTGAGAAGCCGCCCGCCCCCTACGGAAGCGAACCGCCTCCGCGACCCCGTCGAACCGCCCCCAGAAGTCGTCCCACCCGCTCGTCGCGAGCCCGTGGAAGCGCCCCGGCTCGACGGGGCTGTCGTGCATCCCCCGCCCCACCGGAATCGCCTGCTCGATCTTCGAGCGGAGGCGGGAGAGGTCGCCAGGCAGGTCGTTCGCCGTCAGGGACGTCTTGACCGCCGACATCCCGCAGCCGATGTCGACGCCCACCGCCGCCGGGCACACCGCGCCCCGCATCGCGATCACGGAGCCGACCGTCGCACCCTTGCCGTAGTGCACGTCGGGCATGACCGCCAGGCCCTTGATCCACGGCAGGGTCGAGACGTTGCGCAGCTGCTGAAGGGCGCCCTCCTCGACCGTCGCCGGGTCGGTCCACATCCTGATCGGCACCTTCGCGCCCGGCATTTCCACGTACGACATATCGTCCTCATTCCCCCGGAAACAAACAGAAGTATCGAAGCGCAAAAACCGGAGCCAATGACAGCCAAAAGGACAACTGACCGGCGTTCACGGCAGCGCGTGCGATACACATTGTCTCCAGGGGGCGCCCCCGTGCGGCAAGCGATTAACCAGCGGGGACACTGGAGTCCCGAAGCGATCCGAGCGTCCCGGACCACAGCCACCCCGGCGAGAGGAGCCGCACCGTGCAGCGGAAGGCCTACGTACCCGGCGTCGCCGCCTGCCTGGCGGCGTTGCTGGCCGGCTGCACCGGCGGCTCCGGCGACGGCGCCACGTCGGACAACTCCAACCCGGGCCGGCCGGGAGTCACCACCGAGGCCGCCGAGCCGGGCAGGTACCGGACCCTGCCGGAGCCGTGCGGCGCGGTCGGCGACAAGACGCTCGACGCGCTGCTGCCCGGCATCGAGGAGATCCCGGACGAGGCGCAGCGCGACAAGGCGTACAAGGGGGAGCCGACGCTCGCGTACGACACCGACCGCAAGGTCGGCTGCCGCTGGAAGGTCGAGTCGGCCCAGGCCACCAACCACCTCTTCGTCGACTTCGAGCGCGTGGTGTCGTACGACAACTCCGTGAGCGACGACAGCCAGGCCGAACAGCTCTTCGCCAAGCGGGTGGAGGCCGCGGACCTGCCCGAGCCGGTCGTCTCCGAGTCGGTGTCCTCGTCCTCCTCCCCGCCCTCTTCCCCGCCCGGGTCGGGGTCCCCGTCGGGCGCCTCGTCGTCCGGCTCGCCCTCCGCCACGCCCTCGGGCTCCGCGCCGTCCGGCGACGCCTCCTCCAGCCCCTCCGGCAGTGCCACGCCCACCGATCTGCAGCCCCGGCTCCTCGACGACCTGGGTGACGAGGGGTACGTCGACGACGAGCTGAGCGACTCCGGTTCCACCGCGAAACAGCGCACCGTGACTGTGGCGTTCCGCACGTCGAACGTCATGGTGACCATCGAGTACGCGGAGCAGTCGGCGACGCTCGGAGTCGTGCCGGACAGCGAGGAAATGCAGGACATGGCCCGGAAACTGGCCTCCCAGCTGGCGGATTCGCTCGGCGGTTGAGGCCTGTCCGGGCCCCGGCGCGTGCGCGCGCGGTGCCCCCGAAGCGGGCCCGCACGATTTCTTCACCGCGTACGGTGGCTCCTCGGACCCGTTCCGACCGCAGGAACCACGAGCGTCATGAGTGAAGGAACCATGCAGCTACGAGCCCAGCGTGACCAGCGAGACAAGCGTGAGCAGCGAGAGCGGAAAGCGTCGCGGCTGACCCGCGTCGTCGTCTGCGCGGCCGCCGTCCCCGCCGTGCTGGTGGTGGCCGGCTGCTCCTCGGACTCCGGTTCCGGCGACGGGAAGGACAAGGCCGCCGCCGAGCAGTCCGACGCGTCCAAGTCCGCGAGCCCCTCCCCGACGGTGCGGGCGGCGGCGTACGCGAAGCTTCCGGAGCCGTGCTCGGTGCTGTCGAAGAAGTCGCTGAAGGACCTGGTCCCGAAGGGCGACTCCGGCAAGGAGGGCGCCTCCAACGACACCGCCACCCGGGTCGGTTGCTCGTGGGACAGCCTCGACGACAACGGCGTGAAGGGCTCCCAGTTCCGCTGGCTGAGCGTGTCGATGCTGCGCTTCGAGTCGGACGCGACGCGCGGTGCGGGCGACGAGCTGGCGCACGACTACTACACGAAGCAGCTCAAGGACGCGCAGAGCGCCGAAGGTGCCCAGAGCCTCAAGACCACGCCGGTCGGCGGCACGGGTGACGAGGCCTCGGTCGTGCGCTACGACCTGAAGAAGAAGGAAGGCACCTTCAAGCAGCAGACGGTCGTGACGCGCGTCGAGAACGTCGTCGTCACCCTCGACTACAACGGCGCGGGTCTGGCCGGCGAGAAGGCGCCGGACGCGGACGACCTGGTGAAGGACGCGCAGAAGGCGGCCAAGGAGGCGGTGGCCGCGGTGACGAAGGCCAACGGCAGCGGGTCGAGCGGCGCGGCGTCGCCGTCGCAGAAGCCCTCCTCGACGGCCTCGAAGTCGTCGTCGAAGTCGGGCTGAGGGACCGTAACGACCCACCGGCCACCCGTTCCCCGTACACATGTGCCACTCTGTTGCGCGCAACAACAGGCACTGGGAGGGGAGTACGGGTGGCCGCGCCACTACAGCTGACCCGGACGCATCGCGTTCTCATCGGCATGGTCGTCTTCGGCGCCGTCATCATCGCCGGGATCGGCTTCGCGGGTTCCTACGCGGCGGTGCGGGAACTGGCGCTGAAGAAGGGCTTCGGGAACTTCAGCTACGTCTTCCCGATCGGCATCGACGCGGGCATCTGCGTGCTGCTCGCCCTCGACCTGCTGCTGACCTGGATCCGCATCCCCTTCCCGCTGCTGCGCCAGACGGCGTGGCTGCTGACGGCGGCGACGATCGCGTTCAACGGCGCGGCGGCCTGGCCGGACCCGCTGGGTGTCGGCATGCACGGCGTGATCCCGATCCTGTTCGTGGTGTCCGTCGAGGCCGCCCGGCACGCCATCGGCCGGATCGCCGACATCACCGCCGACAAGCACATGGAGGGCGTCCGCCTCACCCGGTGGATGCTCTCCCCGGTGCCGACGTTCCTGCTGTGGCGCCGGATGAAGCTGTGGGAGCTGCGCTCCTACGAGCAGGTCATCAAGCTGGAGCAGGAGCGGCTGGTCTACCAGGCCCGGCTGCGTTCCCGGTTCGGCCGCTCCTGGCGCCGCAAGGCTCCCGTGGAGTCCCTGATGCCGCTGCGCCTGGCCCGCTACGGCGTCCCGCTCGCGCAGACCGCTCCGGCGGGTCTGGCGGCGGCGGGCATCGAACCGGCCCTGCTGCCGCCGGCGCCGCGGTCCGAGGAGGCCGCCGAGGGCCCCGCGGCCCCGCCTTCGCTGCGCAAGGCCGAGCCGGCCGCGGAGCGGCGTCCAGAGCTGACGGACGGCCGGGAGCCGGAGCCGGTGTGGGAGGAACCGGAGCCGGACCAGAACCAGTGGCTGCACGCCCGGGACCCGCAGTCCGTCGAGTACCGCGGTGACTACGACCCCGCGTACGACCCGGACGACCAGTACGCGCAGTGGTACGCGGAGCAGCAGCAGGCGGACGAGTACCGGCAGCAGTTCGAGGAGCCGCCGCCCGTCCAGGAGCCCTCTTTTGAGGACACGGGGAGTTTCCCCATACCGGTGGGGCCGCACCGCACCCGTGAGCTGGGCGAGGGGGGCGGCAGCCCACAGGCGGAGCCGGACGAGGACTCGTACTACCAGGTCTTCAAGCAGTCCATCAACGGCAGCTATCCGACGCCTCGCGAGTTCGGCGAGAACGTCGAGGCGGAGTTCGGCACCGCCATGTCCGCGGAGGACTCGAAGCGTCTGGTGAGCCGTTTCACGAACCGCTACAACGCGGAGCTGGAAGAGGATCACATCGCCTGACCGGCGGTCGTACGACGAAGGGGGCGCCCGGTGACTGGGCGCCCCCTTCTCAGCTCCGTGGCGTCAGCGTGCGGCGTGGCCGAAGGCCGTGCCGGCTGACGGGAGCCCGCCCTGTCCCGGCTGGTAGGCCGTGACCGCGGCGGTGGGCTGGCCGAGGGTCACGTTGGACATCGGCAGGGCGTAGAGGGCACCGGTGCTGCTGGGGCCGTAGGGCATGCCGACGTACAGGTGGCTGCCGGTGAAGTGGATGCTCGAACCCAGACGCTGGTTGGCGCCCGGGGCACCGGGGATGCCGTCGCCGTCGCCGGACTCGATCCACTTGTCGTTGGCACCGGGCGCGCCCAGCATCGAGAACACGTGGACCGCGCCGGACGCCTTCGCGGAGCCGACGGCCTCGTCCGGGACGCCGATGGCCATCCTCATCGTCGCCGCGGTGCTCACGGCGCGCGGCGCCGTGTTGATCGCGGTGATGGTGGCGCCGAAGTGGTCACCGGCCTCGGAGGTGCCGGAGACGTCGTCGTCGGCCGTACCGGAGGAGTACCCGTCGAGCTGGGTGTAGGTGCCCGCGGCGGTGACCCGGAAAGTGATGACGCCGCCGGTCTGCGCCTTGCTGACGCCGTCCACGTTCAGGGCCTCGCCCGGCGAACCGACCGCGAGGATCGACTCGTTGGCCGTGGCGGCGCCCGCCGGGCGGTACGGGGCCAGTGCCAGGGCCGCGCCGAAGCGGTCACCGGCCTCGGCACCGCCGGAGACGGTGTCCAGGTCCTGGTCGAGGCCGAAGAGGGCGGTGGGCCGCTTCTCGCTGTTCAGCGTGTGCGTGAAGACCGCGAGGTTGCCGGCCGCGTCGTCGCCGCCGATGTTCTCGTCGGGCGCGCCGATGGCGAGGTGGTTGGCGTCGG
This sequence comes from Streptomyces sp. WAC 04229, assembly GCF_003947455.1. Taxonomy (GTDB): domain Bacteria; phylum Actinomycetota; class Actinomycetes; order Streptomycetales; family Streptomycetaceae; genus Streptomyces. Next base: position 14,317 of record NZ_QHJH01000071.1, on the reverse strand, counting down.
CGGCCAGGACGGCGCCGAAGCCGTCGCCCGCCTCCACGCCGCCCGGGACGCCGAGCCTGTCCTGGTGGACGGAGACGTTGGTGCCGCCGCGCACGTAGAACGCCTCGCCCGCCTTGGCCAGGTCGCCCAGGCCTTCGCCGGGCGTGCCGATGACGACGAAGGGCTCACCGGCGGCGGTGGTGCCGGCCACCACGGCCTGCCCCATCAGGTCGCCGCTCTCCGGGGCGGAGGCCTTGATCGAGCCGTTGCCCTCGGCCTGCTCGAAGTGCGTGTTCTTGGTGGCGCCGGTGCCGATGCCGCCGCGCGCGCCGTGGAGCACGTCGGCCATGCCGGCGTCGACGGCGTCGCCCAGGTTCTCGCCCGGGGTGCCGACGACGAGGTCGGTGCAGCCGTCCTCGTCGTAGTCGACGGTGTCGATGGCCTGGCCGAAGAGGTCGTTGGCCTCGGACCCGCCCGGCACCCAGTCGAGGTCCTGGTTGATCTCGGCCGTGCCCTTGCCGCCGCCGTACACGACCCGGACCAGGCCCGCCTTGGCGTCGCCGCCGACGGTCGCCTCGGGGTCGGCGACGGCGATGTCCTCCACGCCGTCGCAGTTGAAGTCGGTGATCCGGTTGGCGCCGGCCTTGGACGCCACCCAGGAGCCGAGGTCGTCGACGCGGGTGACGACGCCGCCGGTGCGGGTCTCGGCGGCGTCGATGCCGAAGCATCCGCCCTGGTAGGAGCGGCTGCCGAGGGCGGCCAGCTGCTTGGTGCCGTTCACCGTGCGGACCAGCGGGCCGCCGGTGTCGCCCATGCACGCGGCGACGCCGTCCTTGCCGGTCACGGTGGCGGTGGTGGCGTCGGCCGCGTCCACCGAGAAGACCCCGGTGTGCAGGTTCAGCGGCGCCCACTCGGTCTTGGAGCGGCCGTAGCCGGCGAGCGTCAGCTCCTCGCCCGCGGTGGGGGCGGTGGTGGCCGGCGCGAGGGGGGTGACGTTGGTGACCGGGCGGTTGAGCCGGGCCAGGACCACGTCGCGGTCGGTGCGCGGGACCAGCTCGACGACCTGGCGGACCGCGCCCCCGGTGCCGGTGAGTTCGGCGCGGCCGATGGTCGCGGTGGTGGCCTTGGCCGGTTTGCCGGCGGGCACGGCGAGGCTCTCGGCGGGCTTGTCGGCGAAGCAGCTGGCCGCGGTGAGCAGCCATTCGGTGTCGACCAGGACACCGGAGCAGCCGCGGTCGTGGTCACCGATCGTCAGTTGGGCGGCGTATCCAAGGCTGGTGTCGGCGTCGGCGACGGCTGGGCCGGTGACGGCTACGGCGGGCGCGGAGGTCAGCGCGGCCGCCCCGGCCAGCGCGGAGACCGTGAGTGCGGCGAGGCGCACCGGTCTGCGGTGAGGCATGTCTGGGTTCCTTGAAGCAGGGCGACCCGGGCGACGTGTTCGGCCGGGTCGGCTGGGCGTGGTGGAGGCATGCGTCCGGGCGGGCGACATCCGGGTCAGGCGTTGGTGACGATCTCCACCAGAACGTGGCTTCGGCCCTCGGGATCGATGGACTCACCGACGGGCGTGAAGGAGTCCTTCGGGACGGACACCTCCTGCACGTCGTCGTCGGGCGCCTTCAGCTTCAGGTCCGTGTCCACGTCCGAGGCGCCCTTCGCGCCGTAGACCGACTCGATCTCCAGGCTGAGGTAACCCGAGGTGCCGGTGGTGCGGAAGCAGACCATCGAGTTGGCGCGGGTGTAGATCTCCAGCAGGCCGGTCTCGCTGCCGCACTCGGCGAGGACGATGTGGCCGTCGCCGCGCTTGAGGACGATGCCCCGCTCGGCCTCGATCTTGTCGGCCTGGGGGTAGTTGAAGTCCTCCACCGCGTAACCGGGCTGACTGTCCGCCACCGCGGTGGCGGGGGTTGGTTCGGCTGCGTCACCGCTGTAGGTGGTGGCGACGACGGCGGCCGCGCAGGCCGCGGCGAGCGCACCGGTGGCGATGGTCCGTCTGGCGAGGTTCACACAAATCCCCTGACTCGTCGATGAGCTGTGGTCACGCACCGGGCAACCGGCCGCTCACACTGGGGTGTTGTCAGCCGGAGGCCCGCCGAATTCAAACACGTGATCGCTCACGAGAACATGAGTCAAGGTCCGAAATCTCAGTACTTGCCACCGATTACCGTGGGTGTGCGACTTCTCACGCGTGCACAGGACATCCAACCGGTGGTCATCGACTCTTCACTTGCGTACGGTCACGATCACATGTCTGCAGCACTCGCGTTCGGTCTGGTGTCGGGCGGCCCAACGTCACCGGACGGCACGGGTGTTGTCGGCCATGTACGAGCCGATGACCCGTTCGCAACTGGCGCGCCGTCAGCATCACCTGTGGCACCACCAGTTGCCCACCGGATGGACTTTGACTTAGGTGAATACCACTTTCTGGAGCAGACGCCGCTTCCTGAGCACCGCCGCCGCGACCACGGCCGTCGCCACGCTTCCCCTGGTCACGCCCGCCCGGGCCTACGCCGCCCCCGCCGCCGGTGACGTACCGGCCCTGCCCTCGCTGCCGGACACCGCGCGCGGCAAGGCGGTGAGCGCCTGGAAGGCGGGGGGCCAGGCCGTGCGGAGAGCAGCCGCGACGGCGCTTGCGGGCTCCACTGCCGCAGCCGAGCAGTTCGTGGCCACGGAGCTGCCCGCCGCGGTGGCCGAGGACAACCGCGTCGCTCTCTTCAAGGCCTTGTCCGCCACCGGCAAGGGCACCGCGCGCGACATCACGGCCGCGCTGACCGCCGGGGACGACGCGATCGCCGCCTTCCTGGCCGGCGGCTACGAGGCGTCGCAGCTGGAGGACCTCCGCGTCCTCACCTTCACCCTGATGAACCAGGGCGACACGAGCGTGCAGGAGGCCGCGAGCGCCGCGCTCTCGGACGGTTCGAGCGAAGCGCTGTTGAAGTTCGTCAGCGAGGAGCAGTTCACCGCGCGGTTCGAGGACGAGCGGGCGGAGGTCTTCAAGATCCTCGCCACCGCCTCGCCCGAGCTGAAGACATACGCGCAGCGGGCCCTGGACGAGGGCACGGCGGCGGCCATCCACTGGTTCCTGGAGACCGGGCAGCACATCGCCCGCGCCCGGGACAAGGAGACGGCCACCATCGACCAGCTCGTCGCCATCGTCGAACGCGAGGGCAAGCGGGCCCAGCTGACGACCGAACAGGCGAAGGCCGAGTCGGAGAAGGCGCAGACGGCCGCCGCCAAGGCGAAGGAGGCCGCGCTGGAAGCGGCCGCCGAGGCCGAGGCGGCGAAGAACGACGTCGCCAAGGCCGGCCGCGCCGCGCACAAGGCGGCCGGTGCGGCGACCGGTGCCGCGAAGGCGGCACGTACCGCCATCTCCGCGTCCAACGCGGCTCAGTCCGCGGCCCGCCGCGCCGCATGGTCCGCACAGGCGGCGGCAGCCGCCGCGGCGAGTGCCGCGCGCGCGGCCTCGTCCGCCTACCGGGCCGCCATCGCCGCCTCCACGGACGCCTCCAAGGCGAAGGCCGCGAAGGACGCCGCGGTCGGCGCCCGCAATGCCGCGAGCAAGGCGCGCACGGCCGCGAAGGCGGCGGACCATGCCGCGACGGCCGCCGCGCAGGCGTCCTCGGCCGGTTCCGCCGCCGCCTCCGCGGCGCGCAACGCCGCCTCCGCCGCGAACTCGGCCGCCGCAGCGGCCTCCGCCGCCGGCGCCGCCCAGTCCCAGGCCGCAGCCGCCCGGGCCGCCGCCGCGGAAGCGGACGCGCAGGCGGCACGGGCGACCAGGGCCGCCGGCGCCGCCCAGTCCCTGGCCGCCGTCGCGGCGAGTTCGGCCCGTACGGCGAGGGATGCCGCCAACTCGGCCGCCGCCCACGCCGACAAGGCGGCCGACGCCGCGGAGGAGGCGGCGAAGCACGCGGGCGAGGCCGTCGACCACGCCAACCGCTCCACCAAGTACGCCGCCCAGGCCAAGGAAGCGGCGGACGCGGCGATGAAGGCCGTCACCGATGCCCGTGCGGTGGAGCAGCAGGCCCGGGAGGCGGAAGAGACGAAGATCGCGGAGCACACGGAGCAGGGGCGGGACGAGGCCCGCCGGCTCGCCGCGATCGAGCAGCAGGACGTCGAGGCCGCCCGCAACCAGCTCACCGAGAAGCAGTCGCAGGAAGCGGAGACCAAGGACCTCATCGCCGCCGCCGAACAGGCCCTGGCGGCGGGCGACGAGGGTGCCGCGGTCACCGCCGGCCGCAAGGCCTGCCTCAGCCTGCTGACCTCGCACGGCACCTGGACCCGTGAGGCCGCCGAGTACGCCCTCGCCTCCGACGACGAGGCGATCCTGGCCTGGATCGACACCGACCGGGTCATCGCTCAGAACCAGGACGACCGGGAGACCGTTCTCTACCTCTCCCGCATCTCCACCGTGAGCGTGGCCGAGGCGGCGCAGGCGGCACTGGAGTCGGCAGACCCCGCGGCCCCGGCCACCTTCCTGAACAGCGGAATGATCGACGCGGCGAAGACGGACAACTCCGCCTCGGTCTTCCGCATCCTCGGGAAGAACCCCGGCAAGGCGGTCAAGCAGGCCGCAACCGCGGCCCTCGCCGACGGGAGTGCCAAAGCACTCCACGAGTTCTTCGCGACGAAGTACGGGGAGGCGCAGAAGCAGGACGACAGCGCCGCCGTCTTCACGATCCTCTCCACCGCCGGGCCCTACACCAAGATGGCGGCCAATGTGGCGCTGGACGGGCCGCAGTGGATGGTGCGGGACTTCCTCACCATCGTCCACCCCCGCATGGTGCAGCTCGACGCGGACTCGGCGGCTCACATCGCGGCCATCCGCGCCTCCCTCGCCCATGCCTCGAAGATCGCGCAGGACGCGCAGACGGACGCTGCCGAGGCGTCCAAGGCCGCGGCGGAGGCGCGCAAGGCCGCCGACGAAGCGGTCAAGTGGGCCGACGCGGCCAAGAAGTCCGCCGCCCAGGCCGCCGAGTACGCGCGGGAGGCGGACGCGCACGCGGACGATGCGGAGCAGTCGGCGAAGGATGCCGCGGCCTCCGCCGAGACGGCGAAGTCCGCCGCCTTGGCCGCCCGCTCCGCTGCCCGACGTGCCAACTACTCGGCGAACCGGGCCACCGCGTCGGCGGCCTCGGCGGTGCAGTCCGCCAACGCCGCCCAGACCTCCGCGACCGCCGCCCGGGCCTCGGCCGTCCAGGCCGGCAAGGACGCGGCGACGGCGGCCAAGGCGGCCTCGGAGGCACGCTCGATCGCCGCCGAGAAGCGCAGGGCCGAGCAGGCCGCCGCGGCCAAGAAGGCGGCGGAGGAGGCCCGCAAGAACAAGCAGGACGGCGTCGACCCCTCCGACACCGGCGACAGCGACAAGGTGGAGGAGCCGGGCACCTTCCTCGGAGGCACCAAGGACGACTGGCGGGACATCGCGAACGTCCTGTCCGCCGTCTCCACGGTCTCCGGCGGCATCGCCGCCGCCTCCCTGCTGATCCCGCCGCCGCTGGGTGAGGCCATCGCGGGCGTGGCCGGCGCGGTCTCCCTCATCACGGGCGGAGCCGGCGCCATCATCACCGGGTTCACCGACGGCTGGTCGTCCTCCGCCTTCCTCTCCTCCGCCGCCGGCGTGGCCATCTCCGTATTCACCGGTGGCATCCCGTTCACGAAGTTCGGCGGGGTATCCGGAATCATCAAATGGGGCGCCGACGGCCTGCGCTCCGGTTCCGTCATCGCCGCACGCCTTCAGCAGGAGCTGATATCGCCGGCCATCGGCGTATTCACCACCAAGTGGGACGAGGCCACGGACACCGTCAGCGACGCCTGGCACGCTCTTACTCCGTGGTAAAGGCGCAGTGATACGATCCGGGACGGAATGCGCGCAATCAAGAAAACGTACGGCGCATTCCGTCCCGGATGGATCATTTCTGTTCCTACCCCTTCCCACCTGCGCCTGGGTCGCCTACGCCGTCGCCGTCACACCGGTCCACATCGCGGTGACGCGCTGGGCGATGCCCACACCGAAGGGGAAGAAGAGCGCCTCGAAAAAGGCATCCTTAAAGGAACCTCTGAAGGAATTTTTTACTCATGGTGCTGGCACTGACCGGACTCGCCGTCACAATCCTCGCCGCGGCCGGTTCTCTCTACCTCCCGCTGAAACGCCCTCCCCGGCCGGACCTGCTCACGATCGGTGACGCCGTGCTCCCGCTCCTCGTCATGGCGAAACTGGGCGCCGGAGAGTACGACACCTGGCAGATCCTGCTCCAGGGCGGCCTGTGGGGCGTGGTCTCGGCGGCCGTCAGCCACACGGTCCGAGTGAGGTTCACCCCGCGAGTCGTCGCTCGAAGCCGGGCGAAGCGGGAAGCCCGGGCCAGGCAGACGCCGTAGGACCAGGTCGTGGGCAGCACCGGGCCTCGGCCGAGTCGCTCCGAGAGGTGCTGGAGCGGTGGCGCCGGGGCGAGGCGACGGACCACCTCACGCCCCCGCGCCGCCACCTGGCCTTCCTCGCCGTCAGCGTGGCCGGCGTCCTCTTCGCGGGCTTCGCGCTGACCCGCTGACCAACCGACCCGCCGACGGCGCGGCAGACCTCAGTCGCCGAGCAGGGTCCGCACCCGCTCCTGCCCCACCGCGAGGAGCAGCGTGGGCAGCCGCGGGCCGGTGTCGCGGCCCACGAGCAGGTGGTACAGCAGCGCGAAGAACGTCCGCTGGGCGGTCTTGATCTCCGGCGGCAGTTCCTTGGGTGTGGCGTCCGCCGAGAATCCGGCCTGGACCTTGGGCACGCCGTACACGAGGTGTGTGAGCCCGTCCAGGGACCACTGGCCGGCCAGCCCGTCGAGGAGGAGCCGCAGCGACTGCCGGCTCGGCTCGTCGAGCGACTTGAGCAGTTCGGCGTCGGGCTCTTCGCGCACGATGGTGCGCTGGTCGGCGGGGACGTGGTTGTTGATCCACGCCTCGGCCTTGTCGTAGCGCGGCCGGGCCTCCGCCAGCGTCGCCAGGGGGTCGGCCGGGTCCAGCTCGCTGAGGATGCGCAGTGCCTGGTCCTCGTGCCCGGCGGTGATGTCGGCCACCGAGGCGAGCGTGCGGTACGGCAGCGGCCTGGGCGTCCTCGGCAGCTCACCGGTGGCCGTGCCCACGGCACGCGCGTGCGCGGCGGCGTCGGCGGGCAGCGCGCTGCCGTCGGCGACCTTGGCGTCGAGGCGGTCCCACTCGTCGTAGAGCCGCTGGATCTCCTGGTCGAAGGCGATCTTGAAGGACTGGTTCGGGCGGCGGCGGGCGTACAGCCAGCGCAGCAGCTGCGGCTCCATGATCTTGAGCGCGTCGGCCGGGGTGGGCACCCCGCCCTTCGACGACGACATCTTCGCCATGCCGCTGATGCCGACGAACGCGTACATCGGCCCGATCGGCTGCTCGCCGCCGAAGATCCCGACGATCTGCCCGCCGACCTGGAACGACGACCCGGGCGAGGAGTGGTCGACGCCGCTCGGCTCGAAGACGACGCCCTCGTACGCCCAGCGCATCGGCCAGTCGACCTTCCAGACCAGCTTGCCGCGGTTGAACTCGCTGAGCCGGACCGTCTCGGAGAAGCCGCACGCGGTGCAGGCGTACGTCAGCTCGGTCGAGTCGTCGTCGTACGCCGTGACCGTGGTCAGGTCCTTCTCGCAGTTGCCGCAGTACGGCTTGTACGGGAAGTACCCGGCGGAGCCCTGGCTGCCGTCGTCCTCGGCGGCGGCGCCGGAGCCCTCGGCGGCCTCCAGCTCGGCCTCGTCGACGGGCTTCTGCGACTTCTTGGCCGCCGCCTTCGGCTTGGTCCGGTACTGGGCGAGGATCGCGTCGATGTCCCGCCGGTGCTTCAGGGCGTGCAGGATCTGCTCGCGGTAGACCCCGGAGGTGTACTGCGCGGTCTGGCTGATCCCGTCGAACTCCACGCCCATCTCGGCGAGCGACTCGACCATCGCGGCCTTGAAGTGCTCGGCCCAGTTCGGGTACGGGGAGCCCTTCGGGGCGGGGACGGAGGTGAGCGGCTTGCCGATGTGCTCGGCCCAGGACTCGTCGACGCCCGCGATCCCGGCGGGGACCTTGCGGTAGCGGTCGTAGTCGTCCCAGGAGATCAGGTGCCGGACCTCGTGCCCGCGGCGGCGCACCTCGTCGCCGACCAGGTGCGGGGTCATGACCTCGCGGAGGTTGCCCAGGTGGATGGGTCCCGACGGGGAGAGCCCGGACGCGACGACCACAGGTTTGCCCGGGGCACGGCGCTCCGACTCGGCGATGACCTCGTCCGCGAAACGGGAGACCCAGTCGGTGGTCTCTGTGCTCTGAGCCACGATCGGCACGTCCTCTTTCCCGAAGTTTGCTGGATGTCTGCTCGGTCGGCCGGTACGTCGCACGGCTGACCGTTCCATTCTCCCAGCCCGGCCCGCATCCGCGAAAACGCCTTTTCACCAGCGCCCCGAAGGGGCGCGGGGAACTGCGCGACCAGCCCCCCACCGGCCCGCGGCCAAAAAAACCGCTTCACACCACGTGGGATACTGACCGATGTCTACCTGAACCCACGAGGAGAACGGCACCCACTCCTATGGCCTCGGTCACGTCGCTCACCGATCTCGTCAAACAGCAGCTCACGTCCGCCCTCTCAGCCACCCGGCCGGAGGCACCCGCGGATCCGCTCCTGCGACGCAGCGACCGGGCGGACTACCAGGCCAACGGCATCCTCGCGCTGGCCAAGAAGGCCAAGGCGAACCCGCGGGAGCTGGCCACCGAGGTCGTCGCGCACATCACCACGGGCGACCTGATCAAGGACGTCGAGGTCTCCGGACCCGGCTTCCTGAACATCACCGTCGGCGACCGGGCGATCACCGAGAACCTGGCCGCGCGGTACGCGGACGGCGAGCGCCTCGGCGTGCCGCTGAAGAAGGACGCCGGCGTCACGGTCGTCGACTACGCCCAGCCGAACGTGGCGAAGGAGATGCACGTCGGCCACCTGCGCTCCGCGGTCATCGGCGACGCGCTGCGCGGCATGCTCGACTTCACCGGCGAGAAGACGATCGGCCGGCACCACATCGGCGACTGGGGCACCCAGTTCGGCATGCTCATCCAGTACCTGTTCGAGCACCCCGGCGAGCTGGCCCCGGCCGAAGAGGTCGACGGCGAGCAGGCCATGTCGAACCTGAACCGGGTGTACAAGGCGTCGCGCGCGGTCTTCGACGCGGACGAGGAGTTCAAGGAGCGGGCCCGCAAGCGGGTCGTCGCCCTGCAGTCCGGCGACAAGGAGACGCTCGAACTGTGGCAGCAGTTCGTCGACGAGTCGAAGGTCTACTTCTACTCCGTCTTCGAGAAGCTCGACATGGAGATCCGCGACGACGAGATCGTCGGCGAGTCCGCGTACAACGAGGGCATGCCCGAGACCGCCCGCATCCTGGAGGAGACGGGTGTCGCGGTGCGCTCCGAGGGCGCGCTCGTGGTGTTCTTCGACGAGATCCGCGGCAAGGACGACCAGCCGGTCCCGCTGATCGTCCAGAAGGCCGACGGCGGCTTCGGCTACGCGGCCTCCGACCTGACGGCGATCCGCAACCGCGTCCAGGACCTGGACGCCACCACGCTGCTCTACGTCGTCGACGTGCGCCAGTCGCTGCACTTCAAGATGGTCTTCGAGACCGCCCGCCGGGCCGGCTGGCTGAACGACGGCGTCACCGCGCACAACATGGGCTACGGCACGGTGCTCGGCGCGGACGGCAAGCCCTTCAAGACGCGTGCGGGCGAGACCGTGCGCCTCGAGGACCTGCTGGACGAGGCGGTGCAGCGGGCGGCGGAGGTCGTGCGGGAGAAGGCGCGGGACCTCACCGAGGACGAGATCCAGGAGCGGGCCGCCCAGGTCGGCATCGGCGCCGTGAAGTACGCGGACCTGTCGACGTCGCCGAGCCGCGACTACAAGTTCGACCTGGACCAGATGGTCTCGCTCAACGGCGACACCAGCGTGTACCTCCAGTACGCCTACGCCAGGATCCGGTCCATCCTCCGCAAGGCCGGCGAGGTCCGCCCCGCCGCCCACCCGGAGCTGGAGCTGCACGCGGCGGAGCGGGCGCTTGGCCTGCACCTGGACGCGTTCGGCGACACGGTCTTCGAGGCGGCCGCGGAGTACGCCCCGCACAAGCTGACGGCGTACCTCTACCAGGTGGCGTCGCTGTTCACGTCGTTCTACGACAAGTGCCCGGTCCTGAAGGCCGAGACGCCGCAGCAGGTCGAGAACCGCCTCTTCCTGTGCGACGTCACGGCCCGCACCCTGCACCAGGGCATGGCCCTGCTGGGCATCAGGACGCCCGAGCGCCTCTGACGCGGGGCCGGGTCAGGCGTAGTAGCGGATCGTTCCGCGCAGCGCCGGCCCGGCACCCTCGCAGTGCTGGACGAAGGTGGCGGCGAACGCCTCGACCGTGCCGTCCTCGCCCAACGCGAGGCGCTGGACGGTCAGTTCGCCGCTCACCTCGTTGCAGCCGCGCCCGTTGCCGAAGACGTCCAGCCCGGCCACGCCCTCTCCGCCGCCGCGCTCCGCCCGGTAGGTGCGGCCGGCCTCGAACCGCTCGCCGGCGGGCGGGGTCAGGATGGCGCTCCAGTCCTCCCGCTTGCCGGAGACGCCGTACTGGACACCGTCGCCGTACGGGCTGAGCGAGAAGGTGCTGGTGGCGCCCAGGTGGGTGGCGCCGCCGCCCTGGCCGATGTAGTCCCCGGCGTCGCTGGTGTACTGGTAACTGAGCGGGTATGCCTGGTACTTGACGACGCCGCGGAGAGCCGGCGCGTCCGCGCTCTCGCAGCGCTGGACGTAGCTCGCGTCCAGGGCGGTGATCGCGCCGGTGGCGTCCGTCTCGATCTGGTTGACCGAGAACTGGCCCCACACCTCGTTGCAGCCCCGCCCGTCACCGGACACGTCGAGCCCCGGTGAGCGGCCGGTGCGGAACGAGGCCCGCTCCGCGTTCCGGTAGACGCCCGGCCGCAGCTTCTCCCCCTTGGGCGCGGCGAGGTCGACGTCCCACCAGGTGACGTCCTCCTCGGTCTCCACCCAGACCCGGAAGCGCACGTACTCCGCGTCCCCGCCGGCCGTGATGGTCGCCGTCGCGGGCGTGTAGGCGGCCTTGGCACCCTGCCCGATGTAGTCACCGGCCTCGCTGCTGTGGCTGTACTTCGTGACGGCCGCCGGTGTGCCGGCGGCGGCCGCGGCGGGTGCGGACAGGCCGGCCGTCAGGCCGATGGTCGCGGTCAGGCTCGCGAACGCGCCGAGCAGGGCGCGTCGCCATCCGGTGCGGGTACGCACGGATGCCTCCCCCTTCGTGAGACGGGCGCCGTGTCAGCGCCCGAACTGGTGTCGCACAACGACCAGTTGGCTATCCACCGTTACCCCACACAAACCACTGGAAGCACACATTCCCCATCCGTACCCCGACGGCCCGTTCTCGACAGGGGTCAGCCGAGCAGCCGCAGACCTTCCGGCGCGTCGATGCCGAAGTCCTCCGCCAGCACGCGCCGGGCCTCCGTCTCGTCGGCCGGTCTGTGTGCGGTGACCGTGCCGTCGGCGCGGGTCGTGGTGACGCGGCCCGATTCGAGGAGCAGGTGGGCGTCGGGGGTGAGGCGCTGGATGTAGGGGCCGTGGGTGAACGGGGAGCGGGGGTTCGTGGCGACGTGCCAGTTGACGACCTCGAAGTCGGGCCGCTCGAACGGCTCGACGGTGAAGGCGTACTGCGCCACCCAGCCCCCGGCCCCGCGCGCCTCCAGCACCCACGTCTCCAGTGGCCCCCGGTGCGGCGCGTGCACCAGCCGGTGCACGCGTCCGGCGTCGTGGAACTCGGTGTCCGCCGTCAGCGGCACCGGTTCCAGCAGGGAGCCGGCAGCGCCGAAGCCGACGTCGGCCAGGTACTCCTGCGGGTCGCCGGGGACCTCGACCAGCAGGGCCATGTGCGTGCGCGGGCGGTCCTCGAAACGCTCGGCGCCGAGGACGACCCGTGCGCTGAGCAGGGTCACCCCGAAGCCCAGCGCTTCCAGGGCCGCCGCGAACAGGGTGTTGTGCTCGTAGCAGTAGCCGCCGCGCCGGCGGCCGTGCACCAGCTTGGCCGTCAGGTCGGCGAGCCGGAGGGAAGGGGCCCCGCCGCCGAGGGCGTCGAGGTTCTCGAAGGGGATGGCCCGGGCGTGGGCGAGGTGCACCCCGCGGAGCGTGGCGGCGTCGGCCCGCCGCTCCCCCGTCCAGCCGATCCGGGCGAGGTACGCGTCGAGGTCGAACGGTGTCGTCGTCCGTGCGCTGTCAGCCATGACCTCACCGTACGTTCGGGTACGGCGCCGCGGCCTCGGCTCTTGGTCCTAGGACCCGGACCTACGCCCCCGCACAGGCACCGGCGCCCCGCAGCCCCTCCCCCAGCCTCCGCAGCCCCTCCGCGATCTCGTCCGGCGTCTGCGTGACGAAGCACAGCCGCAGGGTGGCACGGTCGGGGGTGCCCGCGTGGAAGGGGGCGCCCGGGACGTACGCCACGTCGTGCCGGACCACCTCGGGCAGCAGGGCGGTGGTGTCGTACCCCTCGGGCAGGCGGGCCCACAGGAACATGCCGCCCTCGGGGCGGGTCCACACCGACCCCGCCGGGAGCGTGGCCGCGAGGCCCGCGAGCATGGCGTCCCGGCGGGCACCGTAGACGGTGGCGACGTGCGCGACGTGCGCGTCCAGGTCGCGGTCGGCCAGGTACCGGGCCGCGGCGAGCTGGTTGACGGTCGGGGTGTGCAGGTCGGCGGCCTGTTTGGCGACCGCGCAGGCCCGGAGCAGGTCGGCGGGCGCCCGCAGCCAGCCCAGGCGCAGGCCGGGCGCCATGACCTTGGAGAAGGAGCCGAGCAGCACGGTCCGGTCCCGGGCCCCGTCGCAGGAGGCGATCCACGGCACCCGCTCGCCCTCGAAGCGCAGCTCCCCGTACGGGTCGTCCTCGACGATCCACAGGCCGCACCGCCCGGCGACCTCGGCGACGGCGGCCCGGCGGGCGGCGGGCATGGTGCGTCCGGTGGGGTTCTGGAAGGTGGGGACCGTGTAGAGGAGCTTGGGGCGCTCGCGCGCCACCAGCTCCTCCAGCGCGGCGGGATCGATCCCGTCCTCGTCGCCGGGGACGGCGACGACCCGGGCGCCCGCGAAGCCGAAGGCCTGGAGCGCTGCCAGGTAGCAGGGGCTCTCGACCAGGACGGTGTCGCCGGGTTCGAGCAGGGCCGTGGCGAGGAGCGACAGGGCCTGCTGCGAGCCGGTGGTGACGAGGATGTCCTCGGCGTCGGTGGCCAGTCCGCGCACCGACGTACGGGCGGCGAGCGCGGCCCGCAGGGAGGGCTCGCCCTCGGTGGTGGAGTACTGGAGGGCCCGCGCGGGAGTCTCCGCGAGGACGTCCCGGTACGCGGCGGCGATGCCCTCCGCGTCGAACAGCTCGGGCGCCGGCAGCCCGCCCGCGAAGTTGATCACCTCGGGGCGGGCGGTGACGGCGAGGATGTCCCGTACGGGCGAACCGCCGATCGACCGGGCCCGCGCGGCGAGCGGGGGCAGGGGGGCGGCGGTGTCGGCGGGCGCGGTCTCGGTCGGGGTCATGCCCGCAGCCTAGAGAAGTACGTGCCGCCTACAAGTTCCTTTCCGTGATGCGGACACGTGTGCGGCTTCGCAGCGGGCGGGGCGTCACCCCATGTCACTCGCCTTCCACGAACTCCCACGCGTCACTGCCGAGGGGGTACGCGTAGTAGGAGCTGTCCTTGGAGGCGCTGGTGCGGAACGGCTTGCCGTGGTCGTCGACGCGGGTCGTGCCGTGCCGGCCGCCGCTGGACCACTCCAGCTCCAGGTACCAGCTGACGTTCTGGCCGCTGGTGTGCGCGTTGACGTGGAAGACCTCGGGGTCGGACTCGCTCACGCTGTACGGGAAGTCCCGCTGACCCCCGATCGGCGTCGCCAGCGGGGTGCCCAGGTCGAGGGAGACGTCGAAGGCCGTGACGTCCACCTGGCCGCCGCAGCCGTTGCCCATCACGTACTGGTTCCAGTCGAGCGCCGGTCCGCTGTCCACCACCCGGACGTGCAGGTCCTCCAGGACCACCGTCTCCGGGCCGGTGCCCTGCACGGTGAGGACGGTCATCTGCCGGTTCGCGGAGACCGCGTTGAGGGGGGTGGCCCAGCCGACGGCGTCCTGCTGCGGGGGCGGCTTCGGCACGTTCTTCGGGCTGCGGTCGACCAGGAAGGCGTGGTCGCAGGGCACGTCCCAGTAGTACGGGGTGGTCGACACGGTCAGCGCGGGGCCGTTGGCGGGTGCCTGCCGGCTCGGCGCGGCGGCCCCCGCGGGCGCGCGCGCCGGGTGGGTGGTGGGGGGGGGGGGGG
>NZ_QHJH01000070.1 GCF_003947455.1 Streptomyces sp. WAC 04229 | reverse complement strand
GGGAGGCGCGGCGCGCTTCCGTGCTCATGCACCCCCCGTTTCTCGGGCCCGGGCCGTTCTCCGACGCGGGCCGGTGATGTCTCCTGCCCCGGCCCGGCGCGGACCGATCCGTCCCGGGCACGCATACCCGCACGGGAGGACCGCCATCCCGGCGCGAGCCCGGGGGCCCGGCCGCCCGGAGTCGTTCCGCCGTGCGTGCGCGTCACTCTACGGCGTGACCCCGCCCGGCGGGGAACCAGTCCGCACGCCCGTGGCATTGGCCCGGAACGTCCCCCTACCCTGCGGTAATCCTGTCTGGCAGGCTGCGGGCATGACTGCGCGCGCCGCCGACCGGGCCCGTTACGACCGGGCCACCGCCCATCTGGACGCCCCCGTGGCCATCGTGGACCTGGAGGCGTTCGACGCCAACGCGGACGATCTGGTCCGCCGGGCCGGCGGCAAGCCGGTCCGGGTGGCCAGCAAGTCCGTACGCTGCCGCGCCCTGCTGGAACGCGCCCTGGCCAGGGACGGTTTCGCCGGCCTCATGTCGTACACCCTGGCCGAGTCCCTGTGGCTGGCCCGCTCCGGCTTCGAGGACGTGCTGCTCGCCTACCCGTCGGCGGACCGCACCGGGTACGCCGAGCTGACCGCCGACCCGAAGCTCGCCTCCGCGGTGACCGTGATGGTCGACGACCCGGCGCAGCTGGACCTCATCGAGGCGGCCCGCGACGGCGGCCGCGAAGTCGTGCGGATCTGCCTGGAGTTGGACACCTCGCTGCGGCTGCTCGGCGGCCGGGTGCGGGTCGGCGCCCGCCGTTCCCCGCTGCACTCCCCCGCCGAGATGGCCGACCTGGCCCGGGCGGTGACCCGCCGCAAGGGGTTCGAGGTCGTCGGTGTCATGGCGTACGAGGGCCATGTCGCCGGGGTCGGGGACGCGGTGGCCGGGCGGCCGCTGCGGTCGCGTGCGGTGCGGCTGATGCAGGCCGCCGCGCGCCGGGAACTCGCCGAGCGCCGCGCCGCGGTGGTGCGGGCCGTGCGGGCTGTGGTGCCGGGCCTGGAGTTCGTCAACGGCGGTGGCACGGGCAGCGTGCAGCACACGGCGGCCGAGGACGCGGTCACGGAGATCGCCGCCGGGTCCGGCCTGTACGTGCCGCGCCTGTTCGACAACTACACCTCGTTCACCGGGCGTCCGGCGGCGCTGTTCGCGCAGCCCGTCGTACGGCGTCCCGGCGTCGGGGTCGTGACCGTGCTGGGCGGCGGCTATCCGGCCTCCGGCGCGGCCGGCGCCGACCGGCTGCCGGTGCCGTACCTGCCCGAGGGGCTGCGCTACGACCCCCAGGAGGGCCCCGGCGAGGTGCAGACGCCACTGCTCGGTTCGCCCGCCGACGACCTGCTGATCGGCGACAAGGTGTGGTTCCGGCACGCCAAGGCCGGTGAGCTGTGCGAGCGGTTCGACACGCTGCACCTGGTGGAGGGGGACGCGGTGACGGCGACGGTCCCGACGTACCGGGGCGAGGGGCACACCTTCCTCTAGGCCCCGACACGGCATCACGCCATCGCGCCAACGCGCCCGTCAGTCCGTCGGGCCGATGCCGCTGCCCACGCCGCCGCCCGTGTCCGCGTCGCCGACGGGCCGGATGCCCTTGGTGATCCGGTCCATGTCGGCGAGCGGCGGCCCGTCCTCGCCCGCGTCGAAGACGTAGCGGACGAGGATCGGGGACTCGGTGCCGACGGTGGAGGGGAACACCAGCGACTGCACGTAGCCGCCGGGCCCCTTGGCCGTCTGCACGCGCCAGCGCACGTAGTAGCCCGCGCGACCGGCGACCGCGACCTGCCCGGACGCCACCTCCTCGTGCGACTCGATGCCGCCGAAGGGCTTGTTGCCGACCAGGTCGCGGTCGTAGGCGTCGTCGGCGGCGTCCTCGATGTCCTGCCGGGCGAGGGTCTTCGGGGAGGACTCGGCGTTCGACGTGACGGTGCGGGAGACGACCATCCCGTGCCGGCACACACCGCCGTCCGCCGGGCAGTCGTAGGTGCCGTCCGTGGTCATCATGACGTCGTCCTCGGCGACGTGCTCGGGCAGGACCCAGCCGTCCGGCAGCGGGAAGGTGACGCCGTTGAGCTGGTCCTCGACCACGGCGGGGTCGTCGGCGGAGGGTCCGGAGGGGGTGGGCGACGGCTCCTCGGTCACCGGCGCGGGGTCGGTGGCGGTCGGGGTGACGGGCGGGGCCTGCGTCTGGGGGCCGCCTCCGTCGTCCTCGCCCAGGACGAACACACCGGTGACGATCGCGGCGACCAGCACGGCCGCGGCGACGGTGAGGGCGACGGCCTTCCCCCGTCCGGTGCCGCCCTGCTGCCCCTGTCCACCGCCCGCCAACAGCGGCACGGTCGACGGCTGGCCGGGCTGCGCCGGGGCCGCCGGGGTCTGGGCCGCGCCGTACCCGGTGGTCGCGGGTGCGCCGTACCCCGTGTCCCCTGGCGCTCCGTACCCGGTGGTCGCGGGCGCTCCGTACCCCGTGGCTCCCGGTGCGCGCCGGTGCTCGGTCCAGGCCGTGCCGTCCCACCAGCGTTCCTGGTGGGCGGCCGACGGGTCGCGGTACCAGCCGGGCGGCGGCGTCATGCTCATTCCGGCACTGTAGGACGCCGCGCGCGGTGATCTACAGCGGTGTGACGTACGCCCCGGAAATCCCGCCGTCCACCAGGAAGTCGGTGGCGTTCACGAAGGAGGAGTCGTCGCTGGCCAGGAAGGCGACGGCGGCGGCGATCTCGGCGGCCTCGGCGAACCGCCCGACCGGAATGTGCACCAGGCGGCGGGCGGCCCGCTCGGGGTCCTTGGCGAACAGCTCCTGGAGGAGCGGGGTGTTGACCGGGCCCGGGCAGAGCGCGTTGACGCGGATGCCCTCCCGGGCGAACTGCACGCCCAGTTCGCGGGACATGGCGAGGACACCGCCCTTGGACGCGGTGTACGAGATCTGGGAGGTGGCCGCGCCCATCCGCGCCACGAAGGACGCGGTGTTGATGATGGACCCCCGGCCCTGGCGCCGCATGTAGGGGATGGCCGCCTTGCAGCACAGGTAGACGGAGGTGAGATTGACCTCCTGGACGCGCTTCCACGCCTCCAGGCCGGTCTCCAGGATCGAGTCGTCGTCGGGCGGTGAGATGCCGGCGTTGTTGAACGCGACGTCGACGCTGCCGTACGTGTCGTACGCGGTACCGAACAGCGCCTCGACCTGTTCTGGGTCGGTGACGTCGACCAGGACGAAGGTCCCGCCGACCTCCTCGGCCGCCGCCCTGCCCCGGGTCTCGTCGACGTCGCCGCAGACGACGTGCGCGCCCTCGGACGCGAGCCGGCGGACGGTCGCGAGTCCGATGCCGCTGCCGGCTCCGGTGACGACGGCGGTGCGGCCGGCAAGCCTGCGGCAGACGATCTCTTCGCTCACTGTGCGGGGCCCTCCGTGCTCGACGAGGCGGTGCTGATGAAGACGTTCTTGGTCTCGGTGAACGCGGTCAGCGCGTCCGGGCCGAGTTCGCGCCCGAGCCCGGACTGCTTGAAGCCGCCGAACGGAGTCCAGTAGCGGACGCTGGCATGGGAGTTGACGGACAGGTTCCCGGCGCGGACCGCGGCCGAGACGCGCAGGGCGCGGCCGACGTCCCGCGTCCAGAGTGAGCCGGACAGGCCGTAGTCGGTGGCGTTGGCCAGGCGGACCGCGTCGGCCTCGTCCTCGAAGGGCAGCACGACGGCGACGGGCCCGAAGACCTCCTCGACGGCCACCCGGGCGTCCGGGTCGGCGCCGGTGAGGACCGTGGGCGGGAACCAGAAGCCGGGGCCGCCCTCGGGGGCCTTGCCGCGGATGCCGTCGGCGCCGTCGGGGATGTAGGAGCGGACTCGGTCCAGTTGGGTGCGGGAGATCAGCGGGCCCATGTCGGTGCTCGCGTCGGCCGGGTCGCCGACCCGGACGGAGTCGATCGCCGGCGCCAGGAGGGCGAGGAAGCGGTCGTACACCGGGCGCTGGACGAGGATGCGGGTGCGGGCGCAGCAGTCCTGGCCGGAGTTGTCGAGGAAGGACATGGGGGTGGCGGCCGCGGCGGCCTCCACGTCGGCGTCGGCGAAGACGATGTTGGGGCTCTTGCCGCCGAGTTCGAGGGTGACGGGCTTGAGGAGCGCGGCTCCCCTGGCGGCCACCCGCCGTCCCACGGTCGTGGACCCGGTGAAGACGATCTTCGCCACGCCGGGGTGCTCCACCAGTGCGTCCCCGGCGACCGGCCCGTGTCCGGGCAGCACCTGGAACAGCCCCTCGGGCAGCCCCGCGTCCAGGGCGAGTTCGGCGAGCCGCAGAGCGGTCAGCGGGGTCGTCTCGGCGGGCTTGAGGAGGACCGCGTTGCCCGCCGCGAGCGCCGGCGCCGTGCCCCAGGCGGCGATCGGCATCGGGAAGTTCCAGGGGGCGATGACCCCGACGACGCCGAGCGGTTCGAGGATCGTCACGTCCAGGCCGCCGGGCACCGGAATCTGGCGTCCGGTGAGCCGCTCCACTCCCCCGGCGGCGTAGTCGAGCAGGTCGCGGACGTTGCCGGCCTCCCAGCGGGCGTTGCCGATGGTGTGCCCGGCCTCGCGGACCTCCAGCCGGGCCAGTTCCTCCAGGTGCTCGTCGACGGTGGCGGCGAAGCGGCGCAGCAGCCGGGCCCGGTCGCCGGGGGCGAGGGCGGCCCAGGCGGTCTGCGCCCGTGCGGCCCGCACGACGGCGGCGTCGACGTCGGCCGCGGAGGCGGCGGGGACGGTGGCGACGATCTCTTCGGTGGCGGGGTTCAGCACCCGTAGTACGTCGGGCAGTTCGGCGGACGGGCCGGACGGGTCGGACAGGTCGGAGGGGTCGGACAACGGGTGCCTCACATGCGTTCGAAGGAGCGGCGCAGTTCCCAGTCCGTGACGGCGGCGTCGTAGGCGTCGATCTCGACGCGCGCCATGTTGCGGTAGTGGGCGACGACCTCGTCCCCGAAGGCGGCCTTGGCGAGGGTGCTGTTCTCCCACAGCTCGGCGGCCTCGCGCAGGGTGGTGGGGACGTGGGCGTAGTCGGCGGTGTAGGCGTTGCCCGCGCAGGGTTCGGGCAGTTCCAGCCGTTGTTCGAGGCCGTGCAGTCCGGCCGCCACCATGCCCGCCACCGCCAGGTACGGGTTGACGTCTCCGCCGGGCAGCCGGTTCTCGA
The DNA here is from genome assembly GCF_003947455.1 of Streptomyces sp. WAC 04229. Taxonomy (GTDB): domain Bacteria; phylum Actinomycetota; class Actinomycetes; order Streptomycetales; family Streptomycetaceae; genus Streptomyces. The sequence continues at coordinate 29,191 of NZ_QHJH01000070.1, read as the reverse complement.
AGCGCAGGGAGCGGCCGTGGCCGACGACGCGCAGGGCGCAGGTGCGGTTGTCGTGTCCCCAGGCGACGGCGGTCGGCGCGAAGGAGCCGGGCTGGAAGCGCTTGTAGGAGTTGATGTGGGGGGCGTAGAGGAGCGAGAACTCGCGCAGTGCCGCGAGTTGTCCGGCGAGGAAGTGCCGCATGACCTCGGACATGCCGCCCTCCTGGTCGCCGGCCATGACGGCGTCGCCGCCCTCGTCGGCGAGGGAGAGGTGGATGTGGCAGGAGTTGCCCTCGCGCTCGTTGTACTTGGCCATGAAGGTGAGGGACATGCCCTCCTGGGCGGCGATCTCCTTGGCGCCCGTCTTGTAGACCGCGTGCTGGTCGCAGGTGACCAGGGCGTCGTCGTAGCGGAAGACGATCTCGTGCTGGCCGGGGTTGCACTCGCCCTTGGCGGACTCGACGGTGAGCCCGGCGCCCGTCATCTCGTTGCGGATGCGGCGCAGCAGGGGTTCGACGCGGCCGGTGCCGAGCACCGAGTAGTCGATGTTGTACTGGTTGGCCGGGGTCAGCCCGCGGTAGTTCGCGTCCCAGGCCTGTTCGTACGTGTCCCGGAAGACGATGAACTCCAGCTCGGTGCCGGCCCGTGCGGTCAGGCCGTGACCGGCGAGGCGTTCGAGCTGGCGGCGCAGGATCTGGCGGGGCGCGGCGAGCACCGGGGTGCCGTCCTCCCAGGCGAGGTCGGCGACGGCCATCGCGGTGCCCTCGTTCCAGGGCAGGCGGCGCAGGGTGGCCAGGTCGGCGTGCATGGCGAAGTCGCCGTAGCCGCGGTCCCAGGAGGACATCGCGTAGCCGTCCACGGTGTTCATGTCGGCGTCGACGGCGAGGAGGTAGTTGCAGCCCTCGGTTCCGTGTGCCAGGACCTCGTCGAGGAAGAAGCGGGCCGCGAACCGCTTGCCCTGGAGGCGGCCCTGCATGTCGGGGAAGGCCAGGACGACGGTGTCGATGTCACCGGCGGCGACGAGGGCGTGCAGTGCCTCGACCCCGAGCGGGGGTGTGCGGTCTGGCACGGGGAGAGCCTCCTTTGGCCGGGAGCCATAAGGTATTGCTGGGAACCATTGGTTGGGAAGGGGGCGCGGCCGCATGCCGGAGGAAACCGGGAGCGTGACGGACCGGCTCGCACCGGTGTTGCGGCCGGTGCGGGCCGGCAACGGCTTCGAGGAAGCGCTGGAGCAGATCCTTCAGGTGGTCAGGCTGGGCCTGGTGTCCGGGGGAGAGCGGCTGCCGGCCGAGCGGGAGCTGGCGGAGCGGCTCGGGATCAGCCGGGTGACCCTGCGCGAGGTGCTGCGCGTGCTCCAGGACCAGGGCCTGGTGGAGGCCCGGCGGGGGCGGTACGGCGGAACGTTCGTGCTGCCGCGTGCGGACGCCGGCGGCGAGGACGAACTGCGGCGCAGGGTGGCCGGGGTCGACATCGAGGACGTGCTGCGCTTCCGCGAGGTGCTGGAGGTGGGCGCGGCCGGGCTGTGCGCGGCGCACGGGCTGGCGGACGGCCGGGCGGCGCGTCTGAGCGAGTCGCTGGCCGCGACCCGGGACGCGCCTCTGGCGGAGTACCGCCGGCTGGACACGAGGCTGCACCTCACCCTCGCGGAGCTGTGCGGGTCGGCGGCCCTCGCGGCGCAGTACGCGGCCGTCCGGGCCACCCTGAACGACCTGCTGGACTGCATCCCGCTGCTGGTGCGCAACCTGGAGCACTCGCAGCGGCAGCACACGGCGCTGGTGGAGGCCGTGCTCGACGGGGACGCGGACGGGGCGCGGGAGATCACGCGGGAGCACTGCGCGGGGACGGCGGCACTGCTGCGGGGGTTCCTGACGTGAGTGCGCCGCGCGGGCGTGTCCCACGCGGGCAAAGGTATGAGAACGGTCCACAGCGGCGGACGGAGGGCTCTGACGGTGACGGACAGACCGCTGATCGGCGTCAGCACGTACCTGGAGACCGGGGCGCGCTGGGGGGTGTGGGAACTGGAGGCGGCGCTGCTGCCCGCCGGGTATCCGCGGCTGGTGCAGCGGGCGGGCGGCCTGGCGGTGATGCTGCCGCCGGACGCGCCGGAGCACGCCGCGGCGACGCTCGCCCGCCTCGACGGACTGGTGATCGCGGGCGGCCCGGACGTGGAGCCGGTCCGCTACGGCGCGACCCCGGATCCCCGCACCGGCCCGCCCGCGCGCGCCCGCGACACGTGGGAGCTGGCCCTCGTCGAGGCCGCCCTGGCCGCGCACGTCCCGCTGCTGGGCGTCTGCCGCGGCATGCAGCTCCTCAACGTCGCCCTGGGCGGCACCCTCGTCCAGCACATCGAGGGCCACGCCGAGGTGGTGGGCGTCTTCGGCGGTCACCCGGTCAAGCCGGTACCGGGCACGCTGTACGCCGGTGTGGTCCCCGAGGAGACCTTCGTCCCGACCTACCACCACCAGGCGGTGGACCGCCTCGGCACCGGCCTCACCCCGTCGGCCCACGCGGCGGACGGCACGGTGGAGGCCCTGGAACTCCCGTCCGCGCCCGGCTGGGTCCTGGGCGTGCAGTGGCACCCGGAGATGGGCGAGGACGTACGGGTGATGCGGGCTCTGGTGGAGGCGGCGGCCCGGCCCTCCTGAGCGCCCAGGGCGGACATGGCGGCCCCTACACCCGCGTGAGCGACAGCAGTTGCCGTGCCGGCCCCGTCGGCCGGTGCCCCGTGGGCCACACCGCCCGCAGGTCGCGGGCGAGGGTGACGTCCGCGAGGGGGACGTTCACCAGGCGGCGGGTGGTCAGCTCCTCGCCCACCGCGAGTTCGCTGAGGACGGAGGGGCCGGCGCCGCTCACCGCCGCCGCCTTCACGGCCGTGGTGGACGACAGCTCGATCAGGGGACGGGCCAGGCCGCCCAGGGCCGCGTCCAGGACCTGCCGGGTGCCCGAGCCCTTCTCCCGCAGGATCAGCGGGGTCGCCGCCAGCTCCGAGGCCGCCAGCGGGCGCCGGCGGCGGGCCCAGGGGTGGCCCGGCGCGGTGACGACGACGAGGCGGTCGTGGGCGATGACCGCGGAGTCCAGGCCGGCGGGGACGCTGACGCCCTCCACGAAGCCGAGGTCGGCCTCGTCGGCCAGCAGTCGTGCCGCCACCGTCGCCGAGTTCCCCGCGAGCAGGGAGACCGCCGTGTCGGGCAGCTGGGTGCGCAGGGCGACCAGCCAGCCCGGCAGCAGGTACTCGGCGATCGTCATGCTCGCCGCCACCCGCAGCCGCGAGTCCCGCCGGTCCCGCAACGCCTGCGCGCCCGCGTCGAAGGCCTCGGCGGCCTCGACGATCCGCCGCGCCCAGTCCGTGACCAGCACACCCGCGTCCGTCAGCCGGGAGCCGCGCGGCGAACGGTCCACCAGCGCGACCCCCAGCTGCCGCTCCATCGACCGGACCCGGCTGCTGGCGGCCGGCTGCGTGATGCCCAGCTCGCGCGCGGCGCCGCCGAGGCTGCCCAGCCGGGCCACCGCCAGCAGCAGCTCCATCGCGCCCAGGTCGGGAACCCGGTGCGCCAGCGAACCCGGCACACCCTGTCCGCCCTGACCGGCCTGCTCACCCTCCGCACCACTCCTGCTCATAACCCCAGCTTATGCCCTCATAGAGGCGTGCTCCCTGGTCAGCGGCCTCGGCCGCGATGATCGTGGACGCATGGTCACCGTCGCCCAGCCCCACTCCCCCGCCGCCGTCGCCCGGCGCGTCCCGGCCGTCCGCCACCTCGGGCCCAACTGGTACGCCTGCGTCATGGGTACCGCCGTCGTCGGCGGCGCCGGAGCCGCGCTGCCGGTGCACATACCCGGGCTGCGCGCCGTGTGCACCGCGTTCTGGGCGCTGTCCCTCGTCCTCCTCGCGGCGCTGCTCGCGGCCCGTTCCCTGCACTGGTACCACCACCGGGACCAGGCCCGCGCGCATCTGCTCGACCCGGCCGCGGCCCCGTTCTACGGCTGCCTGTCGATGGCCCTGCTGGCCGTCGGCGGCGGCGCCCTGACGGTCGGCCGGGACTGGACCGGCACCTCGGCGGCGGTCGCCCTGGACGCCGTGCTGTTCACCGCCGGTACGGCCGTGGGGCTCGCGGCGGCGGTCGCCGTGCCGTACCTGATGGCCGTACGGCACCGGGTGGAGCCGGGCCAGGCCAGTCCGGTGTGGCTGCTGCCGCTGGTCGCGCCCATGGTGTCGGCGGCCGTCGGCCCGCCGCTGGTCCCGCACCTCCCGCCGGGACAGCCCCGCGAGACGCTGCTGCTCGCCTGCGTCGCGCTGTTCGGGGTGAGCCTGCTCGCGACCCTGGTGACCCTGCCGGTCATCTTCGGCCGGCTGCTCACCGGCGGCCCGCTGCCGCTCGCGCTCACCCCGTCGCTGTTCCTGGTCCTGGGCCCGCTCGGGCAGTCGACGACCGCCGTGGGGCAGTTCGCGGACGTGGCCCCGGGCGTCGTTCCGGCGCCGTACGCCGAGGGCTTCGGGGTGCTCGCCGTGCTCTACGGCGTGCCGGTGACGGGCTTCGCGCTGATGTGGCTGTGCCTGGCCACCGCGCACGTGGTGCGGGCTCGGCGCGCGGGCATGGGCTTCTCGATGACGTGGTGGTCGTTCACCTTCCCGGTGGGCACCTGTGTCACCGGCGCGGAGGCCCTGGCCCGGCACACCGGGCTCGTCGTCTACGACGGGCTCACGGTCGTCCTGTACGCCGTGCTGGTCACGGCCTGGGCGGTCGCCGCCGTGCACACGACGCGCGGCCTGTTCAGCGGTGTGCTGCTCGCAGGGCCGCGGCCAGCGCCCGGGGCGCCTCGGCCAGTGACGGCCCGTACCACGTGAGGTACCGCCCGTCGACGAGGGCGCAGGACAGACCGGGGAACGCCTCCGGGCCGTCGTCGGCGGTGAAGCGGTAGGGCTCGTCCGGCAGGACCACGACGTCCGGACGGGCCGCCCGCAGTTCCTCGACCGGGATCTTCGGATACCGCTCGGGGTGGGAGGCGTGGAGGTGGTCGACGCCCAGGCGGGACAGCACGTCACCGGCGAAGGTGTCGCGGCCCAGCACCATCCAGGGCCTGCGCCAGATCGGCACCACGGCGGTGCGGCGCTCCCCGGGCGGCGGGGACGGCAGTGCCGACCAGGCCGCCTCGGCCTCGTCGAGCCACCGTGGCCGGGAGCGGGCACCGCAGGCGGTCAGCACGCGGTCCAGCTCGGTCAGGGCCTGCGCCACGGTGCGCACCTCGGTCACCAGCACCTCGACGCCCGCCTCGCGCAGGGCGTCCAGGTCGGGGGCGCGGTTCTCCTCCTCGTTGGCGATCACCAGGTCGGGGGCGAGGGCGATGATCCGGTCGGTCTTCGGGTTCTTGGTGCCGCCGACCCGTACGGCGGCGAGCCCGGCCGGGTGGGTGCACCAGTCGGTGGCACCGGCGAGGACGTCGGGGACGGTACGGGCCACCGCCTCGGTCAGGGAGGGCACCAGGGAGACCACCCTCACCGGCGGGGCCCCTCCCGGACCGCCTCGATGTGCTCGGCGACGGCGACCACGACCAGCCGGGTGTCGGGCACCGTGGCCCGCCACCGGTGCCGCACACCGCCCGTGAGGTACAGCGTGTCGCCCCGGCCCAGCCGGTAGGCGCGGCCCTCGGCCTCGATCTCCACGGCACCCTCGGCAACGAACATCAACTGGTCGTTGCGGTACTGGAGTTCACGGCCCACGTCATGGTCGCCGGTGAACTCGGAGGCGTGCATCTGGTGGTGCCCGCGCACCAGCGAGCGCACCTTGGGGGCCAGCTCGGGGTCGGGGTCCTCGTCGCGGACCACGTCGACGCTGCACGCGGGGTCGGCGGCGGCGAGCAGCTCCACGGCGGTGGTGCGCAGGGCGTCGGCCACCTTCTCCAGGGAGCTCTGACTGGGCCGCGCCCGGTCGTTCTCGATCTGGCTGAGGAAGGGCACGGACAGGCCGCTGCGCTCGGACACCACGGCGAGCGTCAGGTCGAGGGAGCGTCGCCGGCGCCGCACGGCCGCGCCGACCCGGAGGTGCTGATCCTTGTGGTCGCCCATCGCTCCGGCTCCCTCCTTCACCCGTCGTCGTGCCGCCGCGGTGCCCGTTCCGGGTCGCCGTCCTCCTGATGAGTTCTCTGCACCCTACGCATGTTCGGCAAACCGTTTCATGCGGCCGTCACATCGATGTCACGGTGCGGTGGCCGGGACCTCACAGTTCTCGCCACGCGCGGGCCGCTCCGTCCCACGTGCCGGACGCCTTACCGGTTCAAGGCGCGGACGGCCCCGCGTGTTCCCGCCAGCCCCTCCCGCCCAGGCGAGGCGATGCTCGGGCAGGGGGTTGGCGCTCCGTGGTTGTCCAAATCCTTACCGTGTCCCCGGCCGACACGACCCGAGGGGTGGGCCCCGCGCGCCGTCAGGAGGCGCGGCCGGGCCCACCCCTCGGGGTGACGTGTGTGCGGGTACTACTGCGGGGTCATCCGGCCCACCATGTCCGGGTGCTCCTCCAGCCAGGCCGCGACGGCTTCCTCCTCGTGGCCCTGACCGCGGTCCTTGATCTCGGCCTCCAGGGTTCCCAGCTCGTCCTCGCTCATGTGGAAGTTCTTGATCCACTTGGTGAGCTGCGGGTACTGCTCGGGGAACTTCTTGCTGGAGATGGTGCGGATCGTGTTGCCCTCACCGAAGGCCTTCTTGGGGTCCTTCAGCTTGGTCAGCTCGTAGTCGCTGTACGCCCAGTGCGGCGACCACAGGGTGACCGCGACCGGCTCCTTCTTGGCGTAGGCGCGCTTCAGCTCGGCCAGCATGGCCGGGGTGGAGCCGTCCACGATCTCGTACTCGTCCTCCAGGCCGTAGCCCGGCAGCACCTCGTCCTTGGCGAGCTGCATCTCACCGGTGCCGGGCTCGATGCCGATGATCTTCCCGTCGAAGAGGTCGGCCTTGCCCTTGAGGTCCGCGAGGGACTTGACGTCCTTCACGTAGGAGGGGACGGCGATCTCCAGGGAGGTCGGTTCGTACCAGGTGCCGAGGTCGGTGAGGTTGTCCTTGTTCTTGTCCCAGTAGTTCTTCTGGGCGTGGGGCAGCCAGGCGTCGAAGTTGAGGTCGAGATCGCCGGAGGCCAGGCCGGTGTAGACCGGGCCGACGTCCATCTGCTTCAGGTTCATCTTGTAGCCGCGGCGCTCCAGGACGTTCTTCCACAGGTAGGTGACGGCGACGTCCTCCTCCCACGGGAACCAGGCCACGTCCAGGGCGCGCTTCGCCTCGGCAGGGGTGGCGCCGCCGGCGCCCGCGACCGGGGCGAGCTTGTCGACGAGGTCCGGGTTGCTCTTCAGCCAGGTGCGGACGGCGTCCTGCTGCTTGCCCTTGCCGGCCTTGTTGATCTCGGCCTCCAGGCTGGTGAGCTGCTTCTCGTCCAGCTTGAAGTCCTTCATCCACTTGGCGGCGGTGGGGTCGTCGCCGGCGAAGCCCTTGCGGGAGAGCGTGTGCACGCCGTCGCCCTTGCCCCAGGCGCCCTTGGGGTCCTTGAGCTTCTTCAGGTCGAGGTCGTTGTACGCCCAGTGCGGGGACCAGAGCGTGACGACGATCGGTTCCTTCTTGCTCATCGCCCGCTTCAGCTCGGCCAGCATCGCCGGCGTGGAGCTGTCGACGACCTTGTACTCCTTGTCGAGGCCGTACTCCTTGGAGACCTTGTCCTTCAGCAGGGCCATCTCGCCGGCGCTGGACTCGATGCCGGTGATCTTGCCGCCGAACTGGTCGGCCTTGCCCTTGAGGTCCTCGAGCGAGTTGACGTCCTTCATGTACGCCGGGACGGTCAGCTCCAGCGACGTGTTGTCGTACCAGGAGCCGAGGTCGTCGAGGCGGTCGCCGTACTTCTTCCAGTACTGGGCGTGGGTGGTCGGCAGCCAGGAGTTGGTGACGATGTCGATGTCGCCCTGCGCCAGGGAGGTGTAGAGCGGTCCGGCGTCGAACTGCTTGGCCTCGACCTCGTAGCCGCGCTGTTCGAGGATCTCCTTCCACAGGAACGTGGAGGCGACGCCCTCGTCCCACGGCACGTAGCCGAGGGTGATCTTCTTGCCCTGGCCGACGTTCTTGCCGTTCGCGACGGCCTCCGAGTCGCCGGAGCCGCCGAAGACGCCCATGCCGCCGGCCACCAGGCCGAGGATGACGACGCCGATGACGGCGACCTGCGGGCGGGGACGGTAGGACCAGATCTTCAGGCCGCCCATGCTGCGGGCCTTGGCGGCGGCGCGGCGGCCGAGCGGCGACACCTGGGTGCCGAGCGCGCTGGTCATGCGGTCCAGGTAGATCGCGAGGATCACGATGGCCACACCGGACTCGGAGCCGAGACCGACGTTCAGCTGGCCGATGGCCTCGTTGACGTCGCCGCCGAGGCCGCCGGTGCCGACCATGCCGGCGATCGCGGCCATGGACAGGCCGAGCATGATGACCTGGTTGACGCCCGCCATCACCGTCGGCAGGGCCAGCGGGAGCTGGACGCGCAGCAGGGTGTTGCGGGGGGTGGTGCCGAAGGCCTCGGCGGCCTCGACCAGTTCCTTGTCGACCTGGCGGATGCCCAGCTCGGTCATGCGCACGCCGGGGGCGAGCGCGAAGATCAGGGTGGCGACGATGCCCGCGGAGGCGCCGGTGCCGAAGAACAGGATGGCCGGGATGAGGTAGATCATCGCGGGCAGCGTCTGCATGAAGTCCAGCACGGGCCGGACCAGGCCGCTGACGCGGTCGGAGCGGGCCGCCCAGATGCCGACGGGCACCGCCACCACCAGGGCGATGATCGTGGCGACGAGCACCAGCGACAGGGTGATCATCGCGTTCTCCCACAACTCCATGGAGTCGATGAACGCGAATCCCACGAAGGTGAGCACACCGGCGAGCGTGCCGCGCAGCCAGAAGGCGATGACCGCGAAGATGCCGGCGAGGAGCAGCGGTTCGGGCGCCTGGAGGACGGCGTTGATGCCGTCGTAGGTGCCGGTGAAGACGGTCTTCAGGAAGTCGAAGAGCCACGCGACGTGTTCGAGCAGCCAGTCGACGGTGCTGTTGACCCAGTCGCCGAGCGGGATCCTAGGCACGGGCCATCACCTTCTCCGGACCCTGGTCGCGCGGGCTGTCGCAGGTGCCGGGCTCGGCCTGCTCGTCCCCGAGGAAGCCGACGAGGCGGCGGGTGGGGACGACCCCGACCAGCTCGCCGTCGCCGTCGACGACCGCGACGGGGTGCGGGGTGCGGGCGCTGATCGCGCACAGGTCGGTGAACGACGTCTCCGGCGCGGCCGTCGCGCAGTCGCAGTCGGCCTCGTCGCCGCGCACGTCGGTCTCCATCACGGCGGCGGTGGTCAGCACGCGGGAGCGGTCGACGTCCTGGGTGAAGGAGGCGACGTAGTCGTTGGCGGGGCGCATCAGGATGTCCTGCGCGGTGCCTATCTGGACGATCCGGCCGTCGCGCATCATCGCGATGCGGTCGCCCAGGCGCATGGCCTCGTTGAGGTCGTGCGTGATGAAGACGATCGTCTTCTTCAGGGTCTTCTGGAGTTCCAGCAGCTGGTCCTGCATGTCGCGGCGGATCAGCGGGTCCAGGGCGCTGAAGGACTCGTCCATCAGCAGCAGATCGGCGTCCGTGGCGAGCGCGCGGGCCAGGCCCACGCGCTGCTGCATGCCGCCGGACAGCTCGTCGGGCCAGGACTTCTCCCAGCCGGCCAGGCCGCACAGGGCGAGCGCCTCGTCGGCGCGGCGTTCGCGCTCGGCGCGGGGCACGCCCTGCACTTCGAGACCGTAGGCAGCGTTGTCACGGACGCTGCGGTGCGGGAAGAGCGCGAAGTGCTGGAAGACCATGCTGATGTTCTTGGAGCGGACGTCGCGCAGCTTGCGCTCACCGATCTCGGTGAGGTCCTGACCGCCGAAGCGGACGTGCCCGGCGGTCGGCTCCAGCAGACCGTTGAGCATGCGCAGCAGCGTGGACTTGCCGGATCCGGACAGTCCCATGACCACGAAGATCTCGCCGGGCTCCACGGTGAACGACGCGTCGATGACGGCGGCCGTGGTGCCGTCGGCGTGCAGTTCCTTCCGCACGTCCCCCTGGCGCAGTCGTTCGACTGCCTGGTCCGGTTTCCTGCCGAAGACCTTGAACAGGCCCTCGGCTTCTAGTCTCGCTGACACGCTTACCTCTTGCATCGGGGGCAGGGACAGGGTCTGAAGCCTCGCTAACAGTTGAATGCATCAACCAGCTTCGACCCGGCTGCGCGCCTGCCCCGATGCTTATGTACCAAACACAAGAGTGACCCAGTTCACACGTCCTCCCTCACTCGTCCACACGGTCTGCGGCATGATGCGAGGCGTGACCGGACGACTGATGCTTCTCGACACCGCCTCCCTCTACTTCCGCGCCTACTTCGGCGTGCCGGACTCGGTGCGGGCCCCCGACGGCACGCCGGTGAACGCCGTGCGCGGGCTGCTCGACTTCATCGACCGCCTGGTGAAGGACCACCGGCCCGACCACCTGGTCGCCTGCATGGACGCCGACTGGCGCCCGCACTGGCGGGTGGAGCTGATCCCCTCGTACAAGGCGCACCGCGTCGCCGAGGAGCGCCCCGCGGGGCCCGACGAGGAGGAGGTGCCCGACACGCTGTCACCGCAGGTGCCGGTCATCGAGGACGTCCTCGACGCGCTCGGCATCGCCCGCGTCGGCGTGGCCGGGTACGAGGCGGACGACGTCATCGGCACGTACACCGCGCGGGCGAAGGGCCCGGTGGACATCGTCACCGGCGACCGGGACCTCTACCAGCTCGTCGACGACGCCCGCGGCGTGCGCGTGCTGTACCCGGTCAAGGGCGTGGGCACCCTCAACCTCACCGACGAGGCCGCACTGCGCGAGAAGTACGGCGTCGACGGCCGCGGGTACACCGATCTGGCGCTGCTGCGCGGCGACCCGAGCGACGGCCTGCCCGGTGTGGCCGGCATCGGCGAGAAGACGGCGGCCAAGCTGCTGGCCGAGTTCGGGGACCTGGCGGGCATCCGGGCCGCCGTGGACGACCCGAAGGCGAAGCTCACGCCCTCGCAGCGCAAGCGGCTCACCGAGGCCGGGCCGTATCTGGACGTCGCCCCGAAGGTCGTCCGGGTCGCCGACGACGTGCCGCTGCCGGACGTGGCCACCACGCTGCCGCGCGGACCGCGCGACGCCGCGGCGCTGGACGCCCTCGCGACGCGCTGGGGCCTGGGCGGATCGCTGCACCGGCTGCTGACGACGCTCACCGCCTGATCGTGCGGCGCCGGCGGACGATGCCCGCGCGGTGCGTCGGCTCCCGGACGAGGGGAAGTCGTACTCTGCGTGCGGAACGTCGCGGATCTCCCCTTCGTGACGCCAGGAGTGGGAAGGGGATGCTAACTTAGGTGAACCTAACCCAGTGATCCGCACGCAGTGAGCAGGGAGGCCGTCATGGCAGACCGTCCGGCGCGCAAGCCGCGCAAGCCGCACACCGCACAGGTCGTCCGCACCGAGCGGCTGACCCCGCACATGCAGCGTGTGGTGCTCGGCGGCGAGGGGCTGGCCGAGATCTCCGCGGACACCTGTACCGACCACTACGTGAAGCTGCTCTTCGCCGCCGAGGGCGTGACCTACCCCGAGCCCTTCGACGTGGACCGGATCCGCGAGGAGTTCCCCCGCGACCAGTGGCCGGTGACCCGCACGTACACCGTGCGCCACTGGGACGCCGCGCACCACGAGATGACGCTGGACTTCGTCATCCACGGCGACGAGGGGCTGGCCGGCCCCTGGGCCAAGCGCGTCCGGCCGGGCGAGACCGTCCACTTCATGGGCCCCGGCGGCGCCTACGCCCCCGACCCGACGGCCGACTGGCACCTGCTGGCCGGCGACGAGAGCGCCCTGCCGGCGATCGCCCGCTCCCTGGAGGCGCTGCCCGACGGCGCCCGCGCCTTCGCGTTCGTGGAGGTCGACGGGCCCGAGGAGGAGCAGAAGATCGACTCCGACGTGGAGGTCGTCTGGCTGCACCGCGGCGCCCGTCCGGTGGGCCAGGCCCTGGTCGAGGCGGTGCGCGCGCTGGACTTCCCCGAGGGCCGCCCGCACATCTTCGTGCACGGCGAGGCGGCCTGCGTCAAGGAACTGCGCCGCTATCTGCGGATGGAGCGGGAGATCTCCCGCGAGAACCTGTCGATCTCCGGCTACTGGCGGCTCGGCCACAACGAGGACGGCTGGCAGGCCTCGAAGCGCGAGTGGAACGCCCGCATCGAGGCCGAGCAGGAGGGCGCCTCGGCGGCCTAGCCGCCGCTCGACGCCCTCCCGGGGCGAAGCCCGCCCTCGACGCGCCCGGCAGCCCCACCAGGACCGGCCACCCGGGCGAAGCGACACCGGCGCGCAGGCCCCCACCCGCTCAGTCCCCGCGCACCCGCGCGTGCAGATGCATGTCGTGCCAGCCGTCCGGATGGAGCACGGCCCTGCGCTTGACGCCCTCCGGCGCGAAGCCCGCCTTGTGGGCCACCCGGCAGGACGCTTCGTTGGCGACCGCGTGGGTGAGTTCCAGGCGCTGGAAGCCGACCTCGTCCAGGGCCCAGGCGGCCAGCGCCCGGGAGGCGCGGGCCGCGACGCCCCGGCCGCGGGCGGCCGCGGTGGTCCAGTAGGCGACCTCGGCCAGTCCGTCCCAGAACACCATGTCCCGCAGGGCGACCCTGCCGACCAGCAGATCGTCGGCCGCCCCGACGACGGCCCACTGGGCGTTCCGCTCCCGCTCCCAGCCCTGCCGCCAGTCGGCGATCCAGCCGCGCACCTCGTCCTCGGAGTCGGCGGAACGGACGTGCCACTGGTGCATCAGCGGGTCCTGGAAGGCCGCGTGGACGGCGGGTGCGTCCTCGTCGCGCCACGGGCGCAGCAGCAACCCGTCCCCCGTGGGGAGCGTGGGCTGCGGGGTGCCGGAGAGGGTGCCTGCGGCGAGGACCGGGTGCGTCAGGTAGGGCATGCCCGGCATCCTGCCAACCGGCGGCACCGGCCGCCCAGCGTTTTTCCCGGCACCGCCGGCCGCCTCGTAGGCTGGCGGTGATGAGACGCCGCACCCCTCCCCCGCCCTCGCCCCTGCCGCAGCGCGACGGCATCGACGCGATGCGGGTGCGGCTGCCCGCGCACGGCCCGTGGTCCACGGTGCGCGAGCACCTGGCGGAACGGCTGTCCGGCGCGGGCGCCGGCGTCGTCGACGGCATGTTCGCCGCCGGACTGTTCGTCGCGGCGGACGGACGGGCGGTGCCGGCGGACGCGCCGTACGAGCCGGGGATGTTCGTGTGGTTCCACCGCGAGACGCCCGCCGAGGTGCCGGTCCCCTTCCCGCTGGAGGTCGTGTACCGCGACGCGCACATCGTCGTCGCCGACAAACCCCACTTCCTGGCCACCACCCCGCGCGGCGGCCACGTCACCGAGACCGCGCTGGCCAGGCTGCGCCGGGAGCTGGACCTCCCCGCGCTCGGTGCCGCGCACCGCCTGGACCGGCTCACCGCGGGACTGGTCCTGTTCATCGTGCGCCCGGAGGAACGCGGCGCGTACCAGAGCCTGTTCGGCGACCGCCGGGTGCGCAAGGAGTACGAGGCCGTCGCCCCGTACGCCCCGGAGCTCGACCTTCCCCGGACCGTGCGCAGCCGCATCCTCAAGGAACGCGGGACCCTGGCCGCCCGCGAGATCGAGGGCGAGCCCAACGCCGTCACCCGCGTCGAGCTGGCCGCGCACCACCGGGCCCCGGGCGGGGGTCCGGAGCTGGGGCGGTACCGGCTGGTGCCCGGCACCGGCCAGACCCACCAGCTGCGGGTGCACATGAACAGCCTCGGCGTGCCCCTCCTCGGCGACCCCCTCTACCCCGAGGTGACCGCCCCCGTGCCGGCCGGCGACTTCCGGCGCCCGCTGCAACTGCTCGCGCGGGAGCTGGGGTTCACCGATCCGGTCACGGGACGCGAGCACCGCTTCCGCAGCGGACGGTCCCTCGGGGCGTGGACGGCGTACGAGGAGTGGGCCGGCCCTCAGTAGCCGCGCCACCAGAGCAGGAAGCGCTGCCAGGCACCGCGCGGCCGGGGCTGCTCGGGGAACGGCACCGGCTGGGGCGGCGCGGCGTTCGCGGGCACCGGCTGCGGCGGGTGCGACGGGACCGGCGGCTGCGTCCGCTCTTCCGGTTTCGGGATGCCGACGTGCCAGTCGGGGCGCCGCGCGGGGGCGGGCGCGTGGCTCGGCTGCTGCATGATGTCCTGCTGCTCCTTGGGCTCGAACCGCACCGGCAGTTCCACCAGGTGCCGGGAGGCGATCGAGGACCGCCACCGCAGGTCGTCCTCGTCGCAGGCGAGCTGCACGTCGGGCAGCCGCATCAGCAGCGCGTCGATGCCCGCGTCGGCGATGGCACGCCCGATGTCCTGCCCCGGGCACTCGTGCGGGCCGCCGCCGAAGGCGAGGTGCGAGCGGTTGCCCATCATGCTCGCGTCGAGGTCGGGGCGGATGCGCGGGTCGACGTTGCCCGGCGCGATGCCCAGCAGCAGTCCGTCGCCGGCCCGGATGCGCTGCCCGCCCAGCTCCGTCTCCTGCTTGGCGAAGTAGGCGAACACGGTGCTGAACGGCGGCTCGTCCCACAGCGACTGCTCGACCGCCTCCGGCACCGTCATCTGCCCGCCGCTGAGCTGGGCGCGGAAGCCGGGGTCGGTCAGCACCACGCGCAGCACGTTGCCGATGAGGTTGACGGTCGCCTCGTAGGCGGCCAGGAGCACCACCCGCAGGTGCTCCCTGACCTCGTCGTCGGTGAGCCCGGCCGGGTGGTTGACGAGGCGCCCGGCGATGTCGTCCCGCGGGTTGGCCCGACGCGCCTCGGTGAGCCGCCCCAGCGCCTCCATGACGTAGGCGTGGCTGGCGATCGCCGTCTCGGTGCCCTTGAGGGTGTCGCGGGCCGCCTCCACCATCCGGTCGCTGTACTCGTCGGGCATGCCGAGGAGGTGGCACATCACGCCCATCGGCAGGTGCTCGGCGAACTGCCCGACGAGGTCGGCGCGGCCCTCCTCGCAGAACCGGTTGACGATGCGCTGGGTGTAGCGCTTGATGTGCCGGCGCAGCTCCCGGTAGTCGAGGTCGGACATGGCGCTGGTGACCGCGCCGCGCAGCCGTTTGTGCTCGTCGCCCTCGGCGTGCGAGCAGATGGGCTGCCAGGCGATGTGCGGCATCAGCGGGTGGTCGGGTTTGACCATGCCCTCGTTGAGCGGGTTCCAGATCCGGCTGTCGCGGCAGAACTGGGCGGGGGTGCTCACCATGTGCAGGTTCTCGGCGTGTCCGAGGACCACCCACACGGGTACGTCGTCGTGGATCAGCGCGGGCGCCACCGGCCCGTGCCGCTCGCGCAGTTCGTCGTACAGCTCGTTCAGGTCGTCCGCCTCGTGCAGCCGGTGCAGCCCGCCCGGCCCGAGGCCGTGCGCGGGGCAGCCGGGGGGCGGGTCGAGCAGGGGGTTGCCCGTTCCGGTCGGGGAGTGGCGTTCAGGCGTCACAGTCTCGCTCCGCAGCAGAAGTGTGGGTCAGGGGGTGGGTCGTCCGGGCACGGTCAGGTGAGCGCGCCCTTCATGGCGAGGGAGTGCAGGAAGCGCATCAGGGTCATCAGGACGTCGCGGCTGGAGGCGCGGCGCCGTACGTCGCAGTCGAGGATGGGGATCTCCTCGGGCAGGTCGAGCGCGGTCCGCAGCTCCGCGACGGGGTAGCGGGGCGCGTCGGGGAAGGTGTTGACGGCGACCACGAAGGGCACGCCGCGTTCCTCCAGGCGCCCCATGACGTCGAAGCTGACCTCCAGGCGGCGGGTGTCGACCAGGACGACCGCGCCGAGGGCGCCCTCGAACAGGCCGTTCCACAGGAACCAGAAGCGTTCCTGGCCGGGTGTGCCGAAGAGGTACAGCACCAGTTGGTCGGTGATGCTGATGCGGCCGAAGTCCATGGCGACCGTGGTGGCGGTCTTGGAGGCGGACCCGTAGTTGTCGTCGACGCCGATGCCCGCCTGGGTCATCGTCTCCTCGGTGGTCAGCGGTCTGATCTCGCTGACCGAGCCGACCATCGTGGTCTTGCCGACGCCGAAGCCGCCCACGATGACGATCTTCACGGCCGCCTCGGCCGTGTGCGGCAGCCGGTCCTCGGTGCGCGGGCCGGGGATCGTGTCAGAGTTTTTGAAGTCCATGCATCACCGCTTCGAGGAGGTTCCGGTCGGCCACCTTCTGGCGGACGATCGAGGCGCGGGCCTGCACCAGTTCCGCCGCCAGCAGGTCGGTGAGCAGCACGGTCACCACACTGAACGGCAGGCTCAGGTAGGCCGACAGCTCGGCTACGGACAGGGGTGCGGCACACAGCCGCAGCAGGGCGGCCTGTTCCGGGGTGGCGGAGACCGGGGGGTCCGCGCGGGCCACGATCAGGGTGACCAGGTCGATGTCGGCGCGCTCGCCGTTGCCCTCGCCGCCGATGACGAAGAGCCGCTCGGGGTTGCGGGTCTCGCCCTCTTTGCCGGGTGGGGCGGGGCCGGTGGACTCGGCGGGCCGGTCCGGGCCGGGAGTTCGCCTCTGGCGTTGGGGAGGAGTCATACGGTCTGCCCGTTGCGCCGCGCGGGACTGGTGAGATGGGGGCCGATACGGGCGACCAGGTCGGCCATGCTCAGGCCCATCCGGCCGGGTTCGCAGCGGACGTCGGAGAGCACGGCGAGGTAGGCGTTGGGGCCCGCGGCCATCAGGTAGAAGTAGCCGCCGTTCATCTCGATGAGCACCATCTTCATGTCGCCGTCGCTGGTGGGGATCTCCTGGCTGACGGCGCTCGCCAGGCTCTGCAGGCCCGCGCAGGCGGCGGCGACCCGGTCGGCGGCGTCGGGGTCCCCCGAGTAGCGGGCGATGCGCAGGCCGTCGGCGGAGAGCACGACGATCATCTCGATGCCCGGGACGCCGTCGTAGAGGTCCCGGAGCATCCAGTCGAACTTGCCTTGCTGCTCGATCACTTGAGGTTCCCCTCGTCGTCTGCCGGGGCGTGGGCCGGCTCGTCACTGCTGGACTGCTGGTGGGCCTGGGTGATGCCCGGGTGCTGCTTGAGGCCCTCCCAGAAGGCGCCGATGAAGTGCCCCGGCGGGAGGCCCTGGTCCTTGTGCTGCGCGGGCTCGGGCTCCGCGGGCGCCGGGATGCCGTTGCGGGCGCGTTCGGCGGCCAGGCGGGCCTCGCGCTCGGCGTCCTCGCGCTCCCAGACCGCCTGTTCGGCGAGGCGTTGGCTGAGCGGCATCTTGACCCGGCTGCGGCGCTGCGGCAGACCTCCGGCCGTCCACTCGGTGACCTCGGGGACGTCGTCCTCCATGGAGACGCCGGCCGGGATGCGCGGGCTGGTGGGGCGGCGCTTCTTGGGCTTGCGCTGCGGTCCGGGCAGCGCGTCCGGGCCCGGGGTGGGGATCGAGGTCGCGCCGATGCCGTGGGCGAGGCCGACGCCGGGCTCGGTGGTCATCATCTTGCTCGGCACGATGAGGATGGCGCGGACCCCGCCGTACGCGGAGGCCCGCAGCGAGACGTCCATGCCGAACTGCGTGCACAGCCGGCCGACGACGGACAGGCCCAGGCGCGGGTGGTGGGCGAGGTCCTGCACGTCGGTGCCGCGCTTGGCCTGTTCCAGCAGGCCCTCGATGCGGGCGCGGGACTCCTCGCTGAGGCTGACGCCGGCGTCCTCGATCTCGATGCAGACTCCGCTCTGCACCTCGGTCGCGGTGACGTGCACCTTGGACGCGGGCGGTGAGTAGCGGGTGGCGTTGTCGAGCAGCTCCGCCGCGGCGTGGATGACCGGTTCGACCGCGGTGCCCTTGATGTTGACCTTGGCGATGGAGGCCAGGTTGATCCGGCGGTACTCCAGGATCCGGGACATGGCGCCGCGCAGCACGCTGTAGAGGGCGACCGGCTCGGGCCACTGGCGTCCGGGCCGGCCGCCGCCGATCACGGAGATGGAGTCGGCGAGGCGGCCGATCAGCGAGGTGCCGTGGTCGATGCGCAGGAGGTCGTCGAAGACCTCGGGGTTGCGCCCGTGGTCCTCCTCCATCTCGCGGAGTTCCTTGTTCTGCTGGTGGACGATCGCCTGGACGCGGCGGGCGATGTCGACGAAGGAGCGCTCCGCGGACTCGCGCATGGAGTCCTGGTGGTCGACGATCTCGCAGACCATGCGGATCAGCCGGCGCTGGGGCTCGCCGAGTTCGGTGTAGGCGGGGTTCACCTCGCCGAGGCGGCGCATCACCTCCGCGGGCGTGTTCCCCCTGCGCATGAAGTGCAGCACGTCGGGCAGCACGACGGCGCCGAGCTCGACCATCTCCTCGTGGTGGCTCGCCGCCCGGTGCTCCAGATACGCGCTGTGACGGGCGTGCGCGGCGCGCTCGGCCCGCAGCGCACGGCCGCGGCGTACCGCTTCGGCCGCCGCGGAGACCACCAGCAGGGTGGCGACGGCACCGCACAGGCCGACGGCGAGCCGGGCCGGTTCCGTCACGAGGGCGACGGCGGCCCCGGTGGCCGCGGCCATCAGTATGGCCGGCAGCAACAGCGTTCGCGCGTAGGGAAGTTCACGGCGACCTGGAGGGGAATCAACACTCACCATGTAGGCCCTCTGAAAACGAATCGGCAGGGATGGGGGAGCTTGCGACGGGGTATGTCTGGGAGCTGTCGGGATCATCGCCGCATAGGGAACAAGCGCGCGATTACACCTCAACTCGGTGCGCTGCGGGCGAGCTTAGTCCGAGCGGATCATCGCCGTGTCATATTCGGCAACCGCCTGAAACGGGCCTCGGGGCTGGAGTAAGGTCGGCACTTTTGCACGCCGGGGAATCATTCGAACACGATGCGTGAGCGTGTTCGGGTGTACGTAATTCACTCACCGTGACGGGGGAAAGGTGCCGGACTCTCCCGCGTACGCGCGAAGGCCCGGCGGTCTCCCGCCGGGCCTTCGTCGCGTGCCGTCCGTCCGGGCTAGCCCACGGACGAGTAGGCGACCACTCCGCGCAGCAGTTCCTCGACCGCCTTGCGCGCGTTCTTCGGGACCGTGGAGCCCTGGGCGGGCGCGGCGGCCGCGATCTGGCCGAGGACGTCGATGACCTGCTTGCACCAGCGCACGAAGTCGCCCGCAGGCATCTCCGCCTCGCGCAGCACCTCGTCGAGACCCTTGCCGGACGCCCACATGTACGCCGCCCAGGCAAAGCCGAGGTCGGGCTCGCGCTGGCCGACGCCCTCGGTCTGGCTGATCCGGAAGTCCTCCTCCAGGGCGTCGAGGCGGCCCCAGATGCGGACCGTCTCGCCGAGCGCGGCCTTGGCCCTGCCCGAGGGCACCTTCGGCGCCATCGCGTCGTCGGCGACCCGGGACTCGTAGACCAGCGCCGAGACGCAGGCGGCCAGTTCGGCCGGGGCGAGCCCTTCCCACACGCCCTCGCGCAGGCACTCGCTGGCGAGCAGGTCCAGCTCGCCGTAGAGCCGGGCGAGGCGCTTGCCGTGCTCGGTGACCTCGTCGCCGCGCAGGTAGTCCAGCTCGGTCAGCAGCGCGACGATCCGGTCGAAGGTGCGGGCGATGGTGTTCGTCCGGCCCTCGATCCGGCGCTCCAGCTGCGAGGTGTCGCGCAGCAGCCGGTGGTAGCGCTCGGCCCAGCGGGCGTGGTCCTCGCGGTCGTCGCAGCCGTGGCAGGGGTGGGCGCGGATGGCCTTGCGCAGCCGGGCGATCTCCCGGTCGTCGGCGGCCTCGGACCGCTTCTTGCGGGCCCGCTCCGGCGGGATGTGCCCGGCCTTGGTGCGCAGTGCGGAGGCGAGGTCGCGGCGGGACTGGGGCGAGCGCGGGTTGAAGGACTTCGGGATGCGCATCCGCTCCAGCGCCTCGACGGGCACCGGGAAGTCCATCGACGCCAGCCGCTTGACCTGCCGTTCGGCGGTGAGCACCAGCGGGCGGGGTCCGTCGTGGTGCTCGAAGCCGCGGTGGCCGTTGGACCGGCCGGCGGGCAGGCCCGGGTCCAGCACCAGGGCGAGGCCCGCGTACTTGCCCGTCGGCACGTGGATGACGTCGCCCGGCTTCAGCTTCTCCAGCGCGACGGCGGCCTCGGCGCGCCGCTGGTTGGCGCCCTGCCGGGCCAGCTCGGTCTCCCGGTCCTTCAGCTCGCGGCGCAGGCGCGCGTACTCCTCGAAGTCGCCGAGGTGGCAGGTCATGGAGGCCTGGTAGCCCTCCAGCCCCTCCTCGTTGCGCTGCACCTGCCGGGAGATGCCGACGACCGACTTGTCCGCCTGGAACTGCGCGAAGGAGGTCTCCAGCAGCTCCCGCGAGCGGTGCCGGCCGAACTGCTCGACCAGGTTGACGGCCATGTTGTACGACGGCCGGAAACTGGAGCGCAGCGGGTAGGTGCGGGTGCCGGCCAGTCCCGCGAGGTGCTCGGGGTTCATGCCGCGCTGCCACAGCACCACGGCGTGGCCCTCGACGTCGATGCCGCGCCGGCCGGCCCGGCCGGTGAGCTGGGTGAACTCGCCGGGGGTGATGTCGGCGTGCTGCTCGCCGTTCCACTTGACGAGCTTCTCCAGCACCACCGAGCGGGCGGGCATGTTGATGCCGAGGGCGAGGGTCTCGGTGGCGAAGACGGCCTTGACCAGTCCGCGGACGAACAGCTCCTCGACGACCTCCTTGAACGTCGGCAGCATGCCCGCGTGGTGGGCGGCGATGCCGCGCTCGAGGCCCTCCAGCCACTCGTAGTACCCCAGGACGTGCAGGTCCTCGGTCGGGATGGAGGCGGTGCGCTCCTCCACGAGGGCGCGCACCCTGTCCCGGGCGTCCTCGTCGTTGAGGCGCAGGCCGGCGTAGAGGCACTGCTGGACTGCGGCCTCGCAGGCGGCGCGGCTGAAGATGAAGGTGATCGCCGGCAGCAGTCCCTCGGAGTCGAGCCGCTCGATGACCTCGGGGCGGCTGGGCGTCCACACCCGGGAGCGCTGTCGGCGCTCGCGCTCCCGGTCGGCCTCCTTCATGGCGCGGCCGCGCCTGCGGTCCTGGTAGGACGGGCGGCTCGCCTCCATGCGCGCCATGCGCGTGAGGTCCGGGTTGACGGCTCGCTTGCGGCCCTCGCCCTCCTCGAACAGGTCGTACATCCGCCGCCCGGCGAGCACGTGCTGGAACAGCGGCACGGGCCGGTGCTCGGAGACGATCACCTGGGTGTCGCCGCGGACGGTGTCGAGCCAGTCGCCGAACTCCTCCGCGTTGGACACGGTCGCCGACAGTGACACCAGGGTCACCGACTCGGGGAGGTGGATGATCACCTCTTCCCACACGGCGCCGCGGAAGCGGTCGGAGAGGTAGTGCACCTCGTCCATGACCACGTATCCGAGGCCGAGGAGGGTCTGGGAGCCCGCGTACAGCATGTTCCGCAGGACCTCGGTGGTCATGACGACGACCGGGGCCTCCGAGTTCACGCTGTTGTCACCGGTGAGGAGGCCGACGCGGTCCGAGCCGTAGCGGCGGCACAGGTCGGCGTACTTCTGGTTCGACAGTGCCTTGATCGGCGTCGTGTAGAAGCACTTCTTGCCCTGCTGGAGGGCGAGGTGGACGGCGAACTCGCCGACGATCGTCTTGCCGGAACCGGTGGGCGCGGCCACCAAAACGCCCTTGCCCGCCTCGAGGGCCTGACAGGCCTCGATCTGGAAGGGGTCGAGGCCGAAGTCGTACATCTCGCGGAAGGAGGCGAGCGCGGTGGCCTGCTCGACAGCGCGCTGACGGGCTGCCGCGTACCGCTCGGCCGGTGAGAGATCCTCTGTCATCGTGCTTTCGAGCGTACCGGGCCGCACTGACAACAGGACGATCATTATCGGGAACGGCCCTGTGGGGGTTCCGTGGGGGCGGCGACGCCTGCCGTCGCCGCCCCGGTGGCGCTAGGTCACGTCGTCGTAGCCGTTGACCCGGTCCTTCGTGGCCTGCTCGGGCAGGGCGCGGGCGGTGGTCACGGCCTCGACCTCGCCGATGCTCTCCGGAGTCAGGTCCAGGTCCGACGCCTCGTCGTCGTCGGGCTCCAGGGCCTCGCGCCGGGCCCTGCGGCGGTCGTTGACCAGGGAGACGGCGACGGCGGCGAAGTACAGCACCCAGATCGGCCCGGCCAGCAGGATCATGGTCAGCGGGTCCGTGCTCGGCGTGGCGATGGCCGCGAACAGCGTGATGCCCATGATCATCGCGCGCCACCAGCCGAGCATCCGCCTGCCGGACAGCACTCCGGTGAGGTTGAGCATCACGAGCAGCAGGGGCAGCTCGAAGGAGAGCCCGAAGACGATCACCATGCGGGTGACGAGGTCGAGCAGGTCGTCCAGCGGCAGCAGGTTGTCGACTTCGCTCGGCGTGAATTCGATCAGCACCTCCGCGGAGGTGGGCAGCACCGCGTAGGCGAAGTAGGCGCCGATGAGGAACAGCGGGGCGCCGGTGGCGACGAACGCGTAGGCGTACTTCTTCTCGTTGCGGTGCAGCCCCGGGGCGACGAACGCCCACAACTGGTAGAGCCAGACCGGCGAGGCCAGCACGATGCCCGCCGTCAGCGACACCTTCAGCGCCAGGGTGAACGGGCCGAGCAGACCGTTGATGGTGATCTGCGCGCACGGCTCCGAGCCGGCCGTCGACTCGGCCAGCTCCGCGAAGGACTTCTCACAGCCGATCGAATCGAGGATCGGCTCGGTGAGGACGTTGATGATCTCCTGGTAGAAGAAGGCCGCGACGACGGTGACGGCGACGATGGCCAACAGTGCCTTCGCGAGCCGGTTGCGGAGCTCACGAAGGTGCTCCGCCAGGGGCATCCGCCCCTCCGGGTCCCTCTCCTTGGTGCGGGCAGGCTTCAGCAACCCACGTTCCCATCTCGTGCGGCGGGCCGGAGGTCACCGGCCCTGCGTCAGCGCTTGGTCGTGTCCGTCGGCTCGTTGACCGGGCGGGAGCTGGTCACGTCGCCGGGGGCGGCCTGGATGGTGCGCTGCGCCGCGGACTGCTCGGGGTTCGGCGGGTCGGCGGGGGCGGAGGAGTCGTTCTTGCCCTCGCTCTTCATCGCCTTGGCCTCGCTCTTGAGGATGCGCGCGGACTTGCCGAGGGAGCGCGCCATGTCCGGAAGCTTCTTCGCGCCGAACAGCAGGATGATGACGACGAGGATGAGAATGATCTCGGGGGCTCCGAGCCTTCCGAACATAAGTCTTTACCTTCTCACCGAGGCGGCTGGGTGGGGGTGCTGTCCGACCGGTCGGACATGCGTCCGATCGATCGTCTTGTGCAGCGATCGTAACGCTCAGGGGTGAACGTGAGGCAATCCCCGTGCGTACTCCCGTCCGCGGCCGGGCCTCGTTTTCCGGGCCGCGACCAGCAGCGTACCTTCAGGGGCCTGTGGGGTGACAGGGTGAATCGGTCCATACACGACTCGCGCGGGTCCGTCGGGCCGGCCACCGGGCCGCGTGGCGCGGTTCTCGCGTTCACAGGGCGTCCACGGAACGGGCGGCGCTCTCGGTGGCGCGTTCCAGATCATCCGCGGCGCGGCCGATCCTGCGGGCCGAGTCCGTCACCTGCCTGGCGAGTCGCTGCGTCTCCACGAACACCTTCACGGCGAACACCGTGAGGACGGCGAGACCAAGGAAACCCAGGGCAACGGCGAGCATCGGCCAGAACATGACGTCGAGACTAGACGGTGGAGTGCAGCCGCAGTGTCCTGACCCCGCCGCCCGTGAGCAGTTCCACGACCCGCTCCCCCGCCGGCTTGCGGACCGCGGAGCCGCACTCGGGGCAGGTGAACGAGTAGAAGGTGGTGCGGCTGGTGGCGCCGATGGCGAGCCGGAGGGCGCTCGCGGCCAGTTCGAAGCGGCCCCGGCAGTCCGGGCAGCCCGCCTTGAACACGATCGGCGCCACCCGTCTCATGCCCGCGAACGCGGAGGCCGCCGACATGCCCGGTCCACCTGGTCCCAGGGGCTCGCTCACAGTCCTCGCTCCTGCCGTTCGTGCGGGCCCTCGACCGTCCCGGCGCCGGCTGCCGGACCGGCCGCCTCGATCCCGTCGTAGGCGGCCAGCGCCTCCCGGGCGGCGTGCCGGGCGCTGTCGGCCAGCTCGGGCGGGGAGACGATCCGGCCGTCACGGCCGAGCCGCAGCGCCAGCCGCCGCAGAGAGGCCGGATCGGGGGTGCGCAGGGTGATGCGCAGGCCGCCGTCGGGAAGTTCGTCCGCGCTGTCGTGCGGGTAGTACTCGGCGACCCAGCGCCCGCCCGGGCCGACCTCGACGACCACCTCCGGGTCCTCGGCGGCGGGCTGCACCAGGCCCTCCGACAGGTCCCGCAGCTCCACCTCGGGCGGCGCCGACGGCTCGTCCAGGATGCGGATCTCGGCGACCCGGTCGAGGCGGAAGGTGCGCCGCGCCTCGGAGCGGCGGCACCACGCCTCCACGTAGGTGTGCCCGACGCTGACCAGCCGGATGGGGTCGATCTCGCGCTCGGTGACCTCGTCGCGGGCCGGCGAGTAGTAGCGGATCCACAGCCGGCGGCGCTCTGAGATCGCCCGGTCGACGTCGGCGAAGACGCCGCCCTCGGACTCGAAGGTGACGGACAGCCGCGAACTGGCGCCCGCGGCCTCCCCGGCCGAGGTCTCCACCTTGGCGGTCGCCCGCAGCAGCGCCTGCCGGTCGCTCTCGCGCAGGCCGGGCAGGGTCGCCACGGCCCGGGCGGCGACCAGCAGCGCGGTGGCCTCGTCGGCGGCGAGCCGCAGCGGCTCCGCGGCGTCGGCGCCGAGCGCGGCCGGATTGTGCCACCAGATGCGCTCGCCGTCGGTGTCGATGTCGAGCAGGTCGCCGCCGCGGAAACTGGTGCCGCACATGGGCAGCACGTCGAGGTCGGAGACCAGCTCGTCCTCGGTGATGCCGAAGGCCCGGGCGACGTCCTCGATCCGCGCCCCGGGACGCTCCCTCAGATACGTCACCAGGGACAGCATCCGCCGGGTCTGGTCGATGGCGTTCACTGGCCTGACCGGTTTGCCTGCCACTGTGTTGTCCGCTCCCCCTCAGCCCTTGGCGACGGCACGCAGCCGGTCCACCACGTCCGCACGCAACTCCGCGGGCTCCAGCACCACCACGTCCGGCCCGAACTCGACCAGCCAGGCGTCCAGGCCGTGCCCGTACGGAATCTCCAACTCGTCCCAGCCGTCGCCGAGTTCCCGTACGGCGGTGGACTTCGCCCGCAGCGGGTATCCCGCGCCCGCACGCAGCCGGATCCGCGCGGAGCGGTCGGCGGTCTCCCCCGCCCAGCTCGCGACCGTCTCGCGGACGGTGACGACGTCGGGCACCGGCGCGGTGAACCGCCCGCCGCGCGAGCGGACCCTGCCGGTGATCCGCGACAGCCGGAAGACCCGCTCCGCCCCGCGGTCGCGGTCGAAGCCCGCCAGGTACCAGTGCCCGCGCCAGCACTCCAGCGCCCAGGGCTCCACGTGCCGGGGCTCGGGCTGCGCGGCGTTGGCCTTGCGGTAGTCGAAGCCGACGGGCCGGCGGTCACGGCAGGCGAGCATCAGCGGCTCGAAGGCCGCCTCGTGCACCGGGATGCGCGGCTCCAGCGCGCCGTGCGGCTCGTAGGGGTCGACGTCCTCCGGCAGCCCGGCCGCGCGCAGCTTCTGCAGGGCGCCGCTCGCGGCACCGGCGAGCCGGGCCTGCTGCCACACCTTCGCGGCCAGCCCCAGCGCGGCGGCCTCCTCGGCGTCCAGGGTGATGGGCGGCAGGCGGTTGCTGTCCCGGCGGGCCAGGTAGCCGATCTCGCCGTCGAGGCTCTCCACGGTCTCGATGACCAGTCCGAGTTCGCGCAGGTCGTCCTTGTCGCGCTCGAACATGCGGTTGAAGGAGTCGTCGGAGCCCGCTTCGAGATAGGCCTCGACGGACTCACGCAGCTCACGCTTGCTGAGCGGCCGCCGTGTCCCGAGCAGACACAGCGCCAGGTTCATCAGCCGCTCGGCCTTGGCAATGGCCATCGACGCCCTTCTCCCTATGGTGCTTACGACGGATGACCGTACCGCCCCGGGGTGGCGCGGCAAAAGCCGAGGGCCCATGCCCGGACAGGCATGGACCCTTGATGACCGGCTCTGATCACTGTCCGTTCGGACGTGGATCAGACTCCGAGCAGATCGACCACGAAGATCAGCGTCGAACCGGGCGGGATCGCCGGGGTCGGGCTCTGGTTGCCGTACGCGAGGTGCGCCGGGATGGTCAGCTGGCGGCGGCCGCCGACCTTCATGCCCTGCACGCCCTTGTCCCAGCCGGCGATGACACGGCCGCCGCCGAGCGGGAAGCGGAACGGCGCACCGCGGTTCCAGCTCGCGTCGAACTCCTCGCCCGAGCTGAAGGTCACGCCCACGTAGTGGACGGTCACGGTCTGACCGGCCTCGGCAACCGGGCCGTCGCCCTCCCAGATGTCCTTGATCTCGAGGTCCGCCGGCGGCTCGCCACCCGGGAAGTCGACCTCGGGCTTGTCGATGCTCACGTGTTCAGCTCCTGCTTGTCTGCGGAAAGGCAACGGACCAAGTCTTACATCTCTGGAGCGTCACATCTTCGCCAGGATGTCGACCGAGAAGACGAGCGTGGAGTCCTTCTCGATGCCGCTGCCCTCCGGCGGGCTGTCGCCGTACCCCAGGTCCGGCGGGATCACGATGAGGACCCGGCTGCCGACCTTCTTGCCGGTCAGACCCTGCGACCAGCCCTTGACGACCTGCTGCAGCGAGAACGACGTCAGCTGCTTCCTGCTGTACGTCGAGTCGAACTCCTTGCCGCCGTCCCACACGACGCCCTTGTACTGCACGAGGACGCTGTCCTGCGCGCCGACCTCGGCGCCGTCGCCCTCCAGGACGTACTCCGCCACGAGCTTCTTCGGCGCGTCGGTCTCGGGCACCTCGATGGAGGGCGCCTTGCCGTCGGTGTTGGTGCCGACCTTGGGCAGCGCCGCGTCGTCCTGCGGCACCTCCTCGCCCTTGGCGGAGCTCTTGGCGTTGAACGTGTCCTGCAGATCGACCACGAAGACCAGCGTGTCGGTGCCCTTGATGCCCGCCTGCTCGTTGCCCTGCTCGCCGTACCCCCAGGTGGGGGGCACCGAGAACAGGACGCGGCTGCCGGTCTTCTTGCCCGTGAGCGCGTACCGCCAGCCGTCGATGATGCTGCCCTGGGCGAGCTGGATGACGAGAGGGGTCTTGCGGTCGTAGGAGTTGTCGAAGACCTTCGCGCTCTGCCAGACCTGCCCGAGGTAGTTCGCCGACACGAAGTCGCCCTCCGCGACGGCTTTGCCGCCGCCCGCGATGACCGTCTTCACCGCGAGGTCCTTGGACGGCTCCCCGCTGCCCTTGGCGACCGTCGGCTTCTCGTCGAACTTCGTCCCCGCCGTGATGGCCGGCAGCGGACCGTCGACGATCTTCGGCGGCGGCGGTGCCGACGTCGTGGCCGACGCCTCGGGCGACGGGCTGTCACTCGCGTCGCTCGAAGAGCCGGAGTCGTCGTCACCGCATGCGGCGAGCGTGGCCAGTCCCGCGGGGACGGCGATGAGGAGGGAACGTCGGCGCACGGTGGGGGCCTCGTATCGATGGGGGTCTGCGTGATGGCGTGCGCGCAACTCTACGGCGTGAGAAGGGCACCGTACGGATAACGTACGGTGCCCGTGTGGCGTTCCGCCCTTTCGCGCGGTGACGCGCAACTCACCCGGCCGGGGTCACATCCCGGCGATCAGCTTCTCCACCCGGTCGTCCACCGAACGGAACGGGTCCTTGCACAACACGGTGCGCTGCGCCTGGTCGTTGAGCTTGAGGTGGACCCAGTCGACGGTGAAGTCCCGCCGCTGCTCCTGCGCCCGCCGGATGAAGTCGCCGCGCAGCCTGGCCCGAGTGGTCTGCGGCGGCACCGACTTGCCCTCGAAGATCTTCAAGTCATTGGCGACCCGGGCCGCCTGGCCCTTCTTCTCGAGCAGGTAGTAGAGGCCACGACGCCGGTGGATGTCGTGGTAGGCGAGGTCTATCTGCGCGACCCGCGGATGCGACATGGTCATGTTGTGCTTGGCCCGGTACCGCTCGATGAGCTTGTACTTCATGACCCAGTCGATCTCGGTGTCGATACGGTCGAGGTCCTCGGCCTCGATCGCGTCCAGCGTGCGCCCCCACAGCTCCAGCACCCGCTCCACGGTGCCGGTGCGGATACCGCGGCGCTCGCAGAAGTCCACGGCCTTCTCGTAGTACTCCCGCTGCACCTCCAGCGCGGACGCCTCCCGGCCGCTGGCCAGACGCACCTTGCGCCGTCCGGTGATGTCGTGGCTGACCTCGCGGATCGCCCGGATCGGGTTCTCCAGGGTCAGATCGCGCATCACCGTGCCCGCCTCGATCATGCGCAGCACCAGGTCGGTGGCGCCGACCTTGAGCAGCATGGTCGTCTCGGACATGTTCGAGTCGCCCACGATGACGTGCAGGCGCCGGTAGCGCTCGGCGTCGGCGTGCGGCTCGTCGCGGGTGTTGATGATGGGACGGGAGCGGGTGGTCGCCGAGGAGACGCCCTCCCAGATGTGCTCCGCCCGCTGACTGACGCAGTACACCGCACCGCGCGGCGTCTGCAGCACCTTGCCGGCGCCGCACAGCAGCTGCCGGGTCACCAGGAACGGAATGAGGATGTCCGCGAGCCGCGAGAACTCCCCGTGCCGTGCCACCAGATAGTTCTCGTGGCAGCCGTAGGAGTTGCCGGCGGAGTCGGTGTTGTTCTTGAAGAGGTAGACGTCGCCCGCGATTCCCTCCTCGTGCAGGCGTCGTTCGGCGTCCACCAGGAGTCCTTCGAGAATGCGCTCGCCCGCCTTGTCGTGGGTGACGAGTTCGATCACGTTGTCACATTCGGGTGTCGCGTATTCCGGATGTGATCCCACGTCGAGATAGAGGCGGGCCCCGTTGCGCAGAAAGACATTGCTGCTGCGGCCCCATGACACGACACGGCGGAAGAGGTACCGCGCCACCTCGTCAGGCGACAGGCGGCGCTGTCCCCTGAACGTGCACGTGACGCCGTACTCGTTCTCCAGCCCGAAAATGCGGCGGTCCATGACTGAACATTACGCCTGATGACCCGAACTGAAACGGGGTTCGACGGCACGGTTTGGATCATTTTCCGATGAAGCCGCAACCACCGCTCCCCGCGCGGGAGCTGCGAGGACCCGCCCCATGGCCACCAGCACGAGCAGCGACACCGCCCCCGCC
>NZ_QHJH01000006.1 GCF_003947455.1 Streptomyces sp. WAC 04229 | reverse complement strand
GGACGTCGATGCCCGAGGGGGGCGGCGAAGGGTGGGTCGCGCTGCCCTGAGCCCCCCCGTGGGGGCGTTCGGATCAGTCCTCCCCCGGCGTCGGTGAGGCGAGGTCCAGGACGACGGCGGCCGTCCCGAGCGCCGGTACGTCGACCGGGACGGTGCCGTCCGGGTCCGGCCCGGCTTCACGCGGGGACAGGCCCAGGTAGGTGGTGCGGAAGGCGCGGGCCACCCTGAAGGGGGTGCTCAGGCGACAGGTGACCGGGGTGTCGGCCACCGACTGGAGACGCACCAGCAGACGGCCGTTGTTGGGGACTGTCACCCCGACGAGCCGCACCCTGGGGTCGTTCACCGTCAGGAACCGGGCCTGCGCCGGGACTTCGGCCCGGGCCGAGGCGCGGGCGCGGACCGGGACGAGGGGGTGGCCGGTGACGGCGGCGACGCGCACGCCGAGGGTGTCGGCGTCCTCCCCGCCCGTGCTGAAGCCGACGCTGTAGCGGAAAACGTGGTCGAAGCCCTGCTGAGCGGGGAAGTTGGTGTCCCAGATGTTGTTGTGCACCCAGGAGAAGACCGTGGCAGGCTCCTCCTGCGGCAGCGACTGGGGATAGGGGACGTAGGGGATGGCGATCCCGCCGAGCTGGACGAGCGGGGCGTCCGTCGTGGCCAGTGCGGCGTGGCGGGTGCCGTCGCTCAGGCTGATCCAACGGCGGACGGCGCGCATGTGGGCCGCCGAGCCCGGTACGGTCTCCCGGTCGGTGCCGAGGACGCCGCCGGTGGCCTCCGTGTGCACGACGGGGTGGTCGAGTGCGAAGGGGAAGGCGAAGTAGGCGCTTTCCTTCGTGAGAGTCGCGTCCTTGTCGATGCGGTTCTCGATGTCGATGCGGGCCGCTCCGTGCGGGAGGTGCACCCGCACCCGCAGTCGGCGGGTGCCGGCCGAGGCGCACTCGTAGACGAGGGTGTGCCCGGTGGCGTCGGTCGTGCGGTCGACGAGCGCCGCGGGCGGGGCGGTGCTGCGCGAGGCGAGCAGGTGCATCGAGTCGTCGGCCACGGTCTTGCTGGACTGGTGGTTGAACGCGCCGGGGGTGGCGTACTCGTCGTAGACGTAGCCGTTGAAGCCGACGACGGCGTCCTGGCGGACCAGCTCGCGGCCGGTGGCCCTGTCCACGATCGAGGAGACGCACGCCTCGCGCAGGTCGACCGTCACGCGCAGGTGGTCGTTGACCAGGACGGTGGCGTCGGCGGACCCGAGCGCCGTCCCCTCGACGTCGTGGCCGGCCGGGGACTGTGCGCCGGTGAGGACGTCCAGGCGCACGGCTCCGCACGCCGGCACGTCCGCGACGGGGACGTTGAGGAAGCGGCCGGCCGCGCGGTGGCGTTCGTTGCTCTGGGCCTCCTGCGCGAAGGGCAGCGGTTCGCCGGTGCGGGCGTCAAGGACCCGGACCGGCTCGTCGAGCGCGACCGTGCTCTCCGGGAGGAAGAGCCTGGCGGTCTCGCTCCGCGGCCAGCTGCACGTGTTGACGGTGTAGAAGGACGCCGCCGCGCCGGCGGCGGGGGCGAAGGCCTCGCCGAGCAGGGCGGACGCGGAGTCCAGGAGCGTCTCGGCGTCGTCGTGGGCGCGCATGGCCTGGGCGTACTTCCAGTGCCACTGCTTCTCGCCGGACCCGTGGCCGTGCTCCCCGTGGGTCCAGGGGTCGCCCGCGCCCCAGGTGTGCTCGTTGAACAGCGAGGCGGACCGGTAGACGGCCGGCGCGCCCGTGGTGACGGCCGTGCTGCCGGGGACGCCCATCAGGTGGGCGTAGCCGGCCACGGTCTGCGCCTCGGCGAGGGCCGCCTGGCCGCGCCGGGTGGAGGCGAGCGGGACGGCTCCCGCGCCGACGCCGTCGACCCACCAGTCGCTCCAGTCGCCCCGGTAGGTCTCCAGCCGGTCCCCGACGCGCTTCTCGGCGTCCTCGAAGAAGTCCTGGTTGCGGGAGGCCCGCAGTTGCGGGTAGGCCCACTCCTCGTTCCAGCGGCGCACGGTGTCGGAGATGATACGGCGCGGGGGGCCGTTGTCGGCGAACTTGCCCAGCACGCGCAGGTGCAGCACGTCCCACGGGTAAGGGTCGGCGGTGTCCGGCAGGCCCAGGGCGGGGAAGCCGGGGATGCCGCGTCCCTGATGGGGGTAGGGGAAGCGGGCCAGGGCGCTGAGGTAGGCGGGCAGCAGGTCGTCGACGTGGTCGTAGGACTCGTCGAAGCCGAGGATGGAGCCCTCCATGTAGGCCAGCCCGTGCGGGGTGTCCGTGCGCCAGACCAGGACGCTGTTGCCGCTCGGCGCCTGCCAGCGGAACAGGCGGGGCAGGTGTTCCCCGCCGACCAGGTGGGGCGCGGCGCGGCCCGCCCAGTTGTGCGCCACGGACAGGTGGCGGATGCCGTGGTCCGCGAGGACGTCGGGCAGGCCCACCACCTGGCCGGGCACGTCCGTCTGCATGGCCGTGGTGATGTCGATGCCGTGCCGGTCGCGCAGTTCGGCCACCGGACGCAGCAGTTCGTGCAGTTCGTCGGTGGAGCAGGTCTCGGTGTGCAGGTTGAACGGCATGGCCGTGAGTTCGACGCGTCCCTCGCGCACCCTGTCCAGGAAGCCCTCCACCTGGCGCCGGGGGCGGTTGGCCCGCCAGTCCTGGAAGGAGTGGAACCCCTCGACGGCCCAGCGGAACCGGGCGGGTTCAGGCCAGTCGTCGGTGTCGCGGCAAAGCTCCAGCAGCGAGTCGAGATAGGCGCGGCTCTCGGCCATCACCCGGCCCTGCGGGTCGGTGTAGCCGATGTCGAGGTGGGAGTGCTGCACCAGGTGGAGCGTCCAGTGGCGCTGCGGGTGGGCCTCGAAGGCGAGCAGGGTGCCCTCCTCCAGCTCCGGCAGCTCGATCAGCAGCGGGGTAAGGGCGTCCACCTCCGGGACCAGGAGGCGGGTATCGCCCTCTGGCCCCGGCACGAGCTCGCTGTGGACCGGGGTGCCCCCGCTGGTGGTGACGCGGGCCCTGGTGAGGGTCGGTCGCGGGCGGGCGCCGTCGGGGCTTTCCACCCGCAGCCGTATGGACTGAAGCAGTCCGCCTGTCGCGTCGTGGCGCAGCAGGGGCTCCCCCGACAGCCGCACCCGCAGGCCGCCGAGGCCGACGGTGGTGGCTACGCGCTCCTTGAGGAGGTCGCGCGCGATGTCGGAGTCCCACCAGGACGGCCGGGTCAGCGGTGGCTTGGGCATGTGCGTGGGTGTCCTTTGCGTCGAGGGGTGCGGTGGCGCGGCCGGCCGCGTCAGGAGGACCGGGTGGAGCCAGTGGGCGGCGTCAGGAGGACCGGGTGGCGCAGTGGGCGGCGTCAGGAGGACCGGTGGCGAGGGTGGGTGGCGTCGGCGAGGGTGGCGAAGATCTGGACCATGGCCGACTGGTTGAGCGTCGCGGCCGGCGCGGCGGGGTCGTAGTCGCCGCCGTTCGAGGGCTGGAAGCGGAACAGGCCGTTCGTGGCGTCGCGGTTGGTCCGGTAGGTACTGTCCGCGTACGCGCTCATGGTCTTGAGGTAGGCCCCGTCGGGACGGACGGCGTCCAGGTCGAGCAGGTCCTTGAAGTAGAACGCGTTGAAGACGGCCGGCTGGTCGTGAAGTCGGCTGCCCTCGGTCCAGTACGCCAGGGAGCCGCGGGCGTCCTCCACCGCCCTGCGCAGGTAGCCGGCGTCACCGGTGGCGCGGTGGAGGGCGGTGGCGGTGCCGATCATGGCGCCCGAGTTGTACGTCCACAGCGTCCCGTTGGTGCCGCCGTCGTCGCCGCGGTCGTTGGCGTACAGCCCGGGTGCGGTGCGCATGCACGAGTACACCCAGCCGTACCACTGCTCGGCCTTGGCGAGGTGGGCGGGGTCGCGGGTGTGCTCGTAGAGCCGGGCGGCGAGCTGGGCGGAAAGGGCGGTGACGTTGGTGGCCCGGACGGTGTTGCCGGGACCGTCGTACCAGTCCATGCCGCCGGGGCAGGCCTTGGTGGTGTCGTCGTCCCAGGCCCGGGAGACGACCGGCACGACCGCTTCGGCCCGCTCCAGGTACCGCTCGTCGCCGGTCGCCTCGTACTGGTCCAGCTGGGACAGGGCGACGACGGCGTTGTCGTCGTAGTACACGTCGCCGCCGGTACCCAGGGGGGCGGGCAGGTACGACTCGTAGCCCGGTCGCTCACCGGGGGTGTAGTAGAGCTCGGCCGTCTCGAAGCGCTCGGCGGCGTCGCGACGGTAGGCGGCCCCGGTGCGCGGGAGGTGCTGCATGTCGACGGCCGCCTGTGCGGCCTCGCGGAAGGGCCACAGGTAGGAGTGCTCGGGGTCGGAGGCCTGGCGGGGGGTGTGCTCCAGGTACAGCCCGTGGCGGCCGGGGCCCTCGTACAAGTGCTTCTGCAGGGCCCGGTAGGCGTCGGTGGCGTGGTCGGCCCACTGGGCGGAGGAGAGCGGGCGGGGTTGTGCGGGGCTCTGGGCGTCCGCGGGGGTCCGGGCCTGTGCGGGGGCGGCGGCCCAGAGCAGGCCGGCGCAGAGGACGGGGGCTACGGCGCGGGTGAGGAGCGATCTCGGCATGACGGTGTCCCTTCGCGGTGATGAGGACGTTGAGGGGGAGACGGCGGGCAGGCGTGCCGGCTCAGCGGTGGATCTTGAGGCTGCTGACGAAGAAGCGCTGGGCGGAGAAGAAGAGCAGCAGCGTCGGCAGCGAGACCAGCAGGGCGCCGGCCAGGACGATGGGAGGGCCGACGTTGGAGTAGTTGCCCTGGAGGTCGGCGAGCGCGGCCATGACGGGGCGGATGTTGCGGCTCGTGACCATGGTGATGCCGAACATCAGGTCGTTCCAGACGGCCACGAACTGGAACACGAACACGGCGATCATGGCGGACCGGGTCAACGGGACGTGAATCTGCCAGAACACCCGCCACCACGAGGCGCCGTCCATGCGCGCGGCCTCCACCACCTCACGCGGCAGTGTCAGGGCGTAGTTGCGCATGACGAAGAAGGCGAACGGGACCGCGATGGCCGTGTAGATCAGCACCAGGCCGATCTGGGTGTCGTAGAGCGAGGTGTGCGCGTAGGACAGGAACAGCGGCCTGAGGAAGACCTGGAGGGGCAGGAGGGTGCCGGAGTAGATCACCCAGAACCACAGGGCCTGCCGCCTGACCGGCATGACGATCGTGGCGAAGGCGGCGAAGCCGGCGATCACCGCGGCGGCCACGGCGCTGACCACGGAGTACAGGAGGCTGTTGCCGAGCGCGGGGCCCAGGTCGGCCTTCTCCCAGGCCTGGGACATGTTGTCGAACAGCCCGAAGTCCCGGGGCAGCCAGTGCGGGCTGCCCGTGTAACTCCCGGCGGGTACGAGCGCGTTGACGACCAGGAGCCAGGTGGGGATCAGCCACAGCAGGGCGAGCACCCCGATGACGGCGTTGCGCAGAAGTCGGCCGAGGGGCATCGTCAGTCGCCTTTCACGTCGAGCTGGCGGCGCAGGTAGAGCCAGGAGGCCGCCAGCACGATCACGGTGAGGACGACCGCGATGGCCGCTCCGGCGCCGGGCCGCAGCTCAAGGAAGGTTTCGTTGTACATGGAGACGGCGAGCGTCTCGGTGGCCCGTCCGGGGCCGCCCTGGGTGAGCACCCAGATCAGGTCGAAGGACTTGAGGCCGTTGACCAGGCTCATGCCGATCACGATGATCGAGACCGGACGGAGCTGGGGCAGGACGATGTGCCAGAACTGCTGCCGCCCGTCGGCGCCGTCCAGGGCGCCGGCTTCCAGGGTCTCGGGCGGGATGGACTGGAGTCCGACCAGGAAGAGGATGACGGCGACACCGGTGGCCTGCCAGGCGTTGGCGAGGATCATCACGACGGTGTTGCCGGGCCAGGTCAGCAGCCAGCCCTGGGCCAGCGAGTCGAGTCCCAGGCCGGTCAGGACCTGGTTGACGGCGCCGTCGGTGGTGAGCATGAAGTTCCACACCACCGCGACCGCGGACCCGGAGAGCGCGTAGGGCAGGACGACGCACAGCCGCGCGAGGCGCGAGAAGCGGCCGGCGTTGGTCATGCAGGCGATCGCGAGTCCGAGCACGAAGGGGAGGGCGACCGTGCCCACCACCCACATCAGCGTGTTCTGGATGGAGCGGGCCAGGGCCGGGTCGGACGCGAAGAGCGCGTAGTTGTCGAACCAGCTGAACGGCGAGGTCCGGGTGTCGCTGAAGAAGCCGCGATGGATGGTCCACACGAACGGCGCCAGCAGGAACAGGGTGACGAGCAGGACCGCCGGGGCCATGAAGCCGGCGGCCGCCACCCGTTCCCGCACGGCGACCCACCGGTGGGTCCGGGAGGTGGGCGGGGTGCGCCGGGGGGCAGTGGGTCCGGCGGCGGTCGGAGGGCGTCGGTCGGTCGCAGGAGTGCTCATGCTTCGTCTCGCTTCCAGGCCGCCCATTCGTCGTGCGCACGGTCTTGCATCCGGCGCAGGGTGGTGGCCGGGGAGGTCTGCCCGGCCATGAATCCGCCGAGGTCGTTGGTGTTGCCCTGAATGAGGCTGGGCGGACCGGCCTCCCAGTAGCGGACCAGGGCCGTCCGGCGGTTGCGGGCGATGTCCCGCTGGAGCTCGGCCACCACCGGGTTGCCGGCGCGCACCGTGGGGTTGGCGGAGCTGTCCTGGAGGAAGTCGCTCCACACTCGCTGGACGGAGGGCGTGAGCCAGGCGCCGACGTTGGCCGTCGCCGCCTCGTGCGAGGAGGCGCGGCCGGGCACGACGAAGACCCCCGACTCGGCGATCACGCTCTTGGGCGTGGAGGGCCGCACCGTCGGCAGGATGAAGGCGCCGTAGTCGGTGCCGGGCTTCATGCCGGCGGCCGACATGCCGGAGGCCTGCCAGGTGCCGTGCAGGAACATGCCCACCGTGCCCTCCTTCAGCGCGCCGGGCCCGCGGGCCTGGTCGAAGTCGGGGGGCGTCATCCAGCCCCTGCGCATGAAGTCGTGCCAGATGTCCATCGCTTGGCGGGCCGGTTCGTCGGTGTAGGAGGCCTCGCCGGCCACCAGGCGCCCGTAGAAGCCGGGGTCGACCTTGCTGACCAGTTCCTGGAACCACTCGATCGCGGGCCAGCCGCCCACCTGGCTGGCGAGGAACGGGGTGATCCCGTTGCGCTTGAGGACTTCCGCGCAGTGCAGCAACTGGTCCCAGCTGCCCGGGGCGGACAGGCCCAGTTTCCGGAAGACGGGCTTGCTGTAGAAGAGCACGTAGTACGACTCGTACAGCGGGATGCCGAACGCCTTGCCGCGGTAGGAGACCGCCTCCCGGGACGTGGCACGCACCCACCCCTTGGCCGCGTACCCCTCCCAGACGTGCGTCAGGTCGGTGAGCCCACCGGCCCGCGCCAGGCGCTTGAGCTGGTAGCCCGACGCCCACTTGACGAGGTCCGAGGCCTTCGAGGTCTGCAGGGTCATCTGTACGACCTGCTGGTACGAGGTGACGGACGGATTCGACAGCGGCCGCAGCGCGAAACCGGTGATCTTCTCCAGTTCCCGGCCGGCCGCGCGGTAGCCGTCGTCCCAGGTGGCGTTGTCGTTGGAAATGCTCGTGGTCCCCGGCTGCGCGGATGTGCTCGCTCCCCGTGCGCAGCCCCCCGCCGTGAGGGCGGCCGCACCGGCGGCCGCCCCGACGAGGAGGCGGCGCCGGGCAAGCGGCGCGGTCGCGCTGCTGGTCCTGCCCGATGCTGACATGGATCACCTTCACGGAATCGGGCCACCTGTATGGCCGGATGTGAATCACGGGGCGCGCGGGGCCCGTTGCGGCCCGGAGCTGCCCAGTGCGTGTTGCGTGGAGGTTAACGACACCATTCCGGCCACAGCAAGGCTTCGACTCGAAGAAAATCCAGCTCCATCGCACTTCTTGGCAAATACGCAGCTCACGAGCATGAGGGCGTAGCCGAGAGTCCACGGAACGGGCATGGACTCCTTTAGCCATGCACTGTTATCGTTAACGAGCATCGTGGAGCCGAGTAAGGAGCAGCTGTGCCCGCGTCTCGTTCGTACGACCTCCTCCCCAGCTATGAGCCCGTCGCCGGCGAGGTCGTCGCCGGCTGGCCCGCCCTGGCCGTCGGCCTGCCCCCGGGCCCGCTCGTCCTGGCCGTCGACGGTCCCGCGGCCCTGGACTGGGCCGCTGTGGCCGACGGCCTCGCCGAGGCGGTTCGCGCCACGGGCCGCGAGGCGGACCTGGTCGACGTGCGCGCCCACTACGGGCCGGCCGCCGGCGAGCGGCTGGCGGCCCGGTCCGTTCCCGACCACGACCCGTTCTTCACCCCGCTGTCCCAGGCCCGGGTCGAGGACCTGTTCGACTCCCCTCCGCGGCCCGAGCGCCCCGGCGGAGACGCGGTGGTCGTGGCGTACGGGCCGGGCGCCTCACTGTGCGAGCCGGACCTGCTCTGGTACGCGGACCTGCCCAAGCGGTACGCCGAGGCGGCGGTGTCGAAGGGCGAACTGCCGGTCGGCGTCAACCTGGGCCGCCCCGCCGCACCCGGCGACCTGGTGCGTCTGTTCTACACCGACTGGCCCGTGCTGGACCGGCACCGCGACGCGATCGCGGAACGGATCGACCGATGGATCGACGTCCAGGACCCGGCCGCCCCGGCCGCACTGGACGGGGCGGCCCTGCGCGCCACCCTTGCCCACCTGGCCCGGGGCCCGGTGCGCACCCGTCCGTACTTCAACTCCACCCCGTGGGGCGGCCGGTGGGCGGCGAGCGAACTCGGCTTCACCCCGCAGGCCGGCAACACGGCCCTCGGCTACGAGCTGATCGCGCCCGAGGCGGGCGTCCTGGTCGGCGAGCGGGGCGGACCGCAGGTCGAGGTCCCCTTCCAGCTTCTGTGCGTCACCCACCCCGTGGACCTGCTCGGCGCGGACGTGCACCGCCGGTTCGGCACCTCCTTCCCGATCCGGTTCGACTACCTGGACACGGTGGGCGGGGGCAACCTGTCCCTGCACCTCCACCCACGCGAGCAGTACATGCGGGACGTGTTCGGCTGGCCGTACACCCAGCACGAGACGTACTACGTCACCGCGAGCGAGGACGGCGCCCGGGTGCTCCTCGGCCTCACCGAGGGGGCCGACGTCGACACCCTGCGGCGCCAGGTGGAGGACTCCGTCGAGAACGGCGCCCCGGTGCCCGTCGAGGACCACGTCCAGTCCCACCCGGCGACGGTGGGCCAGCTCTTCATGATCCCGGCGGGCACACCGCACGCCTCCGGCGCGGGCAACCTGGTCCTGGAGGTGAGCGCCACCCCGTACCTCTACTCCCTGCGGCTCTACGACTGGCTGCGCAAGGACGCCGCCGGTGCGTCCCGTCCACTGCCCTACGAGCACGGGTTCGCCAACCTGGACACGGGCCGGCGCGGGGAGGACGTCGTCAAGGACCTCGTCCAGCAGCCGCGCACGCTGCGCGCCGCGGACGGCTGGCGCGAGGAGGTCGTCGGCGCCCTGCCCGAGATGTTCTACGCGGTGCACCGCCTCGTCGTGGAACCGGGTGCCGCGATCCCCGACGACACCGCGGGCCGCTTCCACATCCTCAATGTGGCCGCGGGCGAGGGCGCCGTCGTCGAGACGGCGGACGGCCGCACGCACCCGCTCGCCTTCGCCGAGACCCTCACCGTCCCCGCCGCGGTCGGCCCCTACCGCGTCCGCGCCCTGGGCGACACCGAGGTGCGGATCGTCAAGGCGCTGGTGGTGGAGCCGTGACCGGGTCCCCCACCGGCCGGGCCCCGCTGCCGGTCCCGGTGCTCGACATCGGCGGTACGCACGTCACCGCGGCCCTCGTGGACCCCGCCGCGAGCCGTGTGCTCCCCTCGACGGTGGTCCGCACACCCCTGCGCTCGGACGCGGAGGCCGACGTGGTCCTCGACGCCGTCGCCGCGGCGGCCCTGGCGCTGCCCGCCGGGCACGGCCCGCGCTGGGGTGTGGCGATGCCGGGTCCCTTCGACTACGCCACCGGCGTCGGCCATTTCCAGGGGATGGGCAAGTTCGAGTCCCTGTCCGGCGTCGACGTCGGCGCCGGCCTGCGCGCACGCCTGGCCGGCCGGGCGGAGCGGCTGTGCTTCCTCAACGACGCCGACGCGTTCGCCGTGGGCGAGTACCGCTCCGGTGCCGCCGCGGGCCACGATCGCGTCGTCTGCCTGACGCTGGGCACGGGGGTGGGGTCCTCGTTCCTGTCCCGCGGCCGTCCCGTCCACTCCGGCCCCGTGGTGCCGCCGAGCGGCCACGTGCACCGGTTGCCCGTGTACGGCCGGCCCCTTGAGGACACTGTGTCGCGCCGCGGCCTCCGCGCCCACTACGCCGCGCTCCGCGGGGCGGCGGCGGTCGGGGTCGAGGGTGCGGGGGCGCTTGTGGAGGCCGGCGCGGAGGCGCCCACCCACCCCGCCACCGGTTCCGGCGTGGACGACGCGCTCCTGCCCGACGTCCGGGACATAGCCGCACGCGCCGGGAAGGGGGAGGCCGCCGCCGGCGAAGCCTTCCGCTACGCTTTCGACGCACTCGGCCGGGCCCTGGCTCCCTGGACCGACCGCTTCGAGGCGACCGCGGTGATCATCGGTGGCTCCGTGGCCCGGTCGTGGGACCTGATCCACCCCGCACTCACCGCGGGGCTGGCCTCGGCCGGTGGACGGCGCGTTCCCGTGCTGCCGGCCCGGCGGCCCGAGGCGGCCCCCTTGCTCGGCGCCGCCCACTGGTCGCGTGAGGCAGGGGACGCTCCATGAGGACCGGGGCCGAGACGCAGACGGGCAGAGGAGGGGGCAGGAGCATGACCGCTCGCCGGGGTGGCGGGCCGACGATGCACGACGTCGGCAAGCTCGCGCAGGTCAGCGCCATGACGGTCTCACGCGTACTCAAGAACGACCCGGGCGTGTCGGAAGCGACCCGCGAGCGGGTCTTCGCCGCGGTCGACCGGCTCGGCTACCGCCGCAATCAGACCGCCCGCAGTCTCCGCCTCGGCGGCAGCGGCATGATCGGTCTCGTCGTCACCAACCTCGCCAACCCTTTCTACTCGCGCCTCGCGCTCGGCGTCCAGGAGGTGGCGACGGAGTACGGCTTCCGCATGCTGCTCAGCAACTCGGGCGAGGAGGCCGACCGGGAACCCGAACTCATCGACGGACTCGTCGACCACCAGGTCGAAGGGCTGATCGTCGTACCGGCGGGCAGCCGGCAGCAGCACCTGGCGAGCGCCATGCGGCACGTCCCGGTCGTCTTCGCCGCCCGGCCGCCCGCGGGTCTGGACACGGACTGCGTACTGGTCGAGGACTTCCACGGCGCGCGCGAGGCCACCGCCTGCCTCCTGGCCGACGGACACACCCGCGTCGCCTTCCTCGGCAACCCGCCGGCGCTCTACACCGGTGCCGAGCGCCTGCGCGGGTTCTGGGCGGCGCACGAGGAGGTCGGCATCGAGCCGGACCACTCCCTGATCCGTCAGGGCCTGGTCGACTCCGCGGCCGCGGAGCGGGCCACCCTGGACCTGCTCGGGCGGGTCGATGGCCCCACCGCGCTCTTCTGCACCAACAACCGCATCAGCCAGGGCGCCATCCGGGCCCTGTACAAGGCCGGGACCACCCTGCCCGTCGCCGGCTTCGACGACTTCGACCTGTCCGACGTCCTCGGGCTGCCGCTGACCCTCGTCTCCTACGACGCCGACGAGATCGGCCGCCAGGCCGCACGTCTGCTGATCGACCGCCTGGAACAGGACGACGCGGCGCCGCGGGCCTCCCGCCGCGTCACCGTCCCCACCCACGTGGTCCGCCACGGAGCCCCCTCCGGTACCGGGCCCGACCGCCCGTCGGCCGGCACCTGACACCCGCGTCCGCACCACGCACCCCCCGGCGCCGGACCCACTCCCCACATTGCGGGACGCACCCCCAGCCGATGCGGGACGCGCCCCAGCCGAGCCGAAAGGCCGACCCATGGGCTTCCCCAGCTTCCCCACCAGCGTCAAGGACCACCCCACCGTCCGGGAGGCGGTCCGACGACTCGACGACCTCGGTGATCCGCGCTTCGGCCGGATGCTGACACGCTGTCTGGACGACACCCTGGCCCGCACGGTCCGGCCGATGCCCGATGGCACGGCCTTCGTCGTGACCGGCGACATCCCCGCCATGTGGCTGCGCGACTCCACCACGCAACTGATGCCGTACCTGGCCTTGCTGCGCGACGACGACGGCCTTCAGGAACTGGTACTCGCCGTGCTGCGCCGCCAGTTCGCCCAGATGGCCCGCGATCCGTACGCCAACGCCTTCAACGCCGGACCGTCCGGACAGGCCCACGACCCGGCGGACCTGTGCGAGGACCCCTGGGTGTGGGAGGAGAAGTACGAGGTCGACTCTCTCGCGCTCCCCCTCCTGCTGGCCCACCGCTTCTCGGTGGCGACCGGGCGGACGGACCACGTCCCGGACACGCTGCGGACCGCGCGCACGGTCATCGCGCTGTGGCGCACGGAGCAGGACCACGAACGCCTCTCCACATACCGCTTCCGCCGCGAGGGCGGCTCCCCGAGCGACACGCTGCCGAACGCGGGCCGGGGCACGCCCGTCGCCCGGACCGGCATGACGTGGAGCGGCTTCCGGCCCAGCGACGACGCCTGCGCCTACGGGTACAACGTCCCCGCGAACCTGTGCGCCGCCGCCGCCCTCGACGCCGTCGCCGAACTGGCCCGCCCCGCCCGCGACATGGAGCTGGCCGAGAACGCAGCCCACCTCGCGGCGGAGCTGCGGGCAGCCACCGCGCGGCACGGCACCGTGGAGCACTCCGAGTTCGGCACCGTCTACGCGTACGAGGTGGACGGCCACGGCAGCGCGCTCCTGATGGACGACGCCAACATGCCCGGACTGCTCTCGCTGCCCCTGATCGCGGACGTTCCCGTCACGGACCCGCTCTACCTCGCCACACGGCGGTTCGTCCTCTCCCCGGCCAACCCCACCTGGCACCGGGGCACCGCCGCCGAGGGCATCGGCAGCCCGCACACACCCGACGAGCACATCTGGCCGATCGCCATTGCCGTGCAGGGCCTGACCGGCGGCGAGGACGAGCGCCTGACGGCTCTGCGCAGGCTCCTGTCGACCGACGCGGGCACGGGCCAGATGCACGAGTCGTTCCACAAGGACGACCCCCACCGCTTCACCCGCCCCTGGTTCTCGTGGGCGAACGCGATGTACGCCGAACTCGCCCTGGACGTCGCCGGCCTGGGCACCCGCCCGCTGTGGTGTACTCGCCGGCCCTGACCGGTCAACTCACGACCTGAGCGCCGCACGGCAGCACGTAGCAATGTTGCTCCTCGCCAAGGACGGCATGTTGGTCCGGGGCTTGGGGACCAAACCTGGCTCTCGTCATCCCCAACGGGTGAACGCCGAGATCGACTTCGCCAGGGGCCAGGAGTTCTACACGATCACCGAACCCTCTGGAACCGTCGGCGAGCTTCCACCCCACCAGGTGCACAAGCCCGTCGGCGGACAGGTGAGGGGCGGCTGCGGGTATGGGTGGGCTGACCGGGCCTCAGAGGGCTTGCCCTCAAAGTGCCGCTTCCGTCTCGCCGTACACTCCTGCCCTGGGGAGCGCCCCCGCACCGGCCGTGGCTGCGGCAGCAGCAGGAGCGAAGGCGGGTGTGCCGGCGGCGGGAGTGGTGGTGGCAGAGGCGGCGGTGCGCCGGCCGCGGCCGGCCAGGCGGCAGCCCACGCATCCCGGGTGGCCCGGCGCGGCGGACCGATCGCGTACCCGCCAGCTCCGCTCTGCAGGGGGCCGGGGTCCGCCGGGCTTACCCCACCCGGCCAGGTGCAGCACCCAGGTGGTGCAGGCCGACAGGGCGACCAGGCCCGCTCCCAGCGCGAGTCCCGGGTACCACGCGCCGACCATCGAGCCACCGGCAGCCAAGCTCCCCGCGAGCGCCATGGCGGTGCCCGTCCACCCGGCGACGGTGTGACCGTGGTCGTGGCCGGGGGCGTGGCCGCTGTCGGTTCGGTTCATGACTTTCTCCCGTGGCTTTGTATCTTCGGCAGCACAGCAAGCGGCCGAGAACTCTTAGCTTCTAAGCTAAGTTTCTTAGATGGTAAGGAGATGTCTGGTGGAGGGCAAGCCGCTGGAGGGCACGCCGCGTCGTGACGCGACCGCACAGGAGGCGCTGGACGCGATGGACCGCATGGTCGCCCTCGCCCTGGTGTCCCAGCACGACATCGCGCAGAGGCTGGGGCTGAACGTGACCGACCTGACATGCCTGGGGCACGTCATCGGCGCCGGGGAGCGGCATCTGAGCGCCGGGGACCTGGCGCAGCACGCGAATGTCACCACCGGTGCGGTCACCGGCGTGATCAACCGTCTCGAACGCGCCGGTTACGTGAGCCGGCAGCCCGACCCCGCGGACCGCCGGCGGGTGCGGGTGGTGCTCGACGAGAACGCCGCGGCCCGGGTATACGCCGTCTACGGCCCGCACTACCGGCGGCTGGCCGCTCTGGCCGCCGACTACACCCCGCAGGACAGGGCCGTACTGGCCGACTGGTTCACCCGCGCCCGGCAGGCCATGGAGGAATCACTCCAGGAGATCCGGGAGCCCACGCAGGCCGGCCCGCAGCCCTGACCCCCGCACGCAGGGCCCGGACACGGACCAGCCCCGTCCGGCGTGCACCGGGCGGGGCTGGTCCGCTGATGTGCGGTGATGAAGGGCGGTCGCCTACGCGGCGAAAGGCTCCGCAGGGCTTCAGCCGAACGATCGTCCCTGCAGGCAATGGGTGAGGCCCGGGGACAC
The DNA here is from genome assembly GCF_003947455.1 of Streptomyces sp. WAC 04229. Taxonomy (GTDB): domain Bacteria; phylum Actinomycetota; class Actinomycetes; order Streptomycetales; family Streptomycetaceae; genus Streptomyces. Next base: position 99,403 of record NZ_QHJH01000006.1, on the reverse strand, counting down.
TGTCCCCTCCACCATCGCACCCCTTCCAACACGGAGCCGCCCGCCGGCATTCCCGTGCCGGTGCACCATGCGGTGGATCACGGTGCGGCGGCGTGACTCGAAGTGCCCGAGGGGGGAACGGCACCCGATCCGGCGGAGGGCAGCCACAGGCGAACCGTGCACAAGCACGCCCCCAAGCCCCGGGTTCTGACCGGCCTGACGGCCGGGACGCTGCCGGCGACCTTGGCGTGTTCTTCGAGGGCGCGCTGCGGGCCTGCTCGCGCGCCAGCGGTCAGCCCATCGGTACGCCGACGGCTGCGGTCACGGCTGTGTAGCCATCTCGACCGAACTGGACGATGCACATCGCCACTGGAGAGTGATGCTCAGGCCTGGACCTACGGACACCTCGGCCCCGGCCCCAGACCCGCCTTCCTCGACGACGAGCGCGGCCACGACTGGGCCCTCTCCACCGGCCGCGCCATGGCATCCAACCTCTTCCACGCGGCGCGGGCGCTCAACGCGATGCCCGTACCCGCCCCGCCCTCCTGGACACTCAGGAGAACCCAGTGGCCCCGTACTGCCGTCGAAACGCTGCTCTGCGACGTGCACGGAGCCACCTGCTGTTGCCGTCCGCCTATGCGGCAAGGGTCTCCTGCTCGGCGGAGAGGCGGGTGCGGCCGGCATGCTGCTCGAGGAGTGTGTCCGCCGTCCGCAGTGCCTGTTCGGCGGTGCGGGACCCGGTCATCACGCACAGCGTGTAGGTGGCGTCCTCCAGAGCCCTGCTGGTGCGGCCGGTGGGCCGCACGTCGTGTTCGATGCGTGCCTGGGCGAACCGGGCCAGCGCCGCCCTCAGGTCCTTCTCCGCCGGCAGGATCATGGTCATGCCTCTCCCTTCAAACAGAACCGCGCATACCCCGCGTAGGCCTGCACACGCAGGGCGCTCATTGCCAGTTGCACGACCGGCCCCGTCACCTGGCTGATACCGGCCAGGCAGAGCACCTCGTCGCGGTGGGTTACGGACGTCCTAGACGGTGACGGCTTCCTCCACAGTGCTCATCACCTTCAACACCGCCTCGACCCCGGTGAGCTGCAGAAGCCGCCGCAGTTGCTGCGTCGGCGCGGCCACGCGCAGGTCGGCTGCCTGGTGGGTGCGGATGAGCAGGTTCAGCACAGTGGAGTCCGCGAAGGTGATACCGGAGGCGTCCAGGACTACCTTCGGGTACGCCTTGGACGCGGTGCACAGCGCCTCGGCCAGCGGCGTAATCGTGTCCATGTCGTACGCGCCCCGTGCGCCGACCACCAGGGCGCCGCACCTCTCGTACTGCACCATCGTCGCCTGCTCCAGAACCCGCAGCCGACCCTCGTCGGTGCCGCCCTGGCACCCCGCTATCGCTCCATCGACCGACACCTCGGGTCCCTCCTCCGGCTCCCCCGACTGGATCACGTCACCTGATGCGCGAAAAGTATGTCATGCATTCTGCGTCATGCAAAGACGGTCCGTAGAATGCGGAGCATGGCTGAAGTGCCCGAATCTCACTCCGGATGGACGTTCGTCACCAACCACGCGCGCGTGCTGGCGGCCATCGCCGACAACCCGAACGTCCGGATCCGTGACATCGCCGCCCACTGCCGCCTCACCGAGCGCGCCGTCCAGCGGATCATCTCCGACCTCGAGCAGGACGGTTACCTCTCCCACACCCGCGACGGCCGCACCAACACCTACCGCATCGAGCCCGACAAGGTCCTGCGCCACCCGGCCGAAGCAGGCCTGACCGTGGCCGCGCTCCTCTCTCTCCTCGTCCACGCCGAGAACGGCCACACATCACAACCTGTCATGTCCGGCACCGAACACCCCCGGTAACCACCCCCCGGCGGCCGTGATCGAGGACGAGCACCATCACATCGACCACCCGTTTCTGCCGCGCTCGCGAGGCCGGCCGGCCCACCGGCCGGGCTCCCACCCCACCAACTCGCCGTTTATGTGGGCTGCCAGGTGTCTCATCGACGGCCCTCTCGCAGGAGACGCTCTGCAAGGCGAAGTAGGTCTGTCAGGTGGAGCACTCGTCCGCCGAAGCCGGGGAGGGGGACGTGTAGTGGCTGGGTCCAGCGGGCGGGGATAGCGTCCAGTCCGTAGTACGCGCCCGCGAGGCCTCCGGTCACCGCGGCGACGGTGTCCGTGTCCCCGCCGAGGTCGATCGCCGCGCGTATGGCGTCTTCGAAGCCGGTGGTGGTGCGCAGGGCCCAGACGGCGGAGCCCAGGCAGGGCCAGACGGCACCCGTTGAACTCGGTTGCCTGATCGGGGTGCCAGTCGGGCGAGAGGACGGTGGCGTAGCGGCTGCGGTGCTCGGGGTGGACATGAGCCAGGATGTCCGGCAGCGCGGTGAGGGGATCGGTGTCCTCGAACGTGACGCGGATGAGTTCGTGGAAGATTGCATTTCCTTCCCAGGCCGCGCGGTCACCGTGGGTGAGAGCAGCTATGCGGCGCGCGGCGTCCATGGTGGCTTCTTGGCCGACGGCCGCGAAGTGGACTGCGGAGGTCGATGCCCGCATCAAGGAGCCGTTTCCGGCCGCTCGTTGGTTGACCTGGAAATGGATCGCGGCGGCAAGGTCCCAGGGCATGCCGTTGGTCAGGACATCTTCGGTCTGGAGGCCCATGTCCTTGGGGTCTGATGCTGCCCACCGCTGGAAGCGGGCGAAGATGTCCGGAAGATCCAGTCCGCCCTGCTCCAGCAGCGACTCCGCGACCAAGACGGCCATCTGCGTGTCGTCAGTGGCCTCGCCGGGGTCCCAGCCACCGCCTCCGCACATCTCGCCACCGGCAGCAGGCGCGGGAAACCGCGCGGAGAACGCTCCCTGGGGACCGAACTCGAAGGGGCCGCCCAGGGCGTCACCCACCGCTGAGCCGACCACCACGCCCGCGGCCCGCTGACTCCGCTTCATTCGCGCAGGTTATCTGTGCCGCGCTGACGGCCGCACGGCCCTGTTCCTTCTTCGGCTCCCGGAAGCATCGGCGGCGAACGCCTCTCGTCTACAGAGGTGCGCCACCTGAGACACCGGCACAGGTCACATAACTCCGTCGAGGCCGGTGTCCTCGGGCAGCGGCACGAGGGCGGCCTCACGAACTTCGGGGAACGCGGCGGTCATGTCCGTGCCCTGCCGCGAGCGCAGCAGCACCCGTCCGTCCGAGTAGCGGGCGTGCTGGGCACCGTAGCCGTCCCTCCTGGGCTTCCCCGCCGCGCCTGCTGGCAGATCGGGGCTGGGCCACGAGGGCGGTAAACATCGGCTGCGGCAGCGTCCAGGTCATGGCAAAGGCCTTCCACCCCGCCCCTGCCCGTCACTGGTCAGACGGCGGCGCACAGCGTCACCGCGCCGGATCGGGGACGGGAGGCTCGCAGGACGGCGTAGTCGGGGGCGGTACGGGAGCAGGCGCGTGAGGTCGAAGCCTGTGTTGAGGTCGGTGGCGAGGGTCAACAGCCTCATCGGCTGAACGCTCAGCCTGGTCACCGTCGCCCACAGAGGGTCGCTGCCAGGCGGAGTGGGATCGAAGAAGAGGTGCAGACCCGCGGACGTCCATGAACCGGGCCTCCCTCAGGCCCCAGAGCAGTTCGGTCACGCTCGCTGGGAGGGCGGTGACCGCTGCGCGCAATCAAGGGCAGGACGTGGAAGTCAATACCTCCTCCCACGGCGGCGAACGGGCTCCCCGCCCGTATTAGCAGGTCGGCCGGCGGCTTCTCCGCACTTCGGCCGGACCGTCCTGCTCGATGGACGCAGCCCGGTATCGACCCGGGGCCGCGCGGCCGCTGCCCGCTCCGAGAGCCACACGGCCTGCACGACCGCAATTGGTCCAGGGGCCGTCATCTCTTCCCTCCTCACGGCCCGCGCGTCGAACCGATGAGTTTGCCCGTTGCACAAGGTCCACCTTGTAGCGTTTCCGCCCCGCCGGCGGATCAGGAAACATCATGTCTATGGTCGGAGAAGATGGAGGGCAGGATGAACAATCCGATTCGGCTGTACATGTCGATGTCGCTCGACGGCTATATCGCCGGCCCGGACGATCGGCCAGGGCAGGAGCTCGGACGCGACGGTGGACGGCTCTTCAACTGGCTCGACGACCGGGAGTCCGATGGTCCGAGCGGCCAGGTCTTTCGCGAAGCGATGGCGACCGGCGCGGTGATCTCCGGCCGTCGGACTTTCGAACTCGCTGGGCGGTGGCAGGGCGACCACCATGACGGGGTGCCGATCTTCGTTCTCACCCACCGGGTGGATGACGGGGACGTACCACCGGGCCACGCGCGTTTCGTCACCGATGTCGAAGAGTGCGCCCGTCAGGCGCGAGCAGCCGCGGGCGACCGGCCGGTCATGGTTCATGGGGCGGGGGCGGCCCAAGCACTTCTCCGATGCGGGCAGGTGGACGAGATGGAAATTCACCTCGTTCCGGTCCTCCTCGGCGACGGCCGACGGCTGTTCGACCACCTCGGTAGTGATCACATCGAGCTCGACCTTGTCCGACGGCTCGCGGACCGAGACGTCACGCACCTCCGATACCGGGTGTCTCGACGCGAGGAGGCCACGTGAAGACTCTCTTCGTCTCCTACCGCGTCACCGACCTGGACCGCTCGCTCGGCTTCTACACCACCGTGGGCTACGTCGAACTGGGCAGGATCGAGGTCGACGACGGAACCCGCCTAGTGATCCTCAAGTTTCCCGACGAACCGGCGGCCTCGCTCGAACTGGTCCACCGCCCCGGCGACGGGCCGGTCGACGTGGGCAGCGGTTTCGACCACCTCGCGATCCAGGTGGAAACCCTCGCCACCACCCTGGAGAGCCTGACCGAAGCCGGCCTGTCGCCGGAACCGCTCCAGTACCCGGGCGGACCTCACGGTCCGCAAACGTCGTGGCTCAAGGACCCGGACGGATACCGGATCGAGTTGGTGGAATGGCCGTCCGGACACCCCGATGGCATCACCGCAGCGGACTTCACCTGACACGGCCCCAGTTCTGCGAGGCAACGCGCCCCACGGCGACCGCGCCGCAACGCGAGGTGACCGCACACGCCACCTGACCTGTCCCGATGGATCTGAGCCACTGCGGCTCCCTGACCAACCGCGCCTCAGATCGAGCGAGACGTAGGGGCCGGGGTCGTCTCGCTCAACCTGGGTTTTCAGTCACCGAGTTGCCCTTCGGGGGTGCCATTGCCGGGGCTCAACGTCGTCGTGGCCCGCGCAGCGGTGCCGGCTCTCACCCGTGTGCTGACAGGACGTCGCGGAGAGCGAGGGGGGAGCGGCCGGTCAGCTGGGTGTAGTCGTTTCGGACTCGATCCCAGCGCTGCTCACGCACCGAGGCAAACATGGACGAAAAGGCGTACAGCCACCAGGGATCCAGGCCGGTCGCCGCAGCCTCGGTGATGTACATGTCAGCCGAGATGTCCAGGTAGGCGACAGGCGTTCCCCACGCCTCCGCCGTGATCGCGGCGATGCCCGCCAGGTCCACCGACTCGGGCCCCGTGATGTCATGGTGACGGCCGGTCGGTTCACCCACCGCGAGTACGGCGAGGGCGCGCGCGACGTCGTCGCGTGCCACCAGGGAGACCCGGCCATCCGCGGCTGGAAGCCGCAGTAGCCCGGTTGCGCGCGCCTCGGTGAGCCAGCCTTGGAAGAACTCGATGTACAGCGAAGCCCCGGCGAACGAGCACGGCACGCCCGAAGCCAGAAGCAGATCCTCGGTGAGCCCGTTGGTCACGGCGTAGCAGAACGGGGACGCCGTATCGGCGTCGACGCTACTCAGCGCCGCGACATGGCCGACGCCCTCGGCAGCCACGGCGGCGACGACGTTGCGATGATGCAGCAGCACCCGCGCATCGGGCCCGTCACTGGAGACGAAGACCAGAGTGTCCACGCCCTTCAGCGCCGCACGCAGAGCGGCCGGATCGGCATAGTCGGCAACGGCGACCTCCACCTGCGGAGGAAACGTCCCGGCAGGCAGCCTCCTCCTGGTCATCGCCACGACGTCCACGTCGGCCCGGTTCGCGAGCAACTGCACGACCCGCCCGCCCAGGTTGCCCCCCGCTCCCGTTACCGCGATGCGCATCGTTGCCCCCGTCGCCTTGTCACCGGTCGCACTCCCGCAGGCAGTCAAGCGCGACAGCGACTCAGAAGGCGCGAGGCAGAACAGCGGATGGTCAAAGTTGACTGAGACACACGGGTAGATGGCTCAGACAGACCGAGAGTGGCCCGCCGCCTTGAACGAGACAGGTCAGCCCAACTGCGGGACAAGGGGCATGCAGGCACGCGGAAGCCGGTGCATCGACTGCCCCGACGTCCGGTACGCCGAGTGGTGACCGGCACGCCTGGAGCCGTCCGCTTACGTCCCGCCTGCGGCCGACCGCCGGAGGCTCGCACCCTTCGGCAAGGGGCTCGTCCCGTTCTCCTGGTACGTGGGCCTGGCCGAGCACGGCGGCCGGAACCGCAAGTGCTCAGGACAGAGGCGCTCTGCGGCGCTGGCGTGGTTGAGGCTCATGACTCCTCCACGTCCGACACCGGTGAGATCGTCGCACCGGCCGACAGCAGTTTCTCCGCCAGCGCGCGACAGCGCCTTCCGAGCTCCGGAGGGTCGATCACCTCGAAGTCGTGCCCCAGCAGGAGGACGTGCATGAGCACGAAGTCGAGGCTGGCGGCGCCACTGAGCACCTCGCAGAGCTCGCTCCCTCGCCGTCGCACGACGGCCGCCGACGCCGGAATCTGCGCGCGCACCGTGTCGGCTGACGCGTGCACGAGGAAGCGCGCCTGGTGCGGGTAGACCCGGCTCGCCACACTCTCCTGCACGTACGTTGCCGCGTCGGGCGCCGCGCGCGGGCTAAAGCGCCAGGTCCGTGCGGACGCGTCGGTCATCCGGTCGACGCGGAAGCTGCGCCAGTCGTCGCGATCGAGGTCGTAGGCGAGGAGGTACCAGCGCCGGTCGGAGGCGACCAGGCGGTAGGGCTCGACCCGCCGCCGTCGCACCTCGCTCCCGGACGGGTAGTCGAAGCCGGCCTCGGCCTCGTCACGGCAGGCTCTGGCCAGCGTCATGAGCACCCCGGGGTCGACCGGAGTGCGGCCTCCGCCAAAGGACTCCACCGAGCCGGAGAGCGCGCGCACCTCGTGCCGAAGACGGGTCGGCATTACCTGGTCGAGCTTGGTCAGTGCCCGGAGTGCGGCGTCGCCGGCGCCGGCGACCGCGCCACCCGCGCCGGCGAGCAGCGAGACCGCGGTGGCGATCGCCTCCTGGTCGTCGAGAAGCAGCGGCGGCAGGTCCTGCCCCGCGCCGAGTTGGTAGCCGCCGCCGACACCCTGACTGGCGTGCACCGGATAGCCGAGCGTGCGCAGCCGCTCGACATCACGCCGTACCGTGCGCGGCGTGACCCCGAGCCGGTCGGCGAGCTCAGGGCCGGTCCAGACCTGGCGCTGCTGCAGCAGCCCGAGCAGGGTGAGTACCCGCTCCGTCGTACCCCGCTCGTTACCGCTTGCCACGTCCATGCCGCCCACCCTGCCAGAGATAGCGGACCGATCCTGTCCGCTAGGGGTGTCAACGTGGGCAGCATGGACGCAGACGAACTCGACTGGAACCGGACGCTGCGCGAGCAGTGGGAGGTTCACTGGAAACATCAGCTCCAAGCCCGGCTCGAGGGCCTCACCGACGACGAGTACTTCTGGTCGCCGGTGCCGGACGCCTGGAGCGTGCGGCCGCACGGCAGCTCGACGGCACCCGTCCACGTCGGTGCCGGGGACTTCACGATCGACTTCGCCTTCCCGCAGCCGGTCCCGGCGGCCTTCACCACGATCGCCTGGCGACTCGGTCACGTCATCGTCGGCGTGCTCGCCGCGCGCAACGCGGCGCACTTCGGCGCGCCGGCGGCCTCGTACGAGACGTGGGAGTACGCCGGCAGCGCGGCCACCGCGCTCGACCAGCTCGAGACCCAGCTCGACGTCTGGCTGGCCGGGGTGCGCAGCCTCGGCGACGCCGGGCTCCGGGTCCCGATCGGTGAGAAGGAGCCCTTCCCCGAGGCGCCCATGGCCGATCTGGTGCTGCACATTCACCGCGAGCTGATCCACCACCTGTCCGAGATCTGCCTGCTGCGCGACCTCTACCTGCACACGAAACCCGCTACGAACGGAGCAACCCGATGAGCCGCCGCATCCAGATCACCTTCGACGCCCAAGACCCCCGGACGCTGTCGTCCTTCTGGCGCGACGCACTGGGCTACCTCCACCCCGGCCCGCCCGGAGTCGACCTGCCCGAGGGCGCAGACCCGCTGGCCGCATGGGACGGCTTCCTCGCGCGGCTCGGTGTACCGGAAGAGCAGCGCAACACGAGATCGGCCATCGAGGACCCGGACGGGCACGGCCCACGGCTGTTCTTCCAGCAGGTGCCGGAGGAGAAGGCGGCCAAGAACCGCGTCCACCTCGACGTACGTGCGGCTCCTGGGCTGAAGGGACAGGAGCGGATGGAGGCGCTGGAGGCCGAGTGCGACCGGCTCGTCGCGCTGGGAGCGACGCGGATACGTCGCTACGAGCCCGCTCCCCCGATGAGCGCCGGCTTCATAGTGATGACCGACCCCGAGGGCAACGAGTTCTGCCTGGACTGAGGCAGCTCAGCTGTAGTCGCCGGGCCGCGGCCGGTCTTGACCGCTGCACCCGATTCTTGCCCGAGGTCGATCAAGGCCGCAGCCATGCTGGCCGGCGGCCCCGGCGGACGCCCGGCAGGCCGGCCAGCCCTGAGCCTGCAACATCAGGGCCTGGGCAGAGGGATGACGCCCATGGCGTTGTCCCCCTGCCCTTGTTCAGGGCCCGGAGCGGGGAACGTACTCAGCCCGCGCCGGAGGCGCTGGACCTCGTCGTGGGTGCGGGCGAACTTGCCGGTGAGTCGCTGGTTGAGCTCACACAAGCGGGCCATGTGGGCCTCGCGCGGGTCGGGCTGCCGGCCCGCCGCCCGGGCAGATGCCCGCCGCTTCTCGAACTGGTCGTACGGCCGCCCCAGGGCCACGGGATCCGGGCTACTGCGCCATCCGCTGAAGGACGTTGCTGCGTTACACAGACTTGATCGCACCCCCGTCGATGATGTGGTCTGCGCCGGTGGTGCTGCCTGCGAGCGGTGAAGCGAGGTACGCAACAAGGTCGGCGACCTCCGCAGGCTTCACGAGCCGGCCAGTGACCATCCCCATGGCCGCGGGGAGGTTGTGCAGCAGTTCCTCCCGACTCAGGCCCAGAGACTCGGCGAGCTCTGCTCCGTAACCGTCCGATGATTCCCACATGTCAGTCCGGACAGGGCCGGGTGAGACCGTATTGATGCGCACTCCCTGCGGGCCGAACTCTTCCGCTACTGCCTTCCCGAAGGCGGTGAGCGCAGCCTTGGCGGTGGTGTAGGTGATCGGGCCGGCATGCGGGATTCGGGCACCGTTGGATGAGACGTTGACGATCGCGCCGCGGCTTGCCAGAAGATGAGGCAGTGCGGCTCGCGTGGTGCGGACTGCCGCGAGAAAGTTCAAGTCGAACGCGCTGTTCCACTGCTGATCGGTGAAGGCGAGGAATCCGCCGGTCTGGCCACCGCTGTCACCACCCCCGACGTTGTTGACCAGCACGTCGAGCCGCCCAAGCTCTGCGTCTGCCCGTTCGATGAGCCGAGCAGGGCCCTCGGGAGTGGACAGGTCGATGGACACGCTGAGCGCCCCTGCGGCCTGGAGCTCGGGTGTGATGGTCCGTGCTGCGGCGAGCACCCTCATTCCTTCGCCGATCAAGGCTGAGACCGTGGCCAGTCCTATTCCTCGGCTTGCGCCGGTCACGACAGCGGCCTTGCCGTTCAGCTGCAGATCCATGAGGACCTCCATGTTCAATCGACGTCAGCAGTGATGCAACTAATCTAGAACTTGCAACACTGGTGTTGCAAGTAGTTCCAGAGGTGCGTCTGTCGAGTAACCTGCTGGGGACCATGAGGAGGTCACATGGAAGAGGAGAGGCAAGTACGGCCTATGCGTGCAGACGCCGAGCGGACAGCGAGGGCGATCCTTGAGGCCGCGGAAAGCGTGCTGAGCGCCAACCCCGCAGCCACCATGGAACAGATCGCGGCGGCCGCGGGCGTCGCCCGGACGACGGTGCATCGCCGGTTCAGCAGCCGCGAGGCCCTCATCGAGGCCATGACGGCCTGGGCCACTCAGCAGTTCCACGACGCCGTCACCAGCGCCCGCCCCCAAACCGCTCCCCCACTGGTCGCGCTGTATCAGGTGACCGCAAATGTGCTCCGCGTCAAGATCGGCTGGGGATTCGCCATGAACGCCGTCAAGCCTGAGGATTCCGAGGCCGCACGCGTACATGCGAACGTGCACGACCAATGCGACAGCCTCTTCCGGCGGCTGCATCACACGGGTGCTCTACGACCCGACACCAACCTGGCGTGGGCTCGGCGCACGTACTACGCGCTGATCCACGAAGCCGCGCAGACCCAGCCCACCGACGTCCAAGACGTGGATGAGCTGGCAACGCTCGTGGTGGACACACTGCTGACCGGCGTCGGCCGGCAGCCGCTGAATCCGAAGATCTAGAAGCGAGCCCGGAGACGTCGCCCACAGCTATGGGAAACGTTGACGGGATCGTGGGCAACCCTTCGGTGCGCAGCCTGCCGGCGTTCGCTCATCCGGCTGCGCGCCGCCCGGGGCCAGTCCCCCCTCCCCCGCTCCTACAGGATGAGGCCCAACTGCACAGGCCACGGTAGGAGTTCGAGTTGCAGGCCGCTTCCTGTCCGGTGTCAGGCGAGGCCTGCGGAGACGGGACGGTCACCTTTCAGTGGTGCGGGACGTCAGGAGAGTGATGCCGTCGGCGAAAGGTACGTGACCGTGACTTCCTCTGAGCTTCTGGCCTCGCGGTTTGAGGAGCACCGGCCTCACCTGCGCGCGGTCGCGTATCGCATGCTCGGGTCCCTGACCGAGGCGGACGACGCGATCCAGGAGGCGTGGCTGCGCTTGTCAGGCTCCGACGACCGCAGGATCGACAACCTCGGGGGCTGGCTGACCACTGTGGTCGGCCGGGTCTGCCTCGACATGCTCCGTGCCCGCAAGCGGCGCGGCGAGGAACCACTGGAGCAGCGGCTGCCTGATCCGGTGATCGGCCGGGAGGACAGTGCCGACCCCGAACAGCAGGCCTTGCTGGCGGACTCGGTCGGACTGGCTCTACTGGTGGTGCTGGAGTCCCTCAGCCCGGCGGAGCGTCTGGCGTTCGTGCTGCACGACCTGTTCGGCCTGCCCTTCGAGGAGATCGCGCCGATCGTCGAACGCACGCCCGCGACAGCCAAGAAACTCGCCAGCCGCGCCCGGCTGCGGGTCCGCGGCACCACGCCGCCCCCGGACCCTGACCGGGCCGGCCAGCGCAGGGTGGTGGACGCCTTCCTGACGGCGGCCCGCGGCGGCGACTTCGATGCGCTCCTGGCACTCCTCGACCCGGACGTGGTGCTGCGCGCGGACGGCGGCGCACTCACCGGCGGCCTGCGTACGTTCCGCGGCGCCACTGCCGTCGCCGGGCAGTTGGAGACCTTCCAGCGGATGGCGTCCGCCGCCACGACGCACGCCGCGCTGGTCAACGGCTCGGCCGGGCTGGTCAACACGCTCGGCGGGAAGCCACTGTCCGTCATGAGCTTCACCGTCACCACGGGTCGGATCGCCGCCATCGACATCCTCAGCGACCCCGCACGCCTGGCCCAGCTCGACCTCGCTCCCGCCCAGGACTGACCTCCTTCCCGCCGGGTGGAGCCGAGGCAATTGGCGCCCCGACATGCCGGCCTTCGATCGGCCGAAGAATGTCGCGCCGGGCGGTCACCTTCGCCCGGCGCGTGACGTCAGTGCAGTGAAGCGAGCCGATCAGGCGGGCCGTCGAACAGCCCGCGACAGAGAAAAGGAACACCACTCGTGGACACGACAACCAGCATCCTCGACACCCTCACCTCCCGGTTCTCCGACCCGCAGAAGCTGGTCCCCGAGCTCGGGGATGTCAGCACCGCCCTGTTCAAGATCATCGGCAACGGGGCAGTGCCCCGGAGCACGATCACGCTGATTCACCTGCGTGCCGGGCAGCTCGTCGAGAACACGTACCTGACGGTGATGCACACCGCCAACGCCCGTCGCGCCGCAGTCCCGGAGGAGAAGATCGCCGCCGTCGCCTCGTGGAAGGACGCGCCCTACTTCACCGAGGCCGAGCGGGCTGCGCTGGCTCTGGTGGAGGCGGTGCTCACGCCTGCCCGGCAGGGCGAGCGCGTGCCCGACGACCTGTATGCGTGGGCGGCTGAGCACTACGACGACAGGGCTCTGGCCACCCTTGCCATGGCGATCGGACAGGTCAGCTTCTTCGTCCCCCTCGCATTGATCGGCAAGCCCCTGCCCGGCGTCTCCATGGCCGAGCAGTGGCGGACGACCGGGACCGACTGACTCCCGGCACCTGCCCTCGCGGGCCCGGCACGCGGCCAGGACCGTTGCCGGGCCCGCCCGCGCACGGACCCCGCCCGCCCCCTACTACGCGACGAAGAAAGAGGGGACTTCATGAACGCCACTCCAGGCCGGCGCCACAGCTTGCAGCCGCAGCCGTGGTCGGCATTCGGCTGGTAGCGGCTGCTGTGCATCACGTAGCGGTCCGGATCGGTACAGCCGTCACCGTCGGCTCGGCTGCCATTGAAGTCGTCCTGGCCTGTCTTCAGTCGCGATCAAGCAGTCGGGTGGTCACCGTCACGGACGACAGTCACCCGACCTTCACCTCCTGCCGCAGAGCCGGAGCGCATGAGGCTCCGGCTGCGGCCGTACTCCGCGAGCGCGTAGAAGGCGGCTTTGGGTTCCCAGGGCAGGCCCGGGTACGCGATGCCGGTGCGGCCGCCGTCGAGGACCTTGACCACGCCGAAGGACGCCTTGTCGAAGTCACGGTCGTCATCGGCGGCCGAGTGCGGGAGGTCATAGCGGGCGAAGGTGTTGACGAAGGCCGCGTCGATCGCGGAGTCGTCGAGGAGGTTGATGAGTTCACGCAGGTATGCGGCTTGTTCTTGTTCGTCACGGGTTATGGGGCGGGTGAATCGCACAGGACGGGCGTGGTCGTCCCACACGATGACGGCATCGCCTCGACCGCCGACGTCAGCGGCCCCGCGGTAGGTGGTGCAGCCGAACTCCGTGACAGCAGCCGGTTTGCCGTGTGCGGTCAATGCCCGCAGGCCGTCGGCAAGCCGGTCGCCGGTCCGCGCGTCGCGGTAGCCGGCGTCGGTGGCGACTATGTCGAACGGTGCCCAGTCCACCCCCTCGAAAGGAAGTGAGGCGTAGCCGATCCGGCCGCCGAACGTGGTACGCACCGCGGCGACCGCCTTGCCGAGGAAGGCGTTGACCTGGGCGGGTATTCGGGGCAGCGCGGCCCGCAATTGCTGCGGGTCGGCCAGGACGGCGGCGCGTTCCTCGAACGTGTCCCCGGGAAGCATGCCGACGGTGAAGAGTGAGATCTCCGAGCCGGCAAGGAAGACGACCTCCGCACCTTCGCGTCGTAGCCGTTCGGCGCGTTCGGCGCTGTCCGTGAGGAAGTCCAGCAGTTCTCCGGTGGTCAGGCCGTTGGTGAAGGGCGAGTACCACACCTCGAGTTGAGCGTCGGCCGCGTGTCGCGCGGCCGCCTCAAGTCGGTCGCGGTCTCCGCCGGTGACACGTACAGCGTCACAGCCCAGCTCGTTGCGGATGATCTGCATTTCACGGCGAACGACAGCGGGGTCGAAGGGCTCTCGGGTGGTGGTGCCCGCGTTGGTGAAGCCTGTGTCGTAAGTGATGCCGAAGGTGCGCACGACGAACTCTCCTCACGAGGTACGGTACACGCCGTACCGTATTGGGTACGCGGCGTACTCTCAAGGTCGCGGGAGGGGACGCACGAGACCGCCGGAAGTACGCTCCCTACCGAGATTCAGATGTGCGGGGCGAGAGAGGACGGCCGGTGGCACAGGCCAGGAGGAAGCTGCGGCAGACCACGGCGACCCGGCGACGCGGGGCCGAGCTGGAGGAGGCCATCCTGCAAGCGGCCGCCGAGGTACTGGAGGAGTCCGGCGTCCCGGCCCTGACGATGGACGAAGTGGCCCGGCGGGCCGGAACGAACAAGAACGCGCTGTACCGGCGCTGGCCCAACCGCGTCGCGCTCGGTGTGGCGGCGTACCGCCGGCTGGCCGCTCCCGAGACTGCGCCGCCGGATACCGGCTCGCTGCGCGGCGACGCCCTGGAGATGCTGCGGCGCGCGAACAGCACCTGGTCATCCCCCTACGGGGAGATCCTGCGCGGTCTGATCGCCGCCGCCGGCAGCACTCCGGAACTCCTGACCGAACTGCGCGACCCGACGGCGCAAAGCGCGCACGAGGCAGCCTGGCTGACCATGCTCAGCCGGGCGGTGGCCCGCGGGGACGCCGCGCCCGAGGCGCTGCACCCGCGAGTCGCGTACACGCCCATGGCACTGCTGCGCAACGAGTACGTCATGCTCGGAATCCCCACCGTGCCCGACGCCGTCCTCACCGAGATCGTCGACGACGTCTTCCTGCCCCTGGTCCATGGACGAGGCTCCCGGGCCGGCACGTCAGCCTTGCACGGCCAGTCGTGATCAAGCAGGAGCCGGAGGCTGTGCAGCCAAAGCTGCATGCTGCTGCGCGGGGCGTCCAGGAGGGCGACACTCCGTCCTTCTCGGCCAGCGCGGCTTTGTACGCTCGCGACCCGCGCTTCGCCGCCGCCTTCTGCTCCTTGGCGTGATCCTTCATCGCGGCCACCTCCTCGGCCGAGAAGCCTTCATACGTGCTCTTCCCAGTACTGCTCCTGTGTCCTCCCCCAGCCCGTCGGTCACGCCCGCCCGGCCCACCGCGCCTCGACGAGCCCGTCTCTCCGCCCAGTACAACACCTGTCGCGCACAGAAATTCTTGACGCTCACTCAAGGAACCCTCGAGCCAGATCCACGCCGTGCTTCAGCACTCCTACGCTTTCACCCGGTGGCAGCCGGCCCGGAATGTCGGGGGCCGATGCCCTGTCCCGCGGTGACACACTTCATTCGTGGCGTGGACGCCTCCGAACCAATACGTCGTCCTGTACATATCCGGCCTGAGGTGGGTACCTGCCCCGCCGTACGAGATCAGCGAGTGGGAGTTCGGGGCACGAAAGTGGAATGGGTACGAGGCTGCGGGGCGTGGCTGCGAAGGGCGTGGGACGCGCCTGGACACGAGCGGAACACGGCGCTTCTGGTCGGGAAGAGCGCATTGGCGGCGACACTGGCGTGGTGGACGGCGCAGGACCTCCTGCACGCGGCCTCGCCGGCGTTCGCACCGTTCTCCGCCGTACTGATCATGAATGCGACGATCTACCAGTCGGTTTGGCAGGCGTTGCGTTACACCGCCGCGGTCACCGTGGGGGTGGCCGTGCAGGCGGCCGTCGGGTTCGTCGCCGGCCCGGACCTCGTCGCGTTCGTCATGGTCGCCGTGATCGCCCTGACCATCGGACAATGGCCGGCCCTGGGCGAGCAGCGCTCGCAGGTCGCCACCGCGGCCTTCTTCGCGTTCTCCACCTACGCCGCCGCGACCAGCACCGGCGAGCGGGTGACCGAGCTCGGGCAGATCGTCCTGCTGGTGCTCGTCGGATGCGGTCTCGGCCTCCTCGTGAACCTGACCATCGCGCCGCCCCTGCGGTACCGCGGCGCCGAGCACGGTCTCCAGGTCCTGGCCGCCGAGATCGAACGCCTGCTGGACGACATGGCCGACGGCCTGTGCACGGGCGACGTGGACGCCGAACGGGCCAAGCAGTGGCGTGCCGCCGGCGAAAGCGCGCAGCGGGCGGTGGGGCAGGCGCGGGCGGGACTGGTCACCGCGGAGAACAGCCTCCCCTTCAACCCGCGACGCCTGCTGCCCGCCCACCGCAGGTACCTGACGTTCGGGCGGTACCAGCAGAGCGTCGACGCCCTGGAACGCGCGGTGTACCAACTGGGTTCCCTCACCCGCAGCCTCGGGCGCTGGCGCGAGACGGAGAGCACCTACACCTACGCGCCCACCTTGCGCGCCTACGCGAAATTCGCGAGCAGTCTCCGCGACATCGCCCACATCATGGCCGCACTCGAGGCCGACAGCCTCAGCGAACAGTCCCAGGAGATGTGCCGCCTGGCCACGGTCGCCCAGGACGCCCTGGAGAACGTGCTCACGGCGGCCAGCGACGACTCACTTCCTCTGTCGGACCCCTCCCGGCCCTACGGAGTCCTCGTCGTCGAGGCCACCCGGCTGATGGAGGAGTTCCAGAACACCTGCGACGTCCTCAAGTCCACCGCCGACGATTGAGCACGAGCCGCGACCGGCGTCTGTGACCGGCGCGGGTGGTGGGCGTGGTCCGGTCCCGGGGCTCCGCATGACGTGGCGGGGCCTCCCCCGTGCGCCGGTCGCTCGTGTCGGATGCGCCGGTCGGGCGAGCGTGCCGGACCTCCCGGGTGCGGCGGTGACCGTCGAGTGCGGCGGCTCGGCATGATGTGGCGTCCGCGGGACTCCGTGGTCGAGGAGTCGGCGCCGGTGGGCCGCCGGGGAGGGGCGAGGATGCGGAGACTGCCGTCGCTCACCCGGTCGTTCGGCGGAAGTGGGCGGGCGGTGCGGGTGGCGCTCGCCGCGGCCGTCGGCTTCTACCCTGCGGCGTACCTCATGGACCGGCCGGTCGTCGCTCTGTACGCCCTCTTCACCCCCATCGCCTTCGGCGTCCTGTCCTCGCTGCCGGGCTCGGGGCACCACCGCGCGAGCAGCGTGCTGCGGGCCGCGCCCGCCGCGGCGGCGCTGGTCGCGCTCGGGACCGCCCTCGCGGTGACGACATGGGCGGCGGCCGTGGGCATGCTCGTCGTCACCCTCGCCCTGACGTTTGGTGCGGCCTGTGCCCCGCGGCTCGCGAGCGTCGTACCCGGGCTGCAGCTCTGCTACATCCTGGCCTGCTTCCCGCCCTACGCCCCCGCCAGCCTGCCCGAGCGGCTGCTGGGCCTGTTCTTCGGAGCCGCAGCTCTGGTGGTGGGTGAGCTGCTGCTGTTCCCGTCGCCGCGGCGTCCGTCCTACGCCGAGCGGGTCGCGGACGCCCTTGACCTGGCGGCCCACACGACCCGGCTCCTCCTCCGGGCCGAATCCGTCGACGACGGGACGGCACGCCGGCTGCGGACGACCGGGCGGGAGCTGCGGTTCTCCCGGCAACCCCGCGGGAGCCGGCCGACCGGTGCCGGCCGGACCGACCGGGCGCTGGCCCAGGCCGGATCGGCGGCCCGCCGGCTGCTGGACCAGCTGGCCGCCCTCGGGGAACTGCCGCCTGCCCCCGCCGACACGGCCTCGCAGACCCTGCTGCACGGTGTCGCGGCGACCTGCTCCGACGCCGCGGGCGTCCTGCGCGGCGGCCGTTCGGTCCGTGGCGCCGAGTTCCTCGAGGAGATGACGGCGCGGTTTCTGGACGAGCGGGTGAGGGAGCCGGAGGGCCGCGGTGTTCCTCCCCGCGCGCTCCTGCGGCGTCGGTCGACGCTGCTGACGGTGGCGGACTCGGCGGTGACCCTGCGCACCGCCGCCGGCCTCGCGACGGGCGGCGGTCGGACGGTGCCCGGGCTCCCCCACGAGCAGTTCTGGTACGCGCGGGTGCCGGTGGTGCCACTCTGGCTCGTGCGGATCCGCGGCAATCTCACGCCCCGCTCCGTCGTGTTCCAGAACGCGGTCCGGACGGCGCTGGGGCTCGCCCTCGCCCGTCTGGTGGCCGGGTCGCTCGATTTGTCGCACGGCTTCTGGGTGCTGTTGAGCGTGCTCACCCTGGCGCGGACGACGGCGGTCGGCACCTGGTCGGCCGTGCGGTCGGCCGCCACGGGCACCCTGGTCGGTGCCGTGCTCGCGGGCGCGCTCATCCTCGGGGCGGGTGATGCGGCCGCGGTCTACGCCGGTCTGCTGGTACCGATGATGGTGATCGCCTTCTCGGTGGGGCCCGTCGGCGGACCGGCGTGGGCGCAAGGGCTGTTCACTCTGGTGGTGTCGACGGCGTTCGCCCAGATCAGCCCGGTGACGTGGCGGCTCGAGGAGGCACGGTTGGTGGACGTGCTGACCGGCAGCGTGATCGGGCTGCTGTGCGGGCTCCTCGCGTGGCCGGCCGGCGCGCGCACCGAGATGCGGCGCAGTGCGGCGGCGCTGCTGCGGGCCACCGCGCCCGTGGTGCGGAACACCGCCGGCTCTGTGGTGGGCCAGGGCGCCGCACCGCGTGCCCACCCCTCGGAGCGGCCCACGACCGGCTCCCTGTGGCCGGTACTGCACCGGTTGCGCATCGCGGAGGCGGCGTACGCGCAGTTCCGAACGGAGCTCGCCCTCCGGCCGGACGACGACGGGCCGGACTGGCTGGCCGCCCTCGGCTACGGTTCGCGCGTGCTCTCCGGCGCCTACTGGCTGCCGCCCGCGCGGGGCGCGCCCGACCTCCCGACCGGCGCGCGGCAATGGGCGGAGACGGCCTCGCGGCAGGTGGCGGCTGCCGCGCTGAGGGCGGCCGATCTCCCTCCGCGGGGGGTCAGGTTCCGGGTCGCACCGCTCCCCCCTGTCGTCCCGTCCACGACCTCCCCCGGAGCCCTGTCCGTCCTGGTCGACCTCGAGGTGTGGCTGCACTCCCTCGCCGCGGACCTCGCCACCGCCACCGGTGCGGAGGACCGTCCGGCCACCGCAGACGGAACACCGTCGACCCGCGCCTGAGGCGCCTCAGGCTGCGGTGCGGCCCACTGGATGCGGCGAGGTCGCGATCCCCATCGAGCCGTGCCGCCGTCCGCGGCCGGTGCAGCGGCATGGGCTCGGGCAGCAGAAGACCTGCGGCCGTCCGCCCCGCTCGTCGGTCAGTCCTTCGGACGGTCAGGTCGACGGGATGCGGAGGACGAGGAGCGCCACGTCGTCGTCGTTGTCGGCGGGACGGGCACGCCGCAGCAGCTGGTCGGCGAAGCTGTCCAGCGGACGGTGGGCCAGGGAGGCCGCATGCCTGCGCAGGTTCTCCATCCCGGTGTCCAGGGAGTGGGTACGGGACTCGATCAGCCCGTCGGTGTAGAGGACGAGGGTGGATTCGGGAGGCAGGACGATGTGGGCGTCGGTTCGGGAGTGCTTCATTCCTGTGCCCAGGAGCAGACCGCGGGCCTCGTCCAGATACCGGGTCAGGCCGTTGTGGTCGACGAGGAGAGGCGGCGGGTGTCCGGCGTTGGTCCATCGAAGACGCCACACCCCGGCGGGGTCCGGCTTCAGGCGGGCCAGGATCATGGTGGCCATGCGGACATCGGTGATGTGCGCCAGGGCCTGGTCGAGTTCCTCGACGATGCCCTGCGGCGGCCGGTCCTCGGACCAGGCGAACGCTCGCAGCATGTTGCGCAGCTGTGCCATGCCGGCCGCGGCCTCGAGGTCGTGTCCGACCACGTCTCCGATGACCAGCGCCGTATCGCGGCAGGGCAGTGGGAAGGCGTCGTACCAGTCGCCGCCGATGTGGGACGCATCCGGCGCGGCCAGGTAGCGAGCCGTCATCTCGATACCCGGCAGCTCCGGGAGCTGGGGCAGCAGGTATCGCTGCATGGTCTCGGCGACCTGGGCCTGGCGCTGGTAGAGACGTCCGTTCTCCAGAGCCAGGCCGACGCGTCGGGCGATGTCCTCGAGCAGGGTGAGGTCGTCCGCGGTGAAGTCCTGGTCGCTGACGTCCGAGCGCCCCAGGGTGAGGGCACCGACGACCTCCCGGGGACCGCGGATGGGAGCGATGGCCGCGGTCCTGATCCCTGTGACCTCGAACAGTCTGCGCTGCTCCACCGCGATGCCGCTGTCGGGAGGACCCTGGTAGGTTTCCGGCCCGGCCAAGTTCGAGGCGACACCGCGCAAGGCCCGGGACAACGGCATGGGTGAGTGCTCGGAGACCGGCGGCATGGGGCCTTGAAGGTCCTCGCGTCTCACGAGCTTCCCCTTCTCGGCATGGACCACCAGGTGTCGCGAGACCTCTTCGGCAGCGGTGACCAGGTCGATCACGGCCCAGTCCGCGAGACGCGGCACGATCAGGGCGACTACGCGATGTAGTGCTTCGTCGACATCGATGTTGGAGATCAGCTGAGCCGTGGTGTCGGCGAGCAACGCCAGCCGCTCCAGCACCGGCATGGAAGCGGGCCCCGTGGAGCCCTCTTCCTCCTGGTCAGTACGGTCGGACATGGCCGCCCCTTTGGTCGCGAAGAAGGAGGGCTGCTGCTCTCGCCCACAGCCGGACCTGCAACCGGCCACGAGAGCCGAGGAGCCATTTGTAGCACGGACATCCGCGCCGTCGGCCGGCCGCGTGGTTCACCCGCGATCAGTCCGCCGTGGCGGGCGGCGTACTCAGCGAGGCGATGCATTCCCCGAGCAGGCGCCGCATCTGATCCTGATCGGCCGCGTTCAGATTGGCCAGCATGTCCTGCTCGACGCGGCGGACCGCGGCGCTGGCCGCCTGGAGCTGGCGGCGCCCGGCGGCCGACAGCTCTGTGGGCAGGGCCCTGCCCACGGGCGCCTGTGCGGCGCGGACGACCAGCCCCTGGCGTTCGAGGGCCTGCAGGAGCACGTTCATCGACTGCCGGGTGACGAAGGTGCCGCGCGCAAGCTCGGAATTGGACAGGCCCGGCCGCTGAGCGAGCAGTTCCAGACAGGAGTAGTGGGTGATCGTCATGCCCATCGGTTTCAGCACGGCCTCCATGGCGGAGTGCAAGGCGCTCGAAGCCGCCTTGAGCATGTACCCCAGTGACGTGTCCAGCTCGATTCCGGGCTCACCTTGACTCATGTCAGCAGTCTGACATACGGTGATGCATGTCAGAAGACTGACATTGATTGAGAGGTAAGGACCATGGCCGTCACCGGACCCGATTTCATCTCACTGCAGGTGCGCGACCTGGAGCGCTCCGCCGCCTTCTACGAACAGCATCTGGGGCTGAAGCGCTCGGCCGCGGGACCCCCGCACGCCGTCGTGTTCGACACAAAGCCCATTGCGTTCGCCGTACGCGATGCCATCGAGGGCGTCGCCCTGGACGCGATCGCGCAGCCCGGGCAGGGAATGGCCCTCTGGCTGCACGCACCCGACGCGCAGGACGTTCACGACGCCCTCGCCGCCGCTGGTACGACGATCGTCTCGGCACCCTTCGACGGGCCGTTCGGCCGCACCTTCACGTTCGCCGACCCCGACGGCTACCAGGTGACCCTCCACGACCGCGGCTGAGCCGAGCGCTCGGACAACGCCGGCCTCCGGTCGAAGGTGCCTGATCACGCGGGCGGGGCGCAGCGCCCCCGGGGCGCCGAGTCCCCGGTGCTCGGTCGCGGTCCCGACTGCGCGGGCTCAGTCCCGGACGGCCCGGGGCCGCACGAGAACTCGTCGGCCCACAGCGGATACTCCCGTTCGGCCCACGCCCGCGTGACCGAACCCGTTCGCATCCCCCGCCGGGCCTCGGGGTCGGCGAGGGCCATCCCGACGTGGCCCGCCAGGACGATGCCGAGGGTCAGGGCCAGCCAGTCGTGGACGAACGTGGCACTGGTGCGCCACACCAGGGGCGTGAGGTGGGTGAACCACATCATCAGCCCGGTGCCCAGCATCACCAGCGTCGCGCCCGCCGCCCACGCCGCGTAGATCTTCTGCCCCGCGTTGAACTTGTGGGCGGGACGGGAGGCCCGCCGTCGGTCCCTGCGCAGGACGGCGAGCAGCCAGAGCCGGTCGTGCGGGCCGAAGCGGTTCAGTAGACCAAGGTCCGCGCGCAGGGCGCGCGAACCCAGCGCGGCCAGGACCGGAACCGGAAGAGCCACACCGGACCACTGGTGCACGGTGACCAAGAGGGCCCGGCGGCCGACGAGTTGGGCGAGCTGTGGAACGTACAGGCAGGCCGCGGTCAACACGCACACGCCCATCAGCCCGGCCGTCACCCGGTGGGCCCGGCGTTCGGTGAGGCTGAACCGCGGCACGCGGGCGGAGGCGGCAGGGGAGTCAGGTCGTCGGCTCATCGTCCCGTCCGTTCGAACGGCCCACCCAGGCGTCGACGTCGTAGCCGCGCGCCTCCCAGTAGCCCGGCCGGACGTTCTTCGTGAGCGTGATTCCGGAGAGCCACTTGGCGGACTTGTAGAAGTACATGGGTGCCACGTACAGGCGCACCGGGCCGCCGTGCGCGTGGCCGAGGTCCTCGTCCCGCATGCGCAGAGCGATCAGGACGTCCGCGCGGCGGGCCTGTTCCAGGGTGAGGCTCTCCGAGTACGCGCCGTCGAAGCAGGTGAAGCGCACCGCGCCCGCCGTCCCGCGTACCCCCGCGGCCTCCAGCAGCTCGGACAGACGCACCCCCTCGAAGGCGGTGCGCGGGACCCGCCACCCGGTGACGCACTGGACGTCGCGCACCATGCGGGTCTGTGGCAGCGCCCTGAGATCGGCAAGGGAGTACGTGGTCGGTCGATCGACCAGGCCGTCCACCGTGAGCCGGTAGGTCCTGGCGTCCTTGTGCGGTACGGAGGAGGTGACCGAGTAGTATCGGAAACCGCCGCCGTTGGGGAGGAGGTCCGTCAGGCCGGTGGGGTCCCGTTGGGCGGCGCCGCCCAGGAACGCCTCCACACCGCGTTGCAGCGTGGGTGCGGCGACGACCCCGAGCGCTCCGAGGCCGAGGGTGCCGAGGAAGACGCGCCGGCCCACGGGTGCGCCGTTCCTCTCGGATGGTTCAGAGTTCACCTTGTCATGGGAGCACCACGGGGGGTCGCTGGTCCAGGGGATCCGCGACGACGTCAGACTTCGGTAATCCGACCGCCCTGGACCGGCGGCGCACCGGCCCTCCTCCGGCGCCCCCGGCGGAGCGCATCAGGGCGAGGTCGTCTGTCAGTCCGTGCACGGTCCCGTCGATAGCCTCGCCCCAGAGCCTTCCGAACGCGGTGTCGTCCTCGGCCCTGAAGTTCACCTGCACATGTCGCCACGTCATTCAGACACCCTGGGCGAGCGGTGCGCGTACGGTCCCGGGTCGGCGGGCACACGTCAGCGGTGACCTTGGCTGATTTCCTCTTCACCGTGCTCGGGGCGGGTGCTCTGGCGGCGGCGGTGCTCCCCCGGCTGGTGGCCCGGCGGCCGCTGTCCATGCCGCTGGTCTTCCTGGCCTGCGGGATCCTGCTGCAGCTGCTGCCCACCCCGTTGCCGGACATCGACCTGGCGCGCGACCGGGTGTGGGTGGAGCACCTGACCGAGATCTGCGTCATCGTGTCGCTGATGGGCGCGGGCCTCGCGCTCAACCGTCCCTTCGGTGCGCGCCGGTGGCGTGCCACCTGGCGACTGCTCGGCATCACCATGCCGCTCACGATCGCGGCGACGGGGCTCCTGGCCTGGTGGCTGCTGGACTGGCCGCCGGCCGCGGCGCTGTTGCTCGCGGCCGTGCTCGCACCCACCGACCCGGTGCTCGCCTCCGAGGTGCGGGTGGGCGCGCCCACCGACTCCGAGCACGACGAGGACGAGGTCCGTTTCGCCCTCACCAGCGAGGCGGGCCTCAACGACGGTCTCGCGTTTCCCGTCGTCATGGCGGCGATCGCGCTGACCGCGGCGGCGGGGACCGGCCTTTCCGGCGGCTGGGTGGGTCACTGGCTGCTGGTCGACGTGCTGTACGCCTGTGTGGTCGGCGTGCTGGCCGGCCTGGCCGTGGGCAAGTTGCTCGGGTGGCTCTTCTTCCGTGCCGCCCGGCAGGCCGTACGGCTGTCCGAGCACCGGGAGGGCTTCGTCGCCCTGGGCGCCACGTTCCTCTCCTACGGCGTCACCGAGCTCGCCCACGGATACGGCTTCCTCGCCGTCTTCGTCACCGCGTGCCGCATCCGCGCCGCCGAGCGCGACCACGGCTACCACTCGGTGCTGCACGACTTCGTGGAGCAGGTCGAGCGGCTGCTCACCGCCGGTCTCCTCTTCCTGCTGGGTGTCTGTGTGGCGCAGGGCGCTCTGGAGGACCTGACATGGCGAGGCGCCGCCGTCGGTCTGCTCCTGCTGCTCGTCACCCGGCCCCTGACCGGCTGGGTCGCGCAGTTCGGCACGGCGGCAGGTCCCCGGGAACGCCTGGTCATCGCCTTCTTCGGGGTCCGCGGTATCGGGTCGCTGTTCTACCTCGCACACGCACTCGGAACGGAAGGCTTTCACGTGCCCTCCGGTGAGCTGTGGGCCGTCGTCGCCTTCACCGTCCTCGCCTCCGTCGTCCTGCACGGAGTCACCGCCGCGCCCGCGATCTCCCGCCTCGACCGGCTGCGGCGGCTGTGGGCCCTGGACCGCCCGCACACGGGGCCGACACCGAGCCGGGACGACGTGGCCGACGAGCGTCCCTGACCCCGGCGGCGTGCGCTTCGTGGCGGTGCCGCGTCTCCCCCGTGGCCCACTCCCGGTTAATGGGTGGAAGGGTCGGCCACGGCTGTCTACATTGGCCACGTCCGGGATCCGTACGTGCTGCGCGAGGTGTTTTTGATGACGGTCCGAGTGCCGGCGGCCGACTTCGGCCGGCTGTCCCCCTCGAAGGCCATGACCGCATCGAACCGAAGGAACACCTCTCGTGGATCTTCCACGCATCTTCACCATTCGCGAACGTAGCCACCGCATTCACAACCCGCTCACCGCCGCCAAGCTCGCGGCGCTGGGCCGAGCGCTGCGATTGGCACCCGGGACGCGTGTGCTCGACCTCGCCAGTGGTTCGGGCGAGTTGCTGTGCACCTGGGCCCGTGACCACGGCATCACCGGTACCGGGGTGGACATCAGCACGGTGTTCACCGAGCGGGCGCGTGCCCGCGCGGCCGAACTGGGTGTCGCGGAACAGGTCGAGTTCGTGCACGGCGACGCGTCGGGCCACGTCGCGGACGAACCGGTCGGGCTCGCGGCCTGCGTCGGCGCGACCTGGATCGGAGGCGGCGTGGCCGGCACGGTCGAACTGCTCGCCGGCAGCCTTGCCCCGGGCGGGCTGATGCTGATCGGCGAGCCGTACTGGCGCCGGGAAGTGCCGGACCAGGAGACCGCCCGAGCCAGCCACGCCCATGGCAAGGAGGACTTCCTGCTGTTGCCGGAGCTGATCGAGCGGTTCGGTTCCCTGGGGTACGACGTCGTGGAGATGATGCTGGCCGACCAGGACAGCTGGGACCGGTACCAGGCCGCGCAGTGGCTCAACATGCGGCGTTGGCTCGATCGCCATCCGGATGACGAGCTGGCGGCCGAGATCCGGGCCGAGCTCTCCGCCGAACCGGCCCGCTACACGCGCTACCAGCGTGAGTACCTCGGCTGGGGCGTCTTCGCGCTGATGCGCCGCTAGGGGCCGTGGGCGGGGGGCGGGCAGCCTGCTGCCCGCCCCCCCTCGCACCTCAGGAGAGCCAGTCGGCGTACCGGGTCGGTGCCAGGTGGGCTTTCATGTCGGTGAGGACGTCGCCCCTGACGGCCGCGAACATGCCGGCGGTGGGGTCGGTGACGACCGAGCGGGCGTCGCCCTTGTGGGAGAGGGTCAGCCGGCCCAGTTCGTCGAGGGCGAAGACCTCGGGTCCGCCGATGTCGCGGATGCCGTTCAGCGGGGCGCCGAGCGCGACCTGTGCGACCGCCTCGGCCACGTCCCTGGCGGCGATCGGCTGGATGGGCGTGGCCGGGAGGCGGACGGTGTCGTCGTCGGCCGTCCAGGTCAGCACCGCGTCCATGAACTCCATGAACTGGGTGGCGCGCACGATCGAGTAGGGCACCGGCCCGGACCGCAGGAGCTCCTCCTGGAGGGTCTTGGCACGGTAGTAGTCCAGCTCCGGCACCTTGTCGACGCCGACGATGGACAGGATGACGAAGTGACCCGCCCCGCCCTCGCGGGCCGCGGTCAGCAGGTTGTCCATGGAGGTTTGGAAGAAGGCCGGCGAGGCGTCGTCGAAGGTCGGGCTGTTCGTCAGGTTGACGACGACGTCCGCTCCCGCGACGGCCTGGGCCACGCCTTGCCCGCTGATGACGTCCACGCCGGTGGACAGCGAGTGCGGCACCGCCTCGTGTCCGGCCGCGTTCAGCTTCTCCACGACCTGTGATCCGATCAGCCCCGTACCGCCTATGACCGCGATCCTCATGGCAATCCTCTCCTCGTGAAATGTGTGGCTCACGGACCACTGTGTGGGGGTCCGGGTGCGAAGGCTCCTTCAGGCGCCCGAAGGAATGAGTCTCAGGCGTCGACGAACGTGACCGTCTCCCGCACCGGAGCCCGCCCGGTGCGGGTGGTGCGGGCATCGGGGCGCTCGTATCCGATCGACATGCCGCAGAAGAGGGTCAGGTCCCGCGGGGGCATCACGGTTTCGGCGACGGTCCGGTGGAACTTGGCCCACGCCATCTGCGTGCAGCTGTGCAGCCCTTCCGCGCGCAGGAGCAGCATCACCGTCTGGAGGAACATGCCCACGTCGCTCCACTGCGGGCGGCCCAGGTCGCGGTCGATGTAGCAGAACATCGCGGCCGGCGCCCCGAAGGAGTCCCAGTTCGCCGAGGCGGCCCGCTGGCGTGCCTCCACGTCGGCCCGCGGGATCCCGAGGGCACCGTAGCGCTGTTCTCCGAAGGCACTCCGGCGCTCCTGGTACGGAGACTTGAGGTCGGTCGGGTACTGCTCGTACTCGGGTTCGTCCCAGGGGTCGCCCGCGGCCAGCCGGGCACCCGCCCGCTTCTTGACCGAGTCCAGCGGCCCACCCGTGAGGACGAAGGCGTGCCAGGGCTGGAGGTTCGATCCGGAGGGTGCCCAGACGGCGGCGGACAGCACGCGTTCGAGGACTTCCCGTGGGACGGGCCGGTCGGTGAATCGGCGTACGGACCGTCGACTCGCGACCGCCTCGTAGACGTCCATGAAGACGCATCTCCCTAATTGCTCACGATCATGGATTCGAACGCGACAGTATCATTCGCGACCATCTCGTGTATAACTTCGTTGCGTGAGCAGCCCGGCCACCGCCCGGGCCCGACACCTCTGCACGGAGACGCTTCATGGCCACACTTCTGCACATCGATTCGTCCGTCTTCCCCTCCGGGGCGTCCGCGTCCCGGTCGGTCACGGCCGCCTTCAGCCGGACCTGGGAGGAGCAGCACCCGGGCGGCACGGTGGTCTACCGCGACCTCGCCGCCGAACCCGTCCCGCACATCACCCAGGACGCCTGGTCGGCCGGTTACGCCGACCCGTCGGAGCGCACGGCCGGCCAGTCCGCCGCCTTCGCCGCCCGCCTGGAGCTCATCGAGGAACTGGAGCGGGCGGATGCCGTCGTCATCGGCGCTCCCATGTACAACTACACGGTGCCGTCGACCCTGAAGGCGTGGCTGGACAGCGTGCTCCTGCTCGGTCGCACGGCGGGCGAGGCGCCCTCGGCACAGGGGACTCCGGCCGTGGTGGTCGCGAGCCGCGGCGGCTCCTACGCGCCCGGGACGCCACGCGAAGGCTTCGAGTTCGTGCGGAACTACCTGGAGGCCGTCCTCGGGCGCACTCTCGGCCTGGACGTCGACTTCATCGTCCCGGAACTCACCATGGCTCCGCGCAACCCCGCCATGGCGGAACTGGTCTCCCTCTTCCAGGCCTCGAAGGAGCGTGCGCACAGCGAAGCGATCACCAAGGCCAAGGCGCTGGCCGATCGCCTCACCGCCGATGCCGACAGGTGAGGGTGGCGCGTCCGCGGTTCATCCGGAGTGAGCGGGCGGGGCCGGCTTCTGGCCGCCGGGGTGGGCCAGCACGGTCAGCAGACGTGTGAGCTGCTCCGAGCCGTCTGGCCCCAGGTCGGCGACCAGTCGCTCGGCCAGCGGCTCGGCCGCGACGTGCGCGGCGTCGAAGAGCGCAAGCCCTTCGGGGGTGATCTCCACCGACCGTGCCCGGCGGTCCCCGGGCACGGCCTTGCGCACGGCGAGGTTGCGGCGCTCCAGGTCGTCGACGACCCGCATGATCCCCGCCTTGTCCGTCCCCGTGGCCGCGGCCAGGTCACGTTGCACGGTGGGACCGCGGTCGACCAGCACGATCAGCACGGCGAAGTGCCGCAACTCGATGCCGAGCGGGCGCAGCGCCTCCGACATCAGGCCGGCCGCCCGCCAGTGCGCACGCCGCAGGAGCAGGCCGAGCGCGAACGGGGAGGCGTCACCGGGGCGGTCGTTGGCACGCGTCGCGGCGTCACGGCGGGAAGCTTGGGGGGCCATGGGGGCATCGTACAGCTGCCGAACGTTCGTGACCGTTTCACATGAAACGGATGCGAGGCCGAGTTGGCGGCGGCCGCGGCGGGCCGCGGCTGGAAGGGGCGGTACACACCGTGACCGTGCGTTCGTGCCGCCCGGGGCGCATCCTGGGAGGTGAGCCCTGACGGTTCCGCCTTCCAGAACCAAGGAGCGGGTCATGCCATCCCTGCACTTCCACATGGACTCGTCGATGACGCCGGCCGAGGTGATGGGGGTACTGACCAACTTCACCCCCTCGCGCGTGGAGCAGTGGCCGTCGATCGACGCCGCGCACTACCAGGTCCACGACAAAGGCGACACCTGGGCCGAGGTCACCGAGGGGAATGACAAGTCCTGGGAGAACGCGCGCTACGAGTGGGACCCGTCGCACAACCGGGTCACGGTCACCACACACGACTCGACGCCCTTCGGGCCCGGCGGGTGGGACTTCCGGCTGACGCCCACGAATGACGGCACCCGCATCGACGTCAGCCTGGAACGGCATCCCAGCTCCCTCAAGGCGAAGCTGCTCTCGCCGGTCATTCCGTTCGCCGGGCCGATGTTCCGCAAGTCCTTCAGGGAGCCCCTGAAGTCGACTTAGCCCCTGGTGCCGCCGGGCACACGCGGGGGCGGCCCCGCTGCCGGGTCGGTCAGTGCTCGGCGGTCTCGACCGCGTCCCTGATGCCT
This sequence comes from Streptomyces sp. WAC 04229, assembly GCF_003947455.1. Lineage (GTDB taxonomy): Bacteria > Actinomycetota > Actinomycetes > Streptomycetales > Streptomycetaceae > Streptomyces. The sequence continues at coordinate 70,571 of NZ_QHJH01000006.1, read as the reverse complement.
TGCAGGGCTTCCTGGAGCCCTTCGTTGATGTGTCCGCCCTCGGCCCGCTGCGTGTGCAGCTCGACCTTGAGGCGGGAGGAGGCTTCGCTGGGGCCTTCGCTGATGTGGAGGCGGCCGTGGTAGTCGTGCGGCCCGGGTGCGCCCCACTCCAGGGTCTTCCCGTCCTCAAGGACGTGGATCCAGGCCTCGCTGGTCACGTCCTGCTCAGGGGCGTCCGGAGGGTCGATGTGGGCGGTGACGGTGACCCGGTCGCCGTCGTGGGGATGCGCGGCCGTCAGGCGCGGCATGTAGGCGGGCAGGTTCTCCACGTCGGAGAGGTAGGCGAAGAGCTTGCCGGGAGGGACGTTCACCGTGATCGCGTTGTCGTAGTCACCCATGCCGTGCCCAGTGCCCCGGCTCCCGGGAGGGCAAAACCGGCGCGGGGACGGCTCACCCGACAGGACGCGCTCGGACGGCCGGGACGCGCGGACTGTGCATCGAGGATTCGCCCGCAACGGTGCGGCGAGGTCACCGCCGTCGCAGCCCATCGGTCAGCCCGGTGAAGTACTCCGGTGGAGGCTCGGCGGCGTCCGGCAGTCGCAGGCGGTGGTCCGCTCCCGGGAAGACCTCGACCGTCAGCGTGGCGTGGCGGGGGGCGTGACGCGTGGGCCACGGAAGTGCCCAGCGCGCCAAGCGTGTCGGCGACCGGGATCAGACGGTCGGCCATCAGGCGGTACAGGACGTGGCCCGCGCTCCGGGCCACCGGCACCAGCAGGGCGCCCCGAGCGGGCTCCACGCGCCGCCCGCGCTCAGCAGCAGCTTCGCGGCAGCGTCGGAGCCGCCGTAACCGGTGCCGACCGCCCGCAGCCGCCGGAACCGGGCGGCTACGGGCGCCGGGCCCGCAGCTCTCTGCCGGCGGGTCCCAGTCGTACGTCCCCGTGTGGAAGCCCCGCCGGCCTCGTGCGACCAAGGTCGTTCGGCCGGAGTTCTAGCCGAACGGAATCGTCAGTGTCGAATCCGCCGTCCCGGTGCGCAGCTTCGCCGGGGCGTTGCCGATCGCCGACCAGACCTCCAGGCGGACCGTGCCGCCCGTCAGGTTCCCCAGTGTGCCCGTCGCCGACTTGAGACCGCTGCTCTCGCCGTAGGTCTCCCAACCGGTCACTGGATCAGTCGCGAAGTACCGGTAGGTCTCCGTCCGTTCGAAGGAGCCGTCGCCCGTGAGGTCGTAGCTGATCCTCGCCTGCTGGCCGAGGCCGACCGCGTTCCCCGCGTCCAACTGGATGCGGAAGGCCGTGGACGCGCCGGCCGCGTAGGTGCCGTTGACCTTCTTCGCCTCGTAGACCAGCGGCTGGTACGGCGTGCCGTCGCGATTCGCGCCGCCCGCCGACGGGATGGTGTCGCTGCCGGCTGTGGACCCGGCCGCCGGTGTCAGTGCGCCTCCCGTACGGAGCTGGAAGACGTTCCCCGTGGGCGGATCCGGGTCCGGATCCGGGTCGCCGCCGCCCGTTCCGGTACCCGTAGCCGTGGAGCGGGCCGGGACCGTCAAGGTCGCGCCGTCGGAGAACGTGACGGTGCGGGGGGACGCGCCGAAGTTGTGCGCCGCGTAGGTACGGACGGTCCCCTTGCTGAAGACGGCCGATGCCGGGATGTCGCCCGTCACCGTGGTGTCCGGGGCGCCCACCGTGTCCAGGGTGCCGATCCAGTGATAGGTGTGCGCCTTGGACTCACCCTGCTCGGGGGTGTAACCGGCCTGGCCCGCGTCCCACTTGGCCTTGGCCGCGGCCGGGTCGGCGAGCGACTCGAATTCCCAGAGGATGTCACGCCACTCGACGGCTGGGCCGCCGTTCTCCCGCACCAGTTCGGCGAGGTTGCGCCGGATCGCGGCCTTGTGTCCGGACAGGTGCAGCGAACCCCCCGTGACGGGGAGGACGTTGATGCCGTGGATCTCCTCGGGGTTCGCCGTCCACCACGTCGCGTACGCCGCGCCGCTCCCCCACACCATCCCCGCCGTGTCGTGACCGAAGCCCGAGGGGAACACCCGTTCGTCGGCGTCGAACCAGTACTGCGCGATCGCCTCCGATTCGGTGGTGAGCAAATAGGCGCCCAGGTCTCGGAGTTCGGTGTTGTCGGTGGCCGATCCCCAGAGCACCAGGGCCGCGCTGAGGTTCGTCGACTCGGACGACGATTCCTGGTTGTTGCCCGCGGCGAAGCCCTGGTGTCCCGAGGCCCAGCTGTGGCCCGCGTAGACGTCGAATCCGCGGAGGAACGGGAAGGCCGTGTCGTCGCGGGCGGGGTTGGCCGCGTCCTTGATGAGGGTCTTCACCATGCCGCCCCACGCCGAGTCGGCTGCCCAGGCCCGGTCGTACTGGGCGACGATCGCGGCCGCGTAGACGTAGTAGCTGTAGTGGAAGTGGTGGTCGTTGAGTTCCGTGTCGCTGCCGTACGACGCGGGATAGCCGGTCAGCGTCTTCCAGTCCCTGTCGTAGGAGAACTCGCTCGCGCCACCGGCGGTGAACCACTCCTGGAGCCGGCCCTTGAGCAGTCCCAGGAGCTTGTCACGGGTGGCGGTCTCCCCGATCTGGTCGGCTACGGGGACCAGCTGGGCCAGCCTGCCGAGCGCCTTGCCCGTCCAGTACGTGTCGGTCGCCCCGGAGAAGGGGTCGGCCGCGTTGGCCACCTCGTCGAGGTGGGTCTTCAGGCGGGCCCGGTCGACGCCCGACGACTTCGGGAGTGCGGGCAGGACGGGCGACGCCTTCTGAGTGGTCGTGAACGTCTTCCCCTCGCGCACCTTCATCGTGCCGCGCGGCGACACGTACGTGTAAGAGGTCAGCGGATCCGACGTGTGCAGCCACTGATGGCGGTAGAGCGCCTGGATGGTCCCGGTCTCGCTGCCCTCCTGCGCCTGGGTGGTGAGGGTGTAGCCGGTCCTGACCGAGCCCGCCGCGTAGGACCAGCTCGCCTTGGAGCCGGTGACGAAGCTGTACGCGTACTTCTTGTAGGTGGCCAGCGCATCGGCCGAGGGCAGGACGGCGAGCGAGAAATAGTCCTTGGCGCCCAGCGCCGCGGTGACCGTGGAACCCGCGAGACTCCAGTCGCTGCCACTGGGGGCGAAGAGGGCGTAGTGGTGGCCGCCGACCGTGATTCCGAGGACGTTGCCCTGGTCGGCGAAGACCGTGGGCGTGGAGGCTGTGGAGATCTGCGCGTTGCCGCCGGACCCCTTGGCGTACACGAAGGGAAGACCGTGGCCGATGGTGGTGCGCAGGGTGCGGGTGCCGTCGGACCAGTAGGGCGTGACGGTCCAGTCGGACCAGGCGTCGGCCTTCGCGTCCGGGGAGTTCAGGCCGGTCAGGCCGAGGGTCAGGTCGCGCTTGTGCGCGTACTCGTACTGGCGGCCCTCGCCGACGACCGCAGGACTGGTGGGGTAGCCGATCTCCAGCCCACCGGCGGTTGCCTGGTAGGTGAGCGGGTGCCCGTACATCGGGGTGGAGTGGGGATTGTCGCCGTACCTCTGGAAGGCGAGGGACGACCACCAGTCGTTGGTCGGGACCGGTTTGCCCTTGGCGCCCGGAGTGACCTTGGGGGTCACCGGGGCACCGGTGTTGGTGGTTGGCCCGGAGGTTCCGGCGGGACGGGTGTCGGAGTAGCTGCCGGAGCCCACCGGCACGTCGGCCGCGGCCGCAGGAGTCGCGGCGGGGCCGAGACCCACGGCGGCCAACGCGGTGACCAGCGCCAGGGCGGCCACGGGTCTGCTTCGAGAGGCGGATCGCGAGCGGGAGACTGACATGGAGGAAACCTCAAAGTCTTGACGTAAGCGACGTCTTGAGAGCGCTCTCACACGAAGGAAAGTAAAACTCTCACAAACAAGCGTCAATAGTTGTTGCGTGAGGGGAGTGCTTCCCCGCGAGCGACATGACCTACGGCGCTTTTTGACAGGCACTTGACAAATAGGGGGCGCATCGCCAGCCTGCATAAGAGTCGCAATTCCTCGCAACTTTCCATGTGCCACCCGCAATCACTGCACATTGCACGCAGTGCTCGGACGGCAATACGCGCATCCGGCGCGCGCCTTGCCTGACAACCCCCATGACGTCAGGAAGGAACCACCACCATGTCCCAGCGTCCTCGCCCGAGACGCGGAACGATCACCGCGCTCGCCCTCCTGGTGGCCGCTGCGGCCGCGGTGGGCCCTCCGCCCGCCTCCGCGGCCCAGGCTGCCGACATACCCGCGTCCGACTACCAGCAGGTACAGATGGCGACCGGCGCGGCGGAGTTGGGCGAGCCCATGTCGCTCACCGTGCTGCCCGACCGGTCCGTCCTGCACACGTCCCGGGACGGCACCATCCGCCGCACCGACGCCGCCGGCAACACGAAGCAGGCGGGGAAACTGGACGTCTACACGCACGACGAGGAGGGTCTGCAGGGCATCGCCGTGGACCCCGACTTCTCCGTGAACCGCTACGTCTACGTGTACTACTCCCCCAAGCTCAACACCCCCGCGGGCGACGCCCCGGTCACGGGCGGCGCAGCCGACTTCGAGGCGTGGAAGGGGCACCTCAACCTCTCGCGGTTCACGCTCAAGGCCGACGGCACCCTCGACACCGCAGCCGAGAAGGTGATCCTGGAAGTCCCCAACGACCGCGGCCAGTGCTGCCACGTCGGCGGCGACATCGACTTCGACGCGGCCGGCAACCTCTACCTGACCACGGGTGACGACACCAACCCGTTCGACTCGGCCGGATACGCCCCGATCGACGAACGCACCGACCGCAACCCCCAGTTCGACGCACAGCGCAGCTCCGGCTCCACCAACGATCTGCGCGGCAAGCTGCTGCGGATCAAGCCGACCGCCGACGGCGGCTACACCGTGCCCGCCGGGAATCTCTTCGCACCCGGCACCGCGAGGACACGGCCCGAGATCTACGCCATGGGCTTCCGCAACCCCTTCCGGATGTCCGTCGACCGTCCCACGGGAATCGTCTACCTGGGCGACTACGGCCCCGACGCCGGCGGCACCGCCTCGGACCGCGGCCCCGGCGGCCAGGTGGAGTTCAACCGCATCACCGGACCGGGCAACTACGGCTGGCCCTACTGCACGGGCACGAACACGGCCGCGGAGACGTACAACGAATACACCTTCCCTAACGGCCCCTCCGCCACCAGGTACGACTGCGGCAGCGGACCCGCCAACAACTCCTTCCGCAACGCCGGCCAGGCCAAGCTGCCCCCCGCGAAGCCGAGCTGGATCAAGTACGGGCTGGAAGGCTCCCCGCCCGAGTTCGGCGGCGGATCCGAGTCCCCCATGGGCGGCGAGGTCTACCGCTACGACCCCGCCCTGAACTCCTCCGTGAAGTTCCCCCAGGCACTGGACGGCCGCTACTTCGCGACGGAGTTCGGACGACAGTGGATCAAAGCCGTCGAGGTCACGGGCAACGGCGGATACGGATCGATCGAGGACTTCCCGTGGCACGGGACGCAGGTCATGGACTCCGACTTCGGCCCCGACGGCGCGCTGTACGTCCTGGACTACGGCACCGGCAGCAACAACCAGGCGCTGTACCGCATCGAGTACCTGGCCGGCAGCAACCGCAACCCGGTGGCCAAAGCCTCCGCCGACCGGACCTCGGGCGGCCTGCCCCTCACCGTGAAGTTCTCCTCCCAGGGCAGCTCCGACCCCGAAGGGAAGCCGCTCACCTACTCGTGGGACTTCGGCGACGGCTCGACGTCCACCCAGGCCGATCCCAGCCACACCTACACCACCAAGGGCACCTACCGTCCCACCCTCACCGTCAAGGACGCCGAGGGCCTCACCGGCACCGCCAGCCTCGTCGTGACGGCCGGCAACACCGCCCCGTCCGTCACCCTCCAGCAGCCCCTCAACGGGCAGTTGTTCTCTTTCGGGGACACCATTCCCTTCCGGACACAGGTGAGTGATCCGGAGGACGGCGGCATCGACTGCTCCAAGGTGAAGGTCACCTATCTGCTCGGGCACGACAGCCACACCCACGCCATCACGTCCACGAACGGGTGCAGTGGTTCCCTCACCATCCCGGTCGACGGCGAGCACGACAGCGCCGCCAACCTGTACGGCGTCCTGGACGCGGAGTACACCGACTCCGCGGGCCTGACCACCCACTCGCTGCGCACCCTGCAGCCCCGTCACCGTCAGGCCGAGCACTACTCCGCCCAGTCGGGCGTCCAGGCCGCCGCCCACGGCAACGCGGAGGGCGGCAACACGGTCGGCTTCACCGACGACGGCGACTGGATCTCCTTCAAGCCCTACGCGCTCGCGGGCGCCTCCGGCTTCTCCGCCCGGGTCTCCTCCGGTGGAGCGGGCGGCACGCTGGAGGTTCGCGCGGGGTCCGCGACCGGAACGCTGCTGGGCCGTGCGAACGTGCCGGTGACCGGAGGGTGGGAGACCTTCGCGGACGTCTCGGCACCACTGTCCCAAGTGCCGCCGGACAGCACCGAGCTGTTCCTCGTCTTCCGCGGACCCACCGGCCAGGGCAACCTCTTCGACGTCGACGCCTTCACCTTCACCACGGGCGGACCCGCCACCAGGACCTGGGAGGCGGAGTCCTACACCTCGTCATCAGGAGTGCAGCCGGCCGCGCACGCTGCGGCCAGTGGCGGGCAGACCCTCGGATACATCGACAGCGGGGACTGGGCCGGGTACGACTCCGTGCCCACGGCGGGCGCCGCCTCGGTCTCCGCGAGGGTCTCGTCGGCCGGGGCGGGAGGAACGCTGCAATTCCGCTCCGGGTCGCAGAACGGCCCGCTGCTCGGCTCGGTGCCGGTCCCGGTGACGGGCGGCTGGGAGACGTTCACCACCGTCAGCACGGCGCTGAACACGACGGGGACCGGCCCTCTCTTCCTGACGTTCACCGGCGGCAGCGGGGCCCTGTTCGACATCGACAGCCTGACGCTCACCGCGTCGACGCGAAAGGGGTGATGAACCGTGTCCACGCTCACCAGACGCCTGCGTCGCGGAGCGGCGGTCCTCGCCACGGCCGTGGCGTGCGCCCTCGCCGCACCGGCACCGGTGACGCAGGCCGACCCACTGCGAAGAGCGGCCGCCTTCGACGTCCTGGTGTTCTCCAAGACGGCCGGCTTCCGGCACGACGCCATCCCGGCCGGCATCGACGCCCTGCGCGAGCAGGGCAGCCAGGGCGGCTTCACCGTCACCGCCACCGAGGACGCGGCCGCCTTCACGCCCTCCGGCCTGTCCGGTTACGAGGCGGTGGTGTTCCTCAACACCACCGGAGACGTCCTCGACGACTCCCAGCAGGCCGCCTTCGAGACGTACGTCGACTCCGGCGGCGGATTCGTCGGGGTGCACGCCGCCGCCGACACCGAGTACGACTGGCCCTACTACGGCCGGCTCGTCGGCGCCTACTTCGACAGCCACCCCGCGATCCAGCAGGCAACGCTGGCGACCGAGGACCGCACCCATCCCGCGACCGCCCACCTGGGTGCGACGTGGACGCGTACCGACGAGTGGTACAACTACCGCGCCAGTCCCCGTCCCGGCGTCCACGTGCTCCAGACCCTGGACGAGACGACCTACAGCGGCGGCAGCATGGGTGCCGACCATCCCATCACCTGGTGTCACAGCCAGGGCGACGGCCGCTCCTTCTACACGGGACTCGGCCACACCGCTCAGTCCTACGGCGATCCGGCCTTCCGCTCCCTGCTGCTGGGCGCCGTCCGCTACGCGGCCGGGCAGGCTCCGGCCGACTGCTCCTCCCCCGGCGGCGCCGACCGGATCGAGGCGGAGTCGTACACGACGGGCTCCGGTGTACAGGCGGCCCCGCACGCCGGTGCCGGCGGCGGGCGGACACTGGGCTACATCGACAACGGCGACTGGGTGGGCTACGCCAACGTCTCCACCGAGGGGGCCCGCTCCTTCTCGGCGAGGGTCTCGTCGGCCGGTGCGGGCGGCACCGTCGAGGTCCGGTCCGGCTCGGCCACCGGCACCCTGCTCGGCTCGGTACGGGTACCGGTGACCGGCGGCTGGGAGACCTTCACCGACGTCTCGACCACGCTCGGCGCCACCGCGTCCGGTCCGCTGTTCCTGCGGTTCACCGGCGGCAGCGGCGCGCTGTTCGACATCGACACCCTGAGCGTCACCACCGAGCCCACCGCCGAAGCCCTCAACCCGAACGTGCACCTCTTCTACTACCCCTGGTACGGGAGCCCTGCGACGAACGGCAGCTGGCGGCACTGGCAGCAGGGCGGCCAGACCCCTCCGGGCGCCATCGGAGCCGACTTCTACCCGGCTCTCGGCCCCTACGACTCCGGCGACTTCACCGGCGCCGTGACCCGGCACATGGAATGGATCGCCCGATCCGGCGCCGGCGTGCTCGTCTACAGCTGGTGGGGCCAGGGCAGCTACGAGGACCGGCTCGCCCGGGGTGTCCTCGACGCCGCCCGGAAGAAGGGCATCAAGGTGGCCTGGCACCTGGAGCCGTACGCCGGACGAACCGCCGCGTCGACCGTGGCCGACGTCCGGTACATCAACAGCACCTACGGCGACCACCCGGCCTTCTACCGCTCCCCCGAGCACGGCGGCAAGAACGCCTTCTACGTCTTCCAGAGCCTCGACATCACCGACTGGTCCCCGCTCGACCAGGTCACCGGCACCAGCAGTGTGCTCGCCCAGACCACCGACACCACCAAGATCGCGCACTTCTCCGGGATGTACACCTACGACGGGATCGCGGGCGCCACGGCTCCGGGCTGGAAGCAGGCCGGCGACCACGCCCGGGCCCACGACCTGATCTGGGCACCCTCCGTCGCACCCGGCTACCTCGACGACCGTGCCGTGCCCGGCAACACGACGCCCACCGTGGAGCGGAACAACGGCGCGGCATACGACCGGCAGTGGAACAACGCCCTCGATCCCGCCATCGGCGGCTCCCCGACCTGGGTGTCGGTCACGTCCTTCAACGAGTGGCACGAAGGCAGCCAGATCGAACCGGCAGCCGCCGTCCCGCCGGAGAGCCCCGGGTACCGGACCTACGACGGGGCCTACGGTCTCACGGGCGCGGCTGCCCAGACGGCTTATCTGGACCGCACCGCCTACTGGTCCGTCCGCTTCACCGGAGCAGGCTGAGTGCACGCATCGCGTCGCGTTCGACACGTGAGAGTTCGTGGAGGACGGAGCCGGCCTCCGTGAGGTTCTTCGCGTCGCCGGACTCGCCCGCTGCCGCGACGAGTGCGGCCACCCGCGTCCAGAGGGTGGCCGCCTCGGCGTACAGGCGGTGGCCGGTGCGCAGGTGGTCGTCGTCGATCTGCTGGGCGCACTCGGCGAGGAAGTCCCGGTAGAGGTTGCGGAACAGGGCGCCGCCGGTGCCGGCTCGCTCCATGAGGAGGGCGGCCCTTGGGAGGTCCTCCTGCGGATGGCCGGTACGTTCCAGCCATTTCGGCACTTGTGTGGCGGCCTTCTCGATGCCCCGGTGGCCCAGGTTCGCGATGGGCGGGTTCAGGAAGGCGTCGGCGCAGCTCTTGATCGCGGGGACGATCCGGTCCTGCGGTGGCGTCGGGCCGCCGGGCACGGTGAGGGTGAAGGACCGGTGCCGTGCGGTCATCGGGCCGCGCGCGGCCCTGGCACCGGCCAGGGCGGCGCGGCTCGTGGAGACGGATCCGCCCTGCTGGGAGGTGTCCACCAGGTAGGCGTCGTGTTCGTCGTAGCCGTACATGGCGACGATGTGTCCGCCGAAGTGCACCTTGGTGGTGAAGTAGTCCAGGTGGTAGCTGTCGAGTTGCAGACCCACCGGCCGGCCGGCGTCGATGTGTGCCGCGACGTTCTGCCACGCCTTGCGCGGGGAGGTGGTCTCCTCGACCCGCAGCTCGAGTCCGAGTGTGGCGGCCAGGTTTCTGGTGAGTTCGAACGGCTTGACCCGGCCGCCCAGGAAGGGGAAGTCCATGTTCTTGCTCGCCCAGTAGACGAAGGACAGGCCGGAGCCGAGCCCGAAGAGCATGGGCTCGGACAGGTCGAGTCCCTCGTGCCGCAGGAGGACACCCAGCGCCGCCGTCTCGCAGTGCTCCGTGCGCCGGACATCGACGTCTTTCACCATGGCCATGCGGCTCATTCTCCCCCGCGATACGAAGGCGGTCGGCCCATGGGCCGTTCCGCCCGGCACGCATGTGCCCCCATCCGCAGGGCAACCGACAGCTACGTCTCACGTCAGGAGGTCCGATCATGATGATCGTCGGAATCGTCGCCGTATGCGTCGTTCTCGCCGTGCTCGCGTTCCTCGTACCGCGCCTGTCCCATCGTCCGCAGCGCGGCACTCAGCGAACGCTGGGCGCCGGCTCCCGGGCCGGCGGCAAGGCGCCCGGCATCCTGGGCCGCGCATTCAGCAAGCCCTTCCGCAGCAGCTCCAAGGCCGTCGGTCGCAGTGGTTCGGCCGGTCGCCGGGCCCGTGGCCACATGCCGTTCTGACCCGGCGGATTCGGAGGCGGCGATGTCGCGGCCGGCGCGTTCCACGAGGCGTGCGGCTGGTCGGTGCCGGGGCGATGTCAGCGGCGGTGGACGCTCACCGCGTAGCCGCCACCGTCATACGGGTCGGCGTCCCAGGTGGCGAAGCGGTCGGTGAGGGTCAGGCCGGCTCCGGTGCAGTGGGCTTCGTACTGCGCAAGGGTGAGGCTCGGCGCCACGGGCAGATGGTCCCGGTCGAGGCCGAAGCCCGCGACGAGCAGGCCGCCCGGGCGCAGCGCGCGGGCCAGCACGGCCGCGACGTCCGCCTCGGTGCCCGGAGCGAGGAGCGGAAAGACGTTGCCCGCGGCGATGACGAGGTCGAAGCCGGGGGTGACACCGGCGGCGGCCGGGTCGAAGTCCGACAGGTCGGCTTGCAGCCAGGTCAGCCGTGGTGCGCTTCTCCGGGCCACGGCCAGCATGGAGGCGTCGCGGTCGACGCCGACGCCGTCGTATCCGAGCCGGGCGAGCTGGATCAGGACTCGGCCGGTACCGCAGCCCGCGTCGAGCACGCGGGCCCCCGGGGGCACCAGCGTGGCGCACAGCCGGGCCTCACCGTGTACGTCCTGCCCGTGTTCCGCCAGCTCCGCGAAACGAGCGGCGTACTGCTCACCGGACGTGCCACCGGTCAGCTGTTCCCATCGGTTCATGGCGGTGAGTCTAGGGTCCACGATCGCTTGGCTCGTACGTCAGTGCCGTATGTGCGGCCAGTCGGCGAGTTCCTCGGCACCCGCGGGCTGTGCGACGGCCTGGTCCACGGTGTCGTGGAAGGAGTAGACGGGACGCAGCCCGCCGAGGGTGAAGACGCGGAGCAGCCGCTCGTCGTCGCAGGCGATCCGCAGGGAGCCATGGTGTGCCTGGATGCGCTTGGTGACCGCGACGATCATGCCGAGGCCCGCCGAGTCCAGGAACGGAGTACCGCACAGGTCCAGGACGAAGTGCAGGTGGCCCTCGTCCAGGAGCCGGACCACCGCCGCTCGCACGACGGGCGCGAACGCGATGTCGATCTCACCACTGGCGCCGACGACGGTCCAGCCGTTCGTCACGTGGTGGGCGACCGATCCGTACTCGTACGGTCCTGCCAGGCTCTGGTCAGTCACTTATCCATCCCTCACATTGCCGTCCTATTTGCCCCGTCTCATCCAGGAAACGGGACGCGGCCACCCCCTCACAAGGGCCTGGATTTCAGATGGTGAGCGAGAGCCCCCGGGAGACCCGTTCCGCGGTGCCGAGCAGTCGCGCCACGGCGTCGCCGAGCGATGCGGCACGGCTGACGTTCACGGAGATCCCGAGCGCGCCGATGGTGTCGCCCTGGCGCACGGGCACCGCCACGCACGCCGTGCCCAGCGCGTACTCCTCGACGTCGGTCACGGCGGGGACCTGAGTCGCGGCGTCCAGGCGTCGCAGCAGGTCACGGCGGTAGGTGATGGTACGAGGGGTGAGGTCGTTCAGCGTGTGACGGGAGAGGTAGTCGGCGCGGGCCTCCGGATCCAGTTCGCGCAGCACGCACTTGCCGAGCGCCGTGGCGTGTCCCGCGTCCTCGAAGCCGACCCACAGATCGACACGGGGGGCTTTCGGGCCGTCCACGATCTCCGCGACCCGGATCTCGCCGTCTTCGTAGAAGGTCAGGTAGGCCGCGGCGGACAGGCCGTCGCGCAACTCGGCGAGCGTCGGACGGACCCTGCTGAGTGCCGCCTGCTCGCGGCTTCCGCCGTGCAGCGCGCCCAGCTTCTCGCCGAGGACGAACGTGCCGTCGTCGAGTTTGCGCACGTAGCCGTCGTGCACCATGGTGCGCAGCAGGTGGTAGGTGGTGGCCAGGGCCAGTCCCGTCTCACGTGCCAGCTGCTTGGCCGGGACGCCGCCCTCGTGCGCGCCGACCGCTTCCATCAGCCGGAAGGCTCGCTGCACCGACGAGATGAGTGTGGGACCGTCCTTACCACTCATCTCTCCACCCTGCTCGCGCGCACGGCCACCCGCAAGTCCGGACCGCCTCGACCTGCCTCGGCCGAACGGTCACCTGGGCTCCGGGTCCAGCCAGGGCCGCCGCCCCGGGCCGGTAGGGTGCGTGCCCGTGACCCCCATGACGACCGAGTAGAGGCTGGTCTCCGCGGTGATGAAGAGGCGGTTGCGCTTGGGTCCGCCCCAGGAGATGTTGGCCACCGCCTCAGGGACGTCGAGCCGCCCGATCAGCGTGCCGTCGGGGTCGTAGCAGTGCACCCCGTCCGCCATCGCGGCCGCCCAGAGCCGGCCGTCGGCGTCGAACCGGAGGTTGTCGAAGCGTGCGTTCGCGCGACGGGCGGCCTCGGCGAAGATCTTGCCGTCGGAGAGGGTGCCGTCGTCCCGTACGTCGAAGACCCGGATGCAGCCGGCCCGGGTGTCGGAGACGAAGAGCTGACGCTCGTCCGGCGAGAAGACGAGCCCGTTCGGCGCCGCGAAGCAGTCGGCGACCAGGTCCACCGCACCGCTGTCCGGGTCGATCCGGTAGACGTTGTTGGCCGCGATCTCGCTCTCGGCGCGGTAGCCCTCGTAGTCGCTGGTGATGCCGAAGTCCGGGTCGGAGAACCAGACGGAGCCGTCCGACTTCACCGCCGCGTCGTTAGGGCTGTTCAGGCGCTTGCCCTGCCAGCGGTCGGCCAGCACCGTGACCGTGCCGTCGTGCTCGGTCCGTGTCACCCGGCGGTTGCCCTGCTCGCAGGTGATCAGCCGGCCCTGCCGGTCGAGCGTGTTGCCGTTGGTGTGCCCGGCGGCACGGCGGAAGACGCTGACGGCGCCGGTCTCCTCGTCCCAGCGCAGCATCCGGTCATTGGGGATGTCGCTCCAGATCACCTGCCGCCAGGCAGGCACGTAGACGGGCCCCTCGGCCCAACGGCAGCCGGTGTACAGCACCTCCAGGCCGTCGTCGCCGTTCATGCACCGCCCGGCACGGAACCGGTCGTCGAGCATCTCGTACAGCGCAGGGCTCTCGTCGGGCATGGGGTCCCCTCCCACAGACGGGCCGAACAAACTTCGGCATGGCACGCATATTCTAGGATGACGTATTGTGCCTGCACCTGTAGGGCGAATGGAGAATTGTGGATCACATCGATCGTGTCCTCCTGACGCGACTCCAGCAGGACGCCACGCAGTCCTACGCCGTGCTCGGCCAGGCCGTGGGCCTGTCCGCCGGGGCGGCCCACGAGCGTGTGCGCAAGCTGCGGGAGCGGGGGGTCATCCGACGGACCACTGCCGAAGTGGACCCGGCGTCGGTCGGGTGCGGTGTCCTCGCCTACGTGATGGTCGACTCGACGGCGTGGATGGGAGACTCCGCGCAGGACTTCGCCGCGCTGCCCGAGATCCTGGAGGCGCACGTCATCGCCGGCAGCGCCTCGGTGCTGGTGAAAGTCAGGACCGCGACCACCGAGCAGCTGCAGGACGTGCTGCGCCGTATCTACGCCATTGCCGGGGTCAGCGGGACCAGTGCGACGGTTGTGCTGGAGACGCTCTTCGAGCGGCAGGTTTCCCCGGGGGCGGGCGACCAGACGTGAGTCAGCGCCGGGACCTCGCGGGTGTCACGAAGTCGCGGCGGGCGGACGGAAACACGCGATCACGGTCTTGCCGTCGGGACAGGCGCGGGCCTCCCAGTCGTCCGCCAGCGCCTCGACGAGGAACATCCCGCGTCCGCCCAGGCGGTCGGGGCTCGCCGCCCGGGCCAGGGGGAGTTCGCCGGAAGAGTCGTGCACGGCGATGTGCAGGCAGTGCTCGTCCCACGTCATCATCAACTGCGCGTTGCTGCGGGCGTGCACCTGGGCGTTGGTGACGAGCTCCGAGACGGTCAGCAGCACGGCGTCCACCGTCTCCGGAGCCGTGGCGGTCCACCGCATCTGCCGCAGGTGGCCGCGGGCCCAGTCCCGCGCCGTCCTCACATCGCTGGTGAGCGGCAACGACTTCGCCCAGCCCACTGCCCGTAGGGATGATTCGCTCACCTTCGGCACCTCCTGATCCGGTTCCCGTCCTCTGTCCCGACTACCCCGGCACGGCGGATCGAGGCCCAGTGGGTCGAGGCCGGCCGACCGTGTCGTGTCCGGGGTGGCCCCCACGGACCACAGCGGGCGGCTCGCGAACCCGGCGTGGTCATCAGTCGAGGAACCTCAGGAGTTCGGCGGTGACGAAGCGGGGGTTCTCCTCGACGAGCCAGTGTCCGGCTCGCGGAACGTCCACCGCCCGCTCGATGTTGGTCACGCGCGGGGCCACTGTGCCGCGGATCGCGTCGAGTTGTCCTTCCGCGGTCATGAGCAGGGCCGGGACGCGTACCGGTGCCGCGGCCACGGTGTCGCGGACGTCCCGTTCCAGAGCGCGGTAGAGCTCGAAGCCCCCCGAGAGGGCCTCGGGCCGGCTGTAGGTGCGGGCGTACTCGTCGATCTCGGCGCGGGTGAACGGCGCGTCGTCGGACGTGCCGCCGAACGCCGTGCCACGGTACGAGACCTGGGGGTAGAACAGCGACAGGTACTTCCTGACGTCGTCTCCCACGACCGCCTCGGGGACGCGCCGCTGGGCGTGAAAGGCGATGTGCCAGCTCAGTGAGCGGTAGGTGGGCGCGTCGATCGCGGGCCCGGGCAGCGGCAGGTCCAGGTAGCCCAGGCGCGCGGTGTCGTCCGGGAATTGGCTCGCGTACTGGAATGCCACCGCGGCACCGAGGTCGTGCCCGACGACGCGGGCGTCGTGCAGCCCGAGCCGGTCGGCGACCAGTTTGTGCACGTACCGCGCCAGCGTGGCCTTGTCGTAGCCGGACGGGGAGCCGGTGCTGTCGCCCAGTCCGGGCAGGTCTACGGCGTAGACGGTGTGGTGCTTGGCGAGTTCCGGCATGATCGGCCACCAGCCGTACCAGGTCTGCGGCCAACCGTGGATCAGCACGACCGGCGTGCCGCTGCCGCCCCTCACGTAGTGCATACGGACCCCGTCGACGTCGGCGAACTCGTGGCGGAAGTCCTTCTCGAACCGGGGATCGTTTTGGGTGACGGCGGCGTACGCGGGGGCGTCGTCCACCGCTGCCGGTGTGGAGCAGGACGCGGTGGCGATGGTGAACAGGAGGGTGAGGAGAACGCTTGCCACCGTTCGCGCGGAACGGCGGAAGGTGTGCGGCATCGGCCGTGGTGCTGGGGTCATGGTTCGCAGTCTTGCCAGCCGCCCCCTGGCCTGGCACTCCATCTTGCGGTTACGGCAAGAGGCAGCGCGGCCCGTCCGACGTCGGCCACGACGCCGTGGCCGAGGCAGTCGACGACCGGCCGGGCGGCACAATGACACGATGGATCATCAGTTCGTCGGCATACCGGAGTTGACCGACGTCCCCCGCGTCGCGGTCGTCATCGACGTCATGCGGGCCTTCACCGTGGCCGCCTGGGCCTTCTCGCGTGGCGGGGAGAGGATCGTCCTCGCCTCCACGGAGCGTGCGGCGCTCGAGTTGAAGGAGAGCCGGCCGGGTTGGCTCGCCTTGAAGGACGGTGCTCCGGCGGCGGGGTTCGACGCGGTGAACTCGCCGGGCCTGCTCAGGTCCGCCGATTTCGCCGGCCGCACGCTGGTGCAGAAGACGACGGCGGGAACCGTGGGCGCGCTGGCCGTCGCGGACGCACCGCTGGTCCTGTGCGCGAGCTTCGTGGTGGCCGGACCCACCGCGCGGTTCCTGCGGAGCCAGGAGGCCGGTCCGGTGACGTTCGTCGTCACCGGGGAGGACGGCAGGGCCGACGAGGACCTGGCCTGTGCCGAGTACATCGGGCGTTGCGTGGACGGTGGCGGTGTCGACGCCGCCCCCTACGTCCACCGTGCGGGCGCCTCACGCGCCGCGGCCGAACTCGCCGGAGGACTGCGGAGCGGGTACCACCCCGACGACGTCGGTCTCTGCCTGGAGGTCGACAGGTTCCCCTTCGCCATGGTGGCTCGCCAGGAGGGGCCGCTGACGGTGCTCCGGCCCGTTGCCGTGCCCGACTCCGACCGTCCCGGGCGGTCCTGAGCCGCTGCCGAGAGCCCTTGGCCGGAAGCGCGCGTCCGGCCGGATCGGGCGGGTCACACCCCTGGACGGTCGTCACGGGGGTGTGCTCTGATCCTCAGTGCGCTCCCGTCTTCCAACGATGTACAACTCCGCGACCTCGTACGCCCGTCGACACGGAGCCCTGCCCCCGTGCGGCCCTTCAAGGGGACCGACGGCACAGAAGGATCCGAGTCCACAGTCAGGAGACCCGCATGTCCGTCAGCAGACGCGCCCTCCTCGGCACCGGCGCCCTGGCCCTCGGCACGGCGGCGCTGGGCGCCCCGCTCGCCACCTCCGCGGCCGCCGCCACATCGAGGGCGTCCGGCGCGCTCGCGCCGGACGCCCTCCGCAAGCTGCCCGCCGGCAGCGTCACCGCGCGGGGCTGGCTCGCCGGTCAGCTCGGACTCCAGCTCGACGGCCTCTGCGGCCGGTTCGAGAGTCTGTCGCACTTCCTCGACTTCTCCTCGACCGGCTGGGTGCACCCGGAGCGCGGAGCCTGGGAGGAAGTGCCGTACTGGCTGCGTGGATACGTGCCCATGGCGGTCGCCACCGGGGACCGGGACGCGCTCGCGCGCTCGGGCACCTGGATCGAGGCGATCCTGGCCACCCAGCAGAGCGACGGCTTCTTCGGGCCGCGCGCGCTGCGTACGTCACTGAACGGCGGTCCGGACTTCTGGCCGTTCCTGCCGCTCCTCCAGGCCCTGCGCACGCACGAGGAGTACACGGGGGACGAGCGCGTCGTCCCCTTCATCACCCGGTTCCTGCGCTTCATGAACGCCCAGGGCCCCGGCGCCTTCAACTCCAGTTGGGTCTCCTACCGCTGGGGCGACGGCCTCGACGTGGCCCTGTGGCTGCACCGCCGCACCGGCGAGCCGTTCCTGCTCGACCTGGCCACCAAGATGCACACCCTGGGCGCCGACTGGACGGGCCCCACGCCCTCCCGGCACAACGTCAACATCGCCCAGGGCTTCCGTGAGCCCGCGCAGTACGCGCAGGTGACCGGCGACCCGGAGCTGATACGGGCCACCTACCGGGCCTACGACCGGGTCATGGACGTCTACGGGCGGTTCCCCGGCGGCGGCATGGCGGGCGACGAGAACTACCGGCCGGGGTTCACCGACCCGCGGCAGGGCTTCGAGACCTGCGGGATCGTCGAGTTCATGGCCAGTCACGAACTGCTCACCAGGATCACCGGCGACCCCGTCTGGGCAGACCGGTGCGAGGACCTGGCCTTCAACATGCTGCCCGCCTCCCTCGACCCGCAGGGCAGGGCCGTGCACTACGTCACCAGCGCCAACGGCGTCGACCTGGACAACCGGCCGAAGACACAGGGGCAGTTCCAGAACGGCTTCGCCATGCAGTCGTTCCAGCCCGGCGTCGACCAGTACCGCTGCTGTCCGCACAACTACGGCATGGGCTGGCCCTACTTCACCGAGGAGCTGTGGCTGGCCACCCCGGACGGCGGACTGGCCGCGGCGATGTACGCCCCGAGCGAGGTCCGCGCGCGCGTCGCCGGGGGTACGACGGTCACCGTCACCGAGGACACCGGCTATCCCTTCACCGAGACCGTCGCGCTGACCGTGTCCACGCCGCGCCCGGTCTCCTTCCCGCTGCGGCTGCGGGTGCCGGGCTGGTGCGACGGGCCGGAGGTCCGCGTCAACGGCCGCTCCGTCGCCGCGGCGGCGGGGCCCGGCTGGGTCACCGTGCGGCGGACCTGGCGCAGCGGCGACCAGGTGTCCCTGCGTCTCCCCCAGCGGACCACGCTGCGCCACTGGCCCGACCAGCACGACGCCGTCAGCGTCCAGCACGGGCCCCTCACCTACTCCCTCCGGATCGGCGAGCGGTACGAGCGGTACGGGGGCGACGACACCTTCCCCGAGTACGCGGTGCACGCCACGTCGCCGTGGAACTACGGTCTCGTCGCGTCGCCCCGCCTGGAGTTCACCCCGGCACGCGGTCCCGTGCCCGACAATCCCTTCACCCACGAGTCGGTCCCGGTCCGCATCAGCGCCGAGGCCCGTCGCGTCGAGGAGTGGATCGCGGACGACGAGAACGTGGTGGCGCCCCTGCAGGCCGGGCCGGCGCGCAGTGACTCCCCCGTCGAGACGGTCACGCTCGTCCCCATGGGCGCCGCGAGGCTGCGCATCACCTCCTTCCCCACGGCCACGCCCGACGGCAGGGCCTGGACGCCCGAGCCCCCGTTCCGGCGCGTCCAGAACAAGCACAGCGGCAAGGTCCTCGCCGTGGACGGCATGTCGCTGGAGAACAGCGCGCGCGTCGTGCAGTTCGACAACTCCGGCACCGGCGACCACGCCTGGCAGCTCGTGGACCGGGGTGAGGGCTGGTATCTGATCCGCAACGGCAACAGCGGCAAGGTCCTCGGCGTCGACGGCATGTCCACCGCCGACAGCGCCCGCGTCGTCCAGTACGAGGACAACGGCACCGCCGACCACCTGTGGACCCTGGTGGACGACGGGGACGGCTGGTACCGCATCCGGAACCGGCACAGCGGCAAGGTACTGGGCGTCGACGGCATGTCGACCGGCAACAGCGCGCAGGTCGTCCAGTTCGACGACAACGGGACAGCCGACCACCTCTGGAAGTTCCTGTGACGCGACGGGAGTGAGCCTTTGCCGCGCCTGGGTTGACGGCGGATCAGTGAAGTGGTGCGCGAGGTCTGGACAGGCGCGGAAGGGCGTGTTGTCATTCCGCTGACACAAGCTTTCCAACGTTGCAAAGATGGCTTCCGAGGAAGGGTCCGATGACGAGACCACACACCCGCCCACGAGCCAGAGTGTGGGCAATCCTGACAGCGGCGGCCCTGGTGCTGCCCACGACCGGCCTCACGGCCTCCGCCACGGCCGCGGAGGCGGCCACCGGCACGTCCGCGGTGCGGGCCGAGCAGGACGGCCCGGCCGCCGTCCAGGTGCAGGGCCTGAAGGGCGAGTACTTCAGCATGTCCGCGCCGGGGGCGAGGGATTTCGCCGAACTCGGCGGTACGGTGCTCGACCCGCAGGTCAACTTCTCCGGCCTGACCAGCACTTTCCAGGAGCTGACCGGCAAGACGGAGCACACGACCGCCCGCTGGACCGGGCAGATCGCGGCGCCGGCCACCGGCGACTACACCTTCCACGCCATCGGCGACAACGGCTTCCGGCTCTTCATCGACGGCGAGCCGGTCATCGACCACTGGCAGCCGGACTGGGACAACGAGCAGACGAGCGCCGCGGTCCACCTGAAGGCGAGTGAGAAGCACGACTTCCGCCTGGAGATGTTCCAGGACACCGGCGGCGCCAACATGTTCCTGCGCTGGTCGACGCCGACGACGGACAAGCAGCTCGTGCCGATGTCGGCGTTCACCCCGCCGGACGACTTCGAGGTCTACCCGGTGGAGCTGAACGTCGGCGAGGACGGCCGGCAGGTGCGGGCCCGCTTCGAGGGCAGGGTCGGCGATGTCGAGGGGCTGGCGGAGCACCTGAAGGTCGAGGCCGACACGACCCCGATGCCCGTCAAGTCGGTGCGGGTGGCGCCCGGCGACCGCAACGCGCTCCTCATCACGCTCGCGGAGCCCATCCAGAAGAACCAGCAGGTCAAGTTCTCCTACGACGGCGAGGGCGGCCTCACCGACGGCGGCGGGACGGTGCCCCAGGTCGTCCGGTACGCGCAGAACGAGTCCACCCACCGGCTCACCACGCCGTGGGGCGACCGGCTCGACGAGAAGAACCCGCTGCCCGAATACCCGCGCCCCCAGCAGGTACGGTCGAAGTGGAAGAACCTCAACGGGCCGTGGCAGTTCAGCGCCGCGGAGGCCGGGGAGCAGCCGGTCTTCGGCAAGGACCTCGACGAGAAGATCATCGTGCCGTTCCCGGTCGAGTCGCAGCTCTCCGGTCTTGAGCGGCACGAGGACCACATGTTCTACCGCAAGCTCGTCGAGGTGCCCAAGAGCTGGAAGGTCGGCGGGAGCGACAAGGCAGGCAACCGCCTGAAGCTCAACTTCGGTGCCGTCGACTACCAGGCACGCGTCTTCGTCAACGGCAGGAAGGTCGCGGAGCACACCGGCGGATACAACGCCTTCAGTGCCGACATCACCGACGCGCTGAAGGGCAAGGGCCCGCAGGAGGTCGTCGTCGCGGTGACCGACACCGGCGGCGCCAACCAGCCGATGGGCAAGCAGTCCCGGAACCCCGGCGGCATCTTCTACACCCAGTCGTCCGGCATCTGGCAGACGGTGTGGATGGAACCCGTCGCCCGCGCGTCCGTTGACAACGTAGTCACGACTCCGGACATCGACACCAGCAGCCTCGCGGTGACCGTCGAGTCCGGTGACGCCTCCGACAAGGCACGGGTCGAGGCCGTCGCGCGTGACAAGCGCGGCAAGGTCGTGGGCAAGGTCAGCGGGCCGGCCAACGAGAAGCTGCGGCTGCCCGTCGCGAAGCAGCACCTGTGGAGCCCCGACGACCCGTACCTCTACGACCTCGACGTGAAGCTCGTCGACGGCAGGTCGACCGACCGCGTCGGCGGCTACTTCGGCATGCGGAAGATCAGCGTCGAGAAGGTCGGCGGGTTCCCGAAGCTGGTGCTGAACGGGAAGCCCGTCTTCTCGCTCGCCACCCTCGACCAGGGCTTCTGGCCGGACGGTCTGTACACGGCACCGAGCGACGACGCGCTCGCCTTCGACCTCGAGGCCCACAAGAAGCTGGGCTTCAACGCCGTACGCAAGCACATCAAGGTGGAGTCACCGCGCTGGTTCTACCACGCGGACCGGCTCGGGCTGCTGGTGTGGCAGGACTTCGTCTCCGGGAACTTCCCCGACGAGTCCGGGCAGCAGGCGTTCGTCGAGCAGGGCACGGAGATGATGCGGCAGCATCACAACTCGCCCTCGATTATCGGGTGGATCGTCTTCAACGAGGGCTGGGGCGAGTGGAACCGGGAGGCCACCGGCCGTCTCGCCGAGTCCGTGAAGGCCGCCGACCCGTCCCGGATCGTCAACGCCCACAGCGGTGTCAACTGCTGCAACTCCAAGGGTGACTCGGGCAAGGGCGACATCATCGACCACCACGACTACAACAACGAGGATCCGCCCTTCCCCGACGAGACCAGGGCCGCCATGGACGGCGAGCACGGTGGCTTCACGCTGCGCACACCGGGGCACATGTGGCCGGGCGCGCCGACCGTGATCTACAGCGGCGTGGCCGACAAGGAGGCGCTGACCCGCAAGTACGTGGAGAACACGGAGGAGTTCTACCTGGCCCAGGCCGGTGCGGAGCTGTCCGGCTCGGTGTACACGCAGATCACCGACCTGGAGAACGAGCTCAACGGTCTGTACACCTACGACCGCCGGGAGATCAAGGTCGATCCGGACCGGGTCCGCGAGATCAACCGCAAGGTCATCGCGGCCGGCGCGGCCGCGGGCGACCGGGAGCCCCTGACGGGCGGCGGCAGCTGGTCCCTCGACGAGGGCTCCGGCACCACCGCCGCGGACGGCGGGCCGGGCGGCCGGGACCTGAAGCTCGCCGCGGGCACGGCCTGGACCCCGGGCGTCAGCGGCAGCGCGCTGAAGTTCGACGGTCAGGGCCAGTCCGCGCAGACGGACGGGCCGGTGCTCGACACCACCGGCAGCTACTCGGTGTCCGCCTGGGTACGGCTCGACGCGCTCCCCGGCAACTACGCCACCGCGGTCAGCCAGGACACGCGGCGCCAGGCGAGCCCGTTCTACCTCCAGTACGGGCAGGGCGCCTTCGCCTTCAGCACGCCCGGCGAGCAGCGGGCCCGGATGGAGACCACTCCGGAGACGGGCCGCTGGTACCACCTCGTCGGCGTACGGGACGGCGCGGACAACCGGCTCAGCCTGTACGTCGACGGTGAGCCGGCCGCCACGGCGGCCGCCGGACCGGCCTACCCGAGCACCGGCCCGCTGACCGTGGGCCGCGCCCAGTGGGGCGGCGACCCGACGGACTTCTGGAACGGGGCGGTCGACCAGGTCCACGCCTACGACAAGGCCCTCACCGCCGAGGAGGTGAGGGCTCTGTACACCGACGAGAAGCCGTAGGTTCCAGGCTCTCCGAGGTCCCGGCGGGAAGCGGGTTGGCCCCGCTTCCCGCCGGATGTCTCAGCGGACCGGGCCGACCGCCACGTTGTCGAAGGAGGCACCGGTGTCGAAGACCCGGACGCCGTTGGCACCGCTGCGGTACGTCCCGTCGGTGACCGAGATCCTCGGGGTCGTCATGTCGTCCACGTACACCTTGATGGAAGGGCCGGCGGCCGTGACCCTCACCCGGTGGGTGGACCCGGGGTCGAGGGACGTGTGCGCGGTCGCCAGCGGTGTCCAGGAGTCGGCGACCCGGCCGAGCACGACCCCGCCGTCCCGGCGGATTCCCGCGTAGTACCCGGTGTAGCCGTCCACGCCGACCGACGGCCGGGTCACCCGGAAGGTCAGGCCCGCGTCGCCGTTGCCCGAGCCGAGGCGTACGTCGGCGTCGTAGGTGAAGTCGGCGAAGTCGGTGTCGAGGAGCGCCTTTCCGCCCAGTGAGTGTCCCGCCCGGTAGCGCCCGCCGTCGGCCGACCAGGAACCGCCGTAGGTCCGCCAGCCGAGGGCGTTGCCGTCGGCGAAGTTGTCCTTCACGCCCATCTGGATGCGCGGGATGGTGCCGTCGGCGTTGAAGTGCAGGCGATCATAGGCGAGTTGGCGGTGGTTTCCGTCGGTCTCGCTGAGCGGGCGGCGGTGGTAGACGATGTACCAGATGTCGGTACCCGGCACGTTGATCACGGAGTTGTGCCCTGATCCCTTGGCGACCGCGGGGTCCTGGGCGAGCACCCTGTCGATCTTCTCGAAGGGGCCGGTCGGTGAGTCGGAGATCGCGTAGGAGACCGAGTAGTCGGGTCCGGTCCAGCCGCCCTCGGACCACATCAGGTAGTACTTGCCGCCCCGTTTGAACATCTGGGGCCCCTCGACGTAGTCCGCCGGGGTGATCTCCTTGTACGTCGACCCGTCGGCGAAGGTGCCGAGGCTGGTCATGTCCCGGTTGAGCTTGACGACGTTGGCGTGGCCCCAGCCTCCGTAGTACATGTAGGCCTGCCCGTCGTCGTCGATGAAGACGTCCTGGTCGATGGGCTGGGCGCCGTTGTGGAAGCGGGAGACGAGCGGGCCGCCGATGGCGTCCTTGTACGGTCCCTCGGGACGGTCCGCGACGGCCACTCCGATGCCGCCGGTCTGGGAGTCGTTCTGGATGTCGTTGGCGGCGAAGTACAGGTAGTACTTGCCGTCGCGCTCGATGGGCGCCGGCGCCCACAGGGCGTACTTCGCCCAGGAGACGTCGGCCGTCTTCAGGACCTCGCTGTGCTTGGTCCAGTGGACCAGGTCCGTCGAGGAGAACGCGTCGAGGTAGGTCTGCTCGGCGTAGCTCTTGGAGGTCGTCGGGAAGACCCAGTACCGCCCGTCGTAGCGGGCGGTGTCGGGGTCGGCGTACCAGCCGTCGACGAAGGGGTTGCCTGCCTCGGAGGTCGAGTACTCGGGTGCGGCGACGGCGGCGGAGGGCGAGAGCATCGCGATCAGTCCGCCGGCGAGCAACGATGCGCAGGACCTGGCGACGAGCCCGGTCGCTTTGACGGTGGTCATGGAGGGCGTCTCCTGTCGGTCGGTGGTGGGGGGTGCACCGGCCGGCGGGTGGACGTGGCACCGGCCGTGGAAACCGGACGCGGCAGCCGGGGCGAGTGAGGCACGGCTGCCGCGTCCGGGGCTCTGTCACATCAGCCGGCGTCTGCGCCCCAGCCAGGTCTGGGCGATGACGACGAGGGCCAGGAAGGCGCCGCTGACGACGAGTTGGTAGGAGGAGTCGAGGGAGCCGATCTGGTTGATGACGTTCTGGATGACCTTGAGCAGCAGGACTCCGACGAGCGAGCCGCTGACGTAGCCGAGGCCGCCGGTGAGCAGGGTGCCGCCAATGACGACGGCGGAGATGGCGTCCAGCTCCATGCCGTTGCCGAGGATGGTCACGCCGGAGGCGAGCCAGGCGGCGTTCAGGGCGCCGGCCAGCCCGGCGAGCAGCCCGGACAGGGTGTAGACGAGGATCTTGGTGCGGGCGACCGGCGCCCCCATCAGGGCCGCCGCGTCCTCGTTGCCGCCGACCGCGTACACGTGCTGGCCGAAACGGGTCCGCCGCAGCACCACGGCGCCCGCGCCGAACAGGGCGAGCGTGATCCACACCGGGTTGCCGAGGCCCAGCGTGCTGCCCTGGCCGAGTTCGGCGAGGAAGGAGCCCTTGGCGATGAGGTAGGTGTTCGCGCCTTCGTCGGTGATGGCCAGCATGAGGCCGCGGGCGCCCAGCATGGCGGCCAGGGTGACGATGAAGGGGGCGAGGCGGGAGCGCGCCACGAGCAGTCCGTTGACGACGCCGATCAGTCCGCAGACCGCGAGCGGCAGCAGGAGGGCCACCAGGGTGCCGTGGCGTGATCCCCAGGCGGCGAGGACTCCCCCGAGGGCGAACAGGGAGCCGACGGAGAGGTCGATGCCGCCGGTGATGATGACGAAGGTCATGCCGAGGGCGACGATGGCCAGGAACGCCGAACTGGTCGCCATGTTGCTGATGTTGTCGCCGGTGGCGAAGGAGTCGAAGGAGAACGACGCCACCAGGGAGACGATCACCAGCACGGCCAGGGCGCCGTGCTGCTGGACCAGGGCGCTCAGCCGCTCGGAGCGCGCGGAGCCGGCCGGCTCGGTGGCGTCGGTCGGTTCGTTGCTCGCGGTGACCATGGGCGCGTCCGTCTTCGTCGCGCTCATCGCTTCCCCCGTCCTCGTGCCGCGTAGACGGCGCACACGATCACTATGGCCTGGGCGATCTGGGTCCATGAGGGCGGCAGATCGTGCTTGATCAGCGTGGCGGTGAGCAGCTGGATCAGGACGGCGCCCGCCACGGTGCCGGCGATGTTGACCCGGCCGCCGGTCAGGGGTGTGCCGCCGACCACGACGGCGGTGATGGCCGAGAGTTCCATCAGGTTGCCGAGCGAGGTGGGGTCGCTGGCCTGGAGCCGGGCGGTCGCCAGCACGCCCGCCACGGCCGCGAGCAGGGCGCAGGCCACGTACACGAGGATGAGTACCCGGCGCACCGGGAGGCCGGCCAGCTCGGCGGCGGGCCGGCTGTCGCCGATGGCGAGGAGCTGGCGGCCGAAGGTGGTGCGGCGGACCACGAAGGCCACCAGCAGGGCCAGTCCGGCGGCGATCAGGATCAGGTACGGGAATCCGAGCACGTCGCCCGAGCCCAGGGAGGCGAGTGCGGGGTTGCGCAGGTCCTCCAGCTGGGGCAGCAGCACCAGGGCGAGACCGCGGCCGCCGACCATGAGCGCCAGGGTGGCCACGATCGGCTGGACGCCGATGAAGGCGACCAGCGCTCCGTTGGCGAGCCCGACGCCGGCCGCGAACAGCGCCACCACCAGCAGGGCGGGCAGCAGCCCGTATCCGAGGTAGAGGGCGGTGGCGGAGGCGGCCAGCGCCATCACGGCGCCGACGGACAGGTCGACGCCCTCGGTGCCGATGACCAGGGCCATGCCGAGCGCGACGATGATGACCGGGGCGACCTGGACGGCCTGGGTGCGGAAGTTCTCGGCGGACAGGAAATGCGGGGTGATGACGATGTTGACGATCAGCAGCAGCGCCACGCCGGCGTAGACGCCGTACGTCTGCAGCCACTGCATGAGGCGGGCCTTGTCCAGTGGGGCGGTGCGGAGGGTGGCTTCAGCCATGGGTGACCGCCTCCTCGGCCGGGTCCCGCGGCGGGGCCTCGCCGGCGATGGTGCGCATCAGCTGGTCCTCGGTGACCTCGTCGCCGGTCAGTTCGCCGACGACCGCACCGTCCTTCAGTACGACCACGCGGTCGGACCCTTCGATCAGTTCCTCCAGGTCGGAGGAGATGAGCAGGACGCCCAGGCCGTCCGCGGCCAGTTCGTCCACGAGTTTCTGCACCTCGGCCTTGGCGCCGACGTCGATGCCGCGGGTGGGTTCGTCGAGGAGCAGCACCTTCGGGTTCATCGCCAGCCAGCGGGCCAGGAGCACCTTCTGCTGGTTGCCGCCGGACAGTTCGCCGACTTTCTGGTGGGGTGAGGACGCCTTGATGCGCAGCCGTTTCATGAAGGTGTCGACGATGGAGTCGACGCGGGACTCGGAGACCAGGCCGAAGCGGGAGAGCCGGGGCAGGACGGCGAGCGCGATGTTCTCCCGCACGGACAGACCGGGGACGATGCCCTCGCTCTTGCGGTCTTCGGGCAGCAGGCTGATGCCCGCCCGGATGGAGGCGGGTGTCGATCCGCCGCGCAGCGGTGCCCCGGCCACCGTGACGTTTCCCGAACTCAGTGCCAGAGCACCGGAGATCGCCTTGGCGGTCTCGGTGCGTCCGGAGCCGAGGAGACCGCCGAGGCCGACGACCTCGCCGGGCCGGATGTCGAGGGACACACCATGGAGCTTGTGCCGGACGGACAACTCCCGCGCGGACAGGACCGGTTGGTCGTCGGCGATTTGGTGGTCGCCGGAGAACTTGGTCTGCCCCTCCGCGCGCACCTCCCCCAGTTCGCGGCCGAGCATGGTCGACACCAGGTCGATGCGGTCCAGGTCGGCCAGGTCGCCGTGGTGGACGCGGCGCCCGTCGCGCAGCACGGTGACCTTGCTGCACACGGCGTACAGCTCGTCCAGGCGGTGGCTGACGTAGATGACGGCGATGCCCTGGTCGCGCAGGCGGCGGATGACCGAGAACAGGGTCTCCACCTCCCGCGGTTCGAGGGAGGAGGTCGGTTCGTCCATGATGACGACGCGTGCGTCGGTGGCCACGGCGCGGGCCAGGGCCACCATCTGCTGGGCGCCGACACCGAGGGTGCGCAGCGACTGGCGGACGTCGACGCGGACGCCGTAGGTGCGCAGGATCTCGCCGGCCTCGCGGTTCATGCGGGCGAAGTCGAGCAGGCCGAGGCGGGTGCGGGGCTCGCGGCCGAGGAAGAGGTTGCGGGCCACGCTCAGCAGCGGGATGAGGTTGACCTCTTGGTAGATGGTCGAGATGCCGGCCTTCTGCGCCTCCAGCGGGGTCTCGAAGGAGACCTCCCGGTCCTGGAAGGTGATGCGGCCGGCGTCCGGTCGGTAGACGCCGGTGAGCAGCTTGATGAGGGTCGACTTTCCGGCGCCGTTCTCGCCGATCAGGGCGTGGACCTCGCCGGCGTGCACGGTCAGGTCCACGTCGTCCAGGGCGCGGACGCCGGGGAAGGTCTTGCTCAGTCCGCGGACGGCGAGGACTTCGGCGGGGGGTGCCACCTGTGCCTCCAGGATGTGTGGTGCGGGCAGGACGACGGGGGCCCGGGTGTCCCGGGCCCCGTGGAGGGTCAGTAGGCCTTGCCGATGTCCTGCTTGGCGTTGTCCGCGTTGTACGCCCCGTCCTCGATGACGATGTCCTGCGGCACCGCTTCGCCCTTGGTGAAGGTGTCGAGGGTCTGGAACGCCAGCGGTCCGAAGCGCGGGTTGGACTCGATCACCCCGCTGATCCAGCCGTCGACGATGCCCTGCACGGCGTTGCGCGTGCCGTCCACGGTGATGATGTCGACGTCGCCCGCCTTCTTGCCGGCTCCCTTGAGGGCGGCCACCGCGCCCAGGCCCATCTCGTCGTTCTCCGCGTAGATGCCCTTGATGCCGGGGTTCGACTGGATGAGCTGCTCGGTGACCTGCTGGCCCTTCTCGCGGGCGAAGTCACCGGTCTGCTCGAAGACCACCTTCAGGCCGGGGGCCTTCTCGGCCACGCGGTCCTTGAAGCCCTTGGTGCGCTCGGTGGTGACGTTGTTGCCGGCCGCGCCGAGGAGGATGGCGACCTCGCCCTTGCCGCCCGTGGCCTCGATCATCTGGTCGGCGGCCCGGCGTCCCTGCTCGACGAAGTCCGAGGCGATGAAGGAGACGTAGTCCTTGCAGGCCTCGGCGTTGATCTTGCGGTCGATCGTGATGATCGGGACCTTCTTCGCGGCGGCGGCCTGCAGCACCGGGTCCCAGCCGTCGGAGTTGAGCGGCGCGATGACCAGCAGGTCGGCGCCCTTGGCGAGCAGGTCCTGCACGTCGGTGATCTGCTTGGAGAACTGCGACTGGGCGTTGGCGGTGAGCAGCTTGACGCCCCGCTTCTCCGCCTCGTCCTTGATGGACTGGGTCTCGGCGATCCGGAACGGGTTCGCCTCCTTCTCCGACTGGGAGAAGCCGACGGTCGCGCCCTTCAGGTCCAGCTTCTCGGCGCCGTACGCGTCGATGGTGCAGGTCTTGCTGCCCGGCTTCGGCGTGACGGCCTTCTGCTCGGCGCCGGCCGCGGACGACCCGGACTGCTTGCTGTCCGACGCGTCGTCCTCCGACTTGGCGCAGGCGGTCGCGGTGAGGGCCACGGCGGCGGCCAGGGCCACGACCACCGGGCGGCCGAGGAGGTGTGGACGGTGAGTGGTGCGCTGCATGGTGACCCCGATCCGGGTGGCGCTGAAAGGGAATTGGGGAGCCGGACTATGTGCGACGACTACTGCTTCTCCCCCTGCGGAGGACCTCGTCCGGCCCGCCGCACAGAGGTTTTACATCGTTGCAAGGATGCTGTAAACCCCCCGTGCGCGACCTGCGATCAGGACGTGCGGGTCGAACTCGCTTTTCCAGCGGTCCCGTTCACCGAACCCCGGCGAACACGCGGCGGCCTCTTGACTTGTTGCCGCCGTTCCGCCGAGACTGAGTCGTCAAGTCGCGTGACAACGATGTCAATTCGGGGGACGGCCATGCCGTCCGGCCCACCCCCCGAGTACAGGTCGGTGCGTGTGTTCAGATGCCTTCGGCGCCGCGGCCCAGCGTGCTCTCCCGCTCCACGAGCCGGTGGTCGGCCCGGAAGCGGCGCGGTTCGGCCGACTGGCCGCCGAGCCGGGCCAGTACCGACTCGACCGCGAGCCGGCCGATGGCCTCCTTGTCCGGCGACACCGAGGTGAGCGTCACCGCACCGAACCGGCCCTCGACCACGTCGTCGAAGCCGACGACCGCGATGTCCTCGGGCACCCGCAGCCCTCGCGCGTGCAGGACGCGCATCGCCCCGATGGCCACGAGGTCGTTGTAGGCGAAGACCGCGTCGGGCCGCCGGCCGGCCTCCAGGATCCGGGCCATGGCGGCCGCACCGTCCGCGTGCCCCCAGCCGTCGGTGGCGGCGACGAGTCCGTCGTCGGCCGGTAGCCCGGCGGCGGCCAGCTCCTCGCGCCAGCCGCGCACGCGCAGCTGGGCGGGTTCGCTGCGACCGAGCCGGTCACCGATGAACGCCACCTCCCGGCGGCCGAGGCCGATCAGGTGGCGTACCGCCGCGCGGGCCGCCGCGACGTTGTCGATCGCGATGTGGTCGTAGGGCAGGTCGTAGTCCCGCTCGCCGAGGAGCACCAGCGGCACGTTCTCCGTGCGGTCGCGCAGGTCCTCCGTCTCCAGTTCGATCGGGCTGAGGATGAGCCCGTCGATCACCCGGGCCCGGAAACCCTGGCTGACCAGGATCTCCTGCTCCCGCAGCCCGCCGGTGTGGTCGAGGAGCACGGTGTAGTCGTGCGCGGCGGCCGCGTCGATGACGGCGGCGGCCAGTTCGGCGAAGTAGGGGTTGCCCAGCTCGGGCAGGGCGAGCGCGATGATGCCGGTGCGTCCCTTGCGCAGGTGGCGCGCCGTCAGGTTCGGCCGGTAACCCAGCTCGTCGATGGAGCGCTGGACACGCTCCCGCATTCCGGCGGTGACGTAGGGGTAGTCGTTCACCACGTTGGAGACGGTCTTGACGGAGACCCCCGCGTGCGCGGCGACGTCCTTGAGGCTGACCCGCACGTCGAATCCCTCCGAAGCGTCCCCACTCGGTGTTCGGTGCGGGGCGGGTGTCCCCACGGTGAGCCGGACTCCAAGCCCCTGGGCACGAGTTTACAACGTTATACAGCTCGTCTCCCGGCGCTGACAAGCATGGCGACCGACCGGCACCGGACTATCCGGGATGGTCGCACACCACGCCGGGAGGCGGGCCGCACGGGCGTGCTACTCGAAGAACTTGAGGCTCCAGCCCGTGTCGTTGTTCGGGCCGGGGACGTTGGCGCGGCTGTAGGTGGTGTTCCCCCACCAGGCGAAGGTGCCGGTGTACCAGTACCGGTTCTCCCAGGAGTACGGCGTGCCCTTGGGCACCGCGTGGAACATCAGGGGGAAGCGCGGGCCGGCGGGCGGGCTCGTGTCGATGTCGCCGTCGAGCAGGACGAAGGTGTGGTGGCCTGGTCCGTTGACGTGCAGGGTCGGGTCCCAGCCGGACATCATCGTGGCGCGGTTCGAGCCGAAGAGGCAGCCGTTGGACTTGTACCAGTCCCACACGTACGTCGGATCGCCGCCGGCCCGCAGCCGGAGGTCGGCGAGGCAGTACTGGTCGCTCCAGCTGCCGTTGGCGGAGTACGCGATGTGCAGCTGGCCGCTGGGGTCCTTGATGGGCTCGGGCCCCTCGTTGATGTACGGGTTGCCGACCACGCGCTCCCAGCTCTCGCGGGGCTGCGAGATGACATGGCGCGCGCCGGTGGGCGTGGTGGGGCTGCTCATCCGCGCGATGTACAAGTTCTGCTCGACGTTGGTGTCGCCCGCCCAGCCGGACCACACGAACCATCGTTGCCCGTTGAACGTGAACAGGGTGCCGTCGATGGCCCACTTGTCGTCCGGCAGCGCCAGCTTCGTCTCGGCGGTGTATCCGCTGTCCGGGGAGGCGGAGCTGATGACGTACATCCGGTGGGCGGCGCCGCGGCCGGCCGAGAAGTAGATGTAGTAGCGGCCGCCGTCCCGCACGATCTCGGGGGCCCACACCTCCCCGCGGTTCCGGGTGTCCGACCAGACCTGGCGGGCGGGCGCCGAGGCCAGGGCGGCCGTCGACGGGGCCTGGCGCACGACGATGCCGCCGCCCGCCGACTGCACGGAGACGTAGGTGCTGCCGACGCGCAGGACGCTGGGGTCGGCGGCGCGCAGCCCGGTCTGGTCGGCGGTGGCGGGCTCGGCGGACGCCAGGGACAGCGCGGCCGCGAGGATGCCGGAGAGGCCGAAGGCGACGGCGGCGTGGAGCAGGCGAAGAGGTTTCATGGTCCCGTTCCCTGATCGGTCTCCTGTTCGACGCCGGCCCGGCCGTGGCGTGGCGGGTCGGGCCTGGCATCCGGTCAGCAACGGGTCGGCGGAGTCTGTGGGGTCGGCCCGTGACCGTCGAGCGGGTTGTCCGTGCGGGTCGGCAAGTACGTCGAGGGGGTGCGCCGAGCGGCGCGCACCGGACATTTACATCGATGGAAGTCGGCTGTCACAGGATCGCGACGGGCGCTGGGCATGTCAACAAGTCCGACGCGAAGCCGTGTCGGCTCAGCCCCCGGGGACCTGCATGGCGCGCGGGGTGGCCGGATTCGGAGCGGTGGCGTCAGCCCTGGCAGGCGGCCGGGAACCGTCCTTCGCCTCCGGGAGGCCCCTTCCGGGAGATCCTCTCCGGCAGATCCTTGAGGCAGGAACACGCGGCGACGCGGCCTGGCCATCCGGCCGAGGGCGCCCGAGCACTGGTCGTATGTGCCCCCTGGAGGCCCCGTGGGCAGCACGGCTCCCACGCCGGTCCGCACGGACCTCCGCGCTGAGCGCTCCGCGTGCGGGCCCTCGCCGTCCGGCCCACCCTGAGACCATGAGCGAGCAGCCGATCGTCATCTACCCCGCCGGAGCGGACAGCGGCAGACGCGTCCGCATCAACGGTCACTTCGTCGGCATCGCCTACACCACCACCGACATCGCCGCCTTCATACAGGAGGCCGGGTTGCAGGATTTCGACGACATGGACGTCGTCCGGTCCAAGGGCATCGAATGGCGGGGAGAGGGGCCCGACGACTGGGACACATGACTGCGCCGTCGGGCTCCCCCGCCTACCATGCGCCATGTCTCAGCGCATCTTCCGATGGGCCGGACTCGGGTCGGAGGGCCGTCACACCGCGTAGGCGCTGCACGAGGTGCGGTCGACCCAGATGTGGGCGCTGATGCTGTTGTTGGCGCTGCCGAAGATCGGGTCCTCCATGAAGTAGTCGTCGCTGAGGTTCGAGGCGTAGCCCTCCGCTCGGGTCAGGCAGATGTGGGGGTTGAAGCCGGAGAAGCTGGTGCGGAACGCGAAGAACTTGACCTCCGAGTAGCGGCCCATGTTCAGGACCGAGGAGGCCCTGTTGTCGTCGGATCCCTGGAAGCTGCTCGCGGAGTCGCCCCAGTCCTGGTCGTTGCCGACCGCGAGGCCGAGCTGTCCCTCGCAGTTGGCGCCGTTGTAGGCGTACATGTAACCGGCGCGCGCCGATTCGTAGTTGTCGGCGCAGGTGGCCGCCGCGGCGGCGGACGCGCCGGGCACGGGGCCGAGGAGGCTGATGCCGGCGAACACGGCCACGGCGGCCGCGGCAGGGATTTTGCGCATGACGGATCTCCTTGGGTGGGTGTGATGGCGATGCCGGCGTCAGGACCGGACGTCGTCGGCCTGACGCAGGGCGTGCAGGCGCATCGTGCGGTAGGCGGCCCGCTGCTTCACGTACCTCTTGAGTACGTTCTCCCGGTACGAGGTCTCCAGGGCGCGCATGGTCCGGGCGAGGGAGGTCTTCCCGGCACAGGTCGCGTCGAGCACCGCCAGTGTCCTGTCGAACCTGTGGGCCTCGGCGGACGGCATGTCCGCCGTGGCCCTGACACGTTCCTGGCGGAGCCGGCCGGGGTCGTCGAAGGGGCGGCCGGCCTCCTTCATGCAGCGCGCCCACCGTGCGACCGGCTGCGTGAGCCGGCTGTCCTCCATGAGGTCCCGGCCGTAGAGCGGCAGGATGCCCTCGATGGTCTTGCGGACCGCGAACCACTTCTCGGCGTCACCGTAGAGCGTGGAGCGTGCCTGGTTGGCACACCCGCCGCGGGGCGCGTGCACCGTGCCCGTTCCGCCCGGCAGTTCGGTGCTCATCCGGTTCCGGTGGTCGCCGTCCAGGGCCTTGTTGTAGGCGGCTCGCTCCCGGGGGCTCAGCTTGTTGATGTGGACGGTGGTCGGGTCGGTCCTGCGGATCTCTTCGCCGCGTTCCTCGAAGACGCGGCCGTAGCCGTACCTCCGCGCCCAGTCCACGTCGTCGGTGACGTAGCGGCCCGCCTTGCGCTCGTCGACGCCGGGGACCGGCAACTCCCAGTACGGGTAGCCCTTCGCGGCCATGCACTCCTTCACGAGCCGCTCCTCGGCGCGCCCGACGCGGATCTCCCCCCGGACGGTGAGATCCCTGACCTCCGTGTTCGGGACGGTCTGCCGTTCCGCCGGGGTGTTGCAGCCGGCCGCGCAGCACACCGCCGCGGCGAGGGCGGCGGCGACGAGGGTCTTCTTCCTCACGGACGTGTCACCTTTCCCGGCCGGAGGATCGGCGGCCTGTGCGCCGGCACTCCGGGCGTGCCGTGGAAGACCCTAGGGCGGTCGTGGGGAGGCGGCTTTGTCGTGCGTGCGCAGTACTTTGCCAGGCGTGCGCGAACGTGTGCGCCGCGGCGAAGCCGCCCGTGAGGGGCGGGCGAAGCCCCGCGGTGACCTGGCGGAGGCGCTGTTCAGCGCGAGAGCTTCGGGTCAGAATGAGGCCGGGATCCGTCCGTGCCGAGGGGGACTTGTGGGGGAACGGGCCGAGCAGCCGCGGGGGCGGCGCCATGACCGGCGCAACGGGAGGTCTGCCTCATGAGTCCGGTTCTGGACACGGCGTTCGTTACGCCACGGGACCGGAAGGAGGTGGTCCGGCATGCCGTGTGGGAGTCCCTGGTGGCCGTCGACATCGACCACCGGCCGCCGGTCGAGGAGATCTCCGTCCGCATCGGGCTCGGCGCCGTCGGACCGGTGAGGTTCTGTTCGGCGCGGGCGTCGCCGGTCACCGTCCGGCGGACGGAGCGGCTGGCCCGGCAGGACGAGGAACCGGCCGTCTTCCTCGGCCTCCAGGTGGCCGGCACCAGCCTGGTCGTGCAGAACGGCCGCGAGTGCGTGCTGGAGCCGGGCCAGTTGGCCGTCTACGAGTCGATCTCTCCCTACACGCTGCTCTTCGACAACGGTGTCGACCACCACTTCCTGCGCTTCCCCCGCTCATCGCTCGCGTTGCCGGACCGGCTGCTCCGGGAGACCGGCGCGGTGGCGATGGGAGCCGGCAACCCCGTCGCACCGCTCGCCTTCAGCTACTTCTCCCAGCTGGCCGTCACCGACGCCCTGCACCAGGGCGGGCACGCCGACGCCGTCGTCGAGCCCAGTGTCGAACTCCTGCGCGCGGTCCTCACCACCCAGTACGGCGACTCCGGCCGGGCCACGGGCCCGTTGGAGGCGACACTGGGGCTTCGGATCACCCGGTTCATGCGGGAGCACCTGGCGGACGCCGATCTGTCGGCGGCCCGGATCGCCGCCGCGCACGGCATCTCCGTGCGCCACCTCTACGCCGTCCTGGCCCGCTCGGGCATCAGCCTCGGCGACTGGATCCGTACCCGCCGCCTCGCCGAATGCCGGCGGGAACTGGCCGGCCCGGCCGGACGTCGGCGGACCATCGCGGCGGTCGGCCGCAGCTGGGGCTTCGTCAACGCCACGCATTTCAGCAAGGTCTTCAAGCGGACGTACGGCATGTCGCCCCGGGAGTGGCGCGACCGGAACCGGGCCGGTAGGGCGGACGGTTGAGCGGTTCACTTGCGTGCGTGCGGGGAGGCCGCGATCTCGCGATGGCCTCCCCGCACGGCGCTTGGTGCTACGGTCCCGTCAGGTGACCGGGCGCTCCCCGTTCAGCACGTGCGGCCGGTGTACCAGGCGCCGTCGACACCGGAGCTGGAGCCGATCCAGGTCACACCCGGACCCACGCACTGTTCGCTGTTCGGCCCCCAGTCGTCGATCTCGATGACGATGCGCGAGCCGTCCGAGGTGCAGTGGTTGTAGTAGGCGTCGGAATGGGTCTCGTAGAAGCCGCAGGGGTTCGCGGCGGCGGGACCAGCGGTCAGGGTGACCGCGCCGGCGGACGCGAGGACGAGAGCGACGGAGCCGAGGGCACTGGTCGCCATACGACGAAGACGCAAGGAGAGCTCCCAACGGTAGGGGGATCGGCGCCCCTCCGCAGGGTGTCCGCCGATCGGCTGTCGGTGTCCGAGACTCACAGCTCGGAGCATTCGTTTCGGCTCCTTGGGACACCGTTCACCCGCCGAATCGATTCCCTGCTGCGCCGACCGGTTGGACTTCGCCGCTTCCTGCTGCGCCGCTCGTCCGGCCTGTGTTGGCTCGCCGGTCGCCCCCCCCTCCCCCGGGCCCAGGGCGCGTCTCCGCCACCTCGCCCTGCCAGCGCCCGCGACGCCGGTCGGTCCGGGCGTGCCCACGACCCCTTCGCGGATCCGCTCACTCGGGCCAGTCGGAGCCCTCGATGACCTCGACGAAGTCGGTGCGGCGGAAGCCGGGGACGAAGTGTTCGAGCACGTCCGCGTTCACCGTCCCGAACGTGGTGGCCGGACGGTGCCGGAAGCCCTCCGTGAACGCGTGGAGGATCTGCCGCTTGAAGTCCGGGCGGGGGTGGGCAGCCGTGACCTCGTCGGTCTGGGCCCGGGTGAGGTTGCCGAGGTTGAGGCCGAGCACGTCCGTCTCCACCCCCGCCGTGGTGGCCGCGATCTCCGGTGCCAGCTTGTAGGGCACCTCGGGCGTGGTGTGCAGGGCGACGGCCGTCCAGACCGTCTCGGCGTCCGACGCGGACGCTCCGCGGGCCAGCAGGAAGTCGCGGGCCCGGTCGGCGCCGTCCATCTCGAACCGCTGGTCGTCGCCGCGATAGGGCGGGACGAGCCCGGTGTCGTGGAACAGCGCCGCCACGTACAGCAGCTCGGGGTCGGGGCGGAGTCCGAGCGCGGTAGCCTGGAGGCTGCCGAACAGGTAGACCCGCCGGGAGTGGTGGAAGATCAGCGGTGGGGTGGTCGTGCGGATCAGCTCGGTGGCTTCACGGACGAGGGCGCTGTCGGGGATTTCGACGCCGGCGATCTTCTCACTCATGACGGCTCTCCTTGGCAGAGGTGGTCGGTACCTCCACCCTGCGTCCACCGGTGTCCGCGCGTCCGCTTACGGATGGCCGAGAACCCCTCGCGGACGGACACGGCCGTGCGAAACACCCCGGCGTGTCAGCCAGAGGCGCGTACGGCCCGGGTACCCGCCCCGGTCGTGGTGAATCGGCGCTGGTACCTGGTCGGTGAGACGCCCAGATGCCGGGCGAAGGCACGGCGCAGGCTCTCGTAGCTGGGGAACCCCGACCGGGCGGCCGCCTCCGTCGCGTTGTGCCCGGCGTCCAGCAGCGCCTTCGCCATGTCGAAGCGGATCAGCTCCACGTACCTCATCGGCGTCGTGTCCAGCTCCGTACGGAACATGCGGGTCAGGTGCCGGGGACTGACCCGCACCCGCGCGGCGAGCGCCTCCAGGCCGTGATCGGCCGTGGGATCGGCCTGTACGGCGTCCTGGACCTGCCTCAGGACCGGCGTGCGCGGGGGCGGCCCCTGGAGGGAGGCGGAGAACTGGGACTGCCCGCCCGCTCGCTGCATGTACACGACGAGCGAGCGGGCGACGCCGCGGGCCAGGTCCGGTCCGTGATCGTGCTCCACCAGGGCCAGCGCCAGGTCGATGCCCGCGGTGACGCCGGCCGAGGTGTAGAGCGCGCCGTCCCGGACGTAGAGCGCGTCGGGCTCCACGCGTGCGGCGGGGCAGCGACGGGCCAGCAGCGCGGTGTGCTGCCAGTGCGTCGTCGCCCGCCTGCCGTCGAGCAGCCCCGCGGAACCGAGGATGAACGCACCGGTACAGATCGACGCGACCCGGCCGGACCGGGAGGCCAGCTCTCGTGCGGCGGCGGCGAGGTCCGGGGCCACCGTGCCGTGCGGCACCTGGTCGCCGCCTACGACCAGCAGGGTGTCGAAGGCGGCGGCCTCGGTGGCGTCGGCGTCGACCGGGACGCGGACGCCGATGGAGGTGGCGACCGCTCCCCCGCCGACCGACACGAGGCCCAGCCGGTAGCGGGCGCCGTACCGGTTGGCCTCGCTGAAGACCTCGGCGGGACCGGACAGGTCCAGCATCTTCATCCCGTCGAACACGAGTACGCCGATGCTGTGCTCACCCGGATCCATCGCCCTCACCCTCGTCGCGGCTCTCTCGCGGGAACGCGTTGTTCCCATTGTCCTCGCCGACGGGGGGCTACCGGCGGCGGCCGCGGCTCAGTGGTCCGCCTTCGGCGTCCAGCCGGGCGGGCCGAAGACGTGGCCCGCGCGGTCCCGCCAGCGGGGGGCGGAGCGTACGTCGCGCCAGGTGGCCGCGTACTCGTGGAAGGCGACGCGCAGCGGGTTGTAGGTGTCGATGTTCTTCGTCAGGCCGTAGACCACCCGCTCGCCCTCGGGTTCGAACGTGCCGCAGAGCCGGTCCCAGACGATCAGGATGCCTCCGTAGTTGCGGTCCAGATAGACGTTGTTGGAGCCGTGGTGGACGCGGTGGTGGGAAGGGGTGTTGAGGAGGAACTCGATCGGGCGCCAGAGCTTGTCCACGCGTTCGGTGTGCAGGAAGAACTGGTAGACGAGACTGATCGACTGCTGGAGCAGAATCATCCACGGAGGTACGCCGAGCAGGGCGAGCGGCAGCCAGAACGGCAGGGTGGTCATGGGTGTCCAGCTCTGCCGCAGCGCGGTGGAGAGGTTGAAGCGCACGCTGGAGTGGTGGACGACATGACTCGCCCACAGCACCCGGATCCGGTGGTGCGCGCGGTGGAAGACGTAGTAGGCGAGGTCGTCCGCGAAGAACAGCAGCACCCAGGTCCAGACCGAGCCGGGGGAAAGCTGCCAGGGTGCCAGGGTGTAGAGCCCGGCGTACGCGACGATCGCGACCGCCTTCCACGGGAGCCCGACGACCTGGCTGCCCGCGCCCATCGACATGCTGGTGACGGTGTCGCGGGTCTCGTAGCCCCGTTCCTCGTCGTCCGGCAGGAAGCGGTACGACAGCGCCTCCACGGCGACCAGCAACACGAAGGCGGGTATCGCGTAGACGACGGCGGGTATCACGCCGGTCCTCCTTCGAGTTCGGGGGCGACGGGTGCGGTGGGCACACTGCGGGCGAGCAGAGCGCGTGCCGCGGCCTCCGCGCCCTGCTCGTCGCGCGTCCCGATGAGCGCGGCGAGCCGCACGTGGCCCTCGATGTCCAGCAGTTCGGCCGCGCGCAGCTCCATCGGCACCTCACCGGCGACGAGGGAGCCGTCGACGAGGGTGTTGAAGGCGAGGAGGTAGGCGAGGTTTCCGGAGCCCTCCACGATCAGCCGCCACCACGCGACGTCCGCGGCGCCCAGTTCGGCGAGGTCGGGTCCGCAGCCGATGTATCCGGCCGCGCCGCTGACGATGTCGGCGGCGGTCTCGCGCGAGCAGCGGGCCGCGCACAGCCGGGCGGCGTCCGCACCGAGCGAGGCCCGCATCTCCAGGACGTCCCGCCGCAGGTCGTGCGCGGGGGAACCGGTCGCGCGGGCGAGCTGCACGGCGAGGTCGAGTCCGGCGGTGCGTCGCCAGTCCAGGACCCTGGTGCGTCCGCCGTGACTCACCTCGACGAGCCGCGCCTGCTGCAGACGCTTGACCGCCTCCCGTACGGCGTGCCGGTTCACCCCGAACTCGGCTGCCAGCTCCCGTTCGGCGGTCATGGGCGCTCCGGCGGCGAGCGTCCCGTTCAGGATTCGGTCTCTCAGCAGCGTGAACAACTGGTCGGAGACCGCCTCACGCCGGATCGGCTGCTCTGTCATGGCCCAGAGCCTGAACCGTGCACGGCACCTGGTCAACTGGTTGGACCAGAGTGAACCGGACGGTTTTCGAAGCCCGTTGTGCGCCGGACACGTTCCCGGCTCCTGTCGCGGCTCCGCGAGCCGAGGTCTCCGTCGAACGGACACCGGGTCGGCGCCGTACCGCATCCGTACGGATTGCGTACACGCTGTACAGCGGGGGCCGGCGGCGACCAGCCGGTGGCCGGGCACTGATGTCCGTACTCACCCGATTGGTGCAGTCCGAGGTGTGGGCTTACGGTCGTCGTGGGGCTCCTGCAGCCCGCCCCAGGCCCTCGCCATAGGGAACGCACATGTCGAACCCTCAGCCTGTCCCGGCCGATTCGATCACTCAGCCGCGACGAAAGCGCGGTAAAGGCGTAGCCCTGCTGGTCATCGCCTCGTGTCAGCTGATGGTGGTCCTGGACATCACCATCGTGAACATCGCCCTCCCCCAGATCCAGACCTCGCTCGGTTTCTCCACCGAAGGTCTGTCGTGGGTGATCAACGCGTACACCCTCACCTTCGGCGGGCTGCTGCTGCTCGGCGGCCGGTCCGGGGACATCCTGGGCCGACGGCGGATGTTCGTCATCGGAGTGCTGCTGTTCGTCGGTGCGTCGTTGCTGTGCGGGCTGGCACAGAACCCGTGGGAGTTGCTGCTGGCCCGGTCGGTCCAGGGCATGGGCGGCGCCATCGCCTCCCCGACGGCGCTGGCGCTGATCGCGACGACCTTCGCCGAGGGCCCCGAACGCAATCGGGCCTTCGGTGTGTTCGCCGCGGTGTCGGCGGGCGGCGGCGCGGTCGGGCTGCTCGCGGGCGGCATCCTGGTCGAATGGCTCGACTGGCGCTGGATCTTCTTCGTCAACGTGCCGATAGGCCTGCTCATCGCGCTGGCGACGCCACGGTACATCCGTGAGTCGCAGCGCCGGCCGGGCCGTTTCGACGTCACCGGGGCGCTGACCTCGACACTCGGCATGGTCTCACTCGTGTACGGCTTCATCCGGGCGTCCGAGGACGGCTGGCGGGACGCGGTCACCCTCGTCGCCTTCGCGGTCGCCGTGGTACTGCTGGCCACGTTTCTGCTGGTGGAACGGCGGTCCCGGCAGCCGATCACGCCGTTGCGGATGTTCCGCGACCGCAATCGGGCCGGCACGTACGCGATGATGCTCAGCCTGTCCGCGGCCATCTTCGGCATGTTCTTCTTCCTCACGCTGTACGTGCAGAACGTGCTGGGGTTCGGGCCGCTGGAGGCCGGTCTCGCCTTCCTACCGGTGAGCGCCGTGATCGCGGTCGGCGCCGGCCTGGCGTCGCAGCTGCTGCCGAGAACGGGCCCCAAGCCGTTCATGGTGCTCGGCGGACTGCTCGCGGCGGCGGGCCTGTCGTGGCTGACGCTGACCGACATCAACAGCACCTACGCGGGCAGTGTGCTGGGGCCGATGCTGGTGTTCGGCCTCGGCATGGGGATGGAGTTCGTGTCCCTCACGCTGATGGCGGTCTCCGGCGTCGCGGAACGCGAGTCGGGGGCGGCTTCCGGGGTGCTGAACGCGACCCAGCAGGTCGGCGGTTCGCTCGGTCTCTCCATTCTGGTGACCACGTTCGGCACGGCCAGCCGCAACAAAGCCGAGTCGTTGCTGCCGAGGTTCCTCTCCGAGGCGACGCCGCAGGAGCAGGCGGAGGCCCGACGCACCGGCGAACTGCCGGGGATATGGGGCGATCAGGTGCTTACCGCGGGCGTGAGCGCGGCGTTCGTCGTAGCCGCCGTGATGGCCGGATTGGCCGCCGTCATCGCATTGTTCGTCATCCAGGTCCGCGCGTCGGATCTGGAACGCCTGAAGGGCAACGGCGGCACGGGCGAACCATGACCGATCCGGGGAGGAGGGTTGTTCAGTCCTCCGCTTCCCGTGGCTGAACAACTCGCCAGCCGGTTGAGTCTGGGAGCGACCACCCCGGCGGGCCGTACGGTCCGTGTCCGGTCGCCCCGACGCAACCGAACAGGGAACCGATGATCAAGCACCGGCATGCTGCGCCCACCTTGACCACCGCACTCACGGCAGTCCTGCTGCTGACCTCCTGTGGGAGCGGCAGCGGGAACGGGCAGGCGGACAACGGCCGTACGTCGCCCAGGACGTCGCCCTCCGTCACCGCCACCCCGACCCCCTCGTCACCCGTCCCGACCTCGCAGTCGCCGTCGGGTGCCGGAGCCTCGGACGCTCCCGCGACACCACCAGAGATCATGCCGGTCTACCAGAGCGATTACGGCCTCGTCGGAACGCCCGCGTGCACTGGTGTCCCCTGGGACGACGCCGGGTGCGGGAAGGACCTCACCGCGGCCGGCGAAGTGGCCGACGCGATGACCCGGCACATGCAGAAGCACTTTCCCGGCGGCGAGTACGCCGATGCCAAGAAGGCCGCGGGTCAGGTGGCGCGAGCGGTGAACATGCTTCGGAAGGCCGGCTGTTACGGGATGACCCCGAACCCTCCGAAGACGAGTCCGGACAAGCTGCGTGAGCTGTGCCCGACGCTGAGCACCGTCGCGTCCCTGTCGTGGCTGAGCCTGGAGGGCAGCCTCGACGTGTTCTGACCCGGCGCTTGAAACGGAGCCGGGGCTCCCGAAAGTCCCTCGGAATCAAGGGCCGGGGAAAGCAGGAAGTCGGCAAGCACGGCGCCTCGTGCACGTGGAAGTTGGCGGGCCAGAGCGTCAGCCTCGCAGTGGACCTCCGCGTCTTCTTGCTGGACGGCGAACTCTCGGCTGCCGAACCCAAGAAACTCCGCCACCGGCTCCTGCACGTCGCCGCCCGGATCACCCGGGGCGGCGGCCGCCGCCTCCGCCTTCGGAGATCGGCGACCTGGCCCTGGTGACATGAGCTCACGGCCGCATTCCACCGCCTACCGGCCGACGCAGTCGCAAACAACCTCGCTCAGCCGCCCAGCAGCCCCGACTGAAACCCCGAGGCGAGCTGGCCGGATCTGCACCCGCACGAGCGAACGGGCACCGCAGGATGAGTACTGCGATCTGTCGAGGGGGCGTGTCTACATACGCCCGAGAGTTACGGCCTGCAAGATCGAAATCATGGACAAATGGCGACGCTGTCGCGCCTCTGAGTCGGGGCCCTGGGAACATCGTGAGGGCATTCAGGCACGCATCAGCGAGCTGCGCGCACTCCTGAACGATCGCGAGGAGGCGCATCGAGAGGGAGCGCCGGCTGAGCGCAGGAGGAAGGCGGAACTTCTCAAGAAGGCTGAAGAAGAGCTGGAGAAGGCGGAGAAGGCCATTTCCCCCGAGCACTCCCCCCAGTACAAGCGTGCCGCCCATGTCATCGTCGGGCGTATCCATATCGACGCTGCCCACAACATACTGCTGCGGTCTTCGGAAAAGTTCGAGGTGCTGCCGCTGCTGCCGGGCGTGCTGGCCTTCCTGCGCGAGCACCTGCTGCCCGATGACCCGCGGCGGATGGAAGCGGAGAAGATCGCCCGAGAAACGTCGGAAAAGGTGCCTCCGTCGGAGGTACAGCGTGAGATTTTGCTCGAAGCGATGGGCGTGGCCCGCCAGGCAAGAATCGACGAGGCCATGCGGGTACGCAGCTTCGTCTATATCGTCTGGTGGCTCATGCTTGGCTTGACAGGGCTGGCCATCCTTGTCGCGATCCTTGGGTTCATCAACCCCGGTGCGGTCCCGCTGTGCTTCACCCCCGAGGAGCCCAATGCAGCCGACAGGGTAGCCGTCTGCCCGATCGACATGACCTTCATCAAGGAAGGTACAGGCCCTGCGGCGACCAGGGCATTGGTGGCGCACACCGCTCGCGGGGCGGACTTCTTGATCATTGAGCTGGTGGGGCTTGTGGCCGCATGCATCGCCGCCGCGGCGGCGCTCCGTCGTATGCGGGGCACCTCAACCCCATTCGCCGTGCCCCTGACTCTCGCGCTGCTCAAACTGCCAACTGGGGCGCTGACAGCTGTGCTGGGAATCTTGCTCATGCGTGGCGGGTTTGTGCCTGGGCTTACGAACCTGGACTCATCAGCTCAAATCATTGCTTGGGCTGTCATCTTCGGATACGCACAGCAGGTCTTCACACATTTCGTAGACACCCAGGCACAGTCCCTCCTAGCCGCGGGGCCCCCAGGGCCCGCGACCCCTACAGCCCCGACGTCGCCTGTGGTCTCGGCGACGGTGGATCGTGACGCCTAGATGTGTTGTCCAGGGACGTTGGTGACACGCGTGCTGGGTCCTCGAACAGGTGAGGGCCTTCTGGGTTCGGTGCGGATTGCGACAGCTACCACCGCCCCCACACCGGCATCGGCGGCCACACGCAAGCCAGTCCGAGAAAGGCCAGGTAGTCACGGGGTCGCCCTCACGTGGGCGGTGTCGAGGACGACGCGGGTGACGTCGACCAGGCCGGCATCCTCAAGCCGGTGCCCACTGTCTACCGCCGGTTCGCTCAGTGGAGCCGGATCTGGGCCCGGCTCTACCGCGTCCTCGACGAGCTCGGCGTCCGAGGCAAGCTACTCGATCAGTGTCCGGGCGGCAGAAGGGAGCTTTTGACGGGACCGAATCCGGCCGACCGCGGCAAGCTGGGATCGAAGATCCACCTCAATGCGAACATGCATGACAGCCTGGTCCTGGAGCCGCTCGTGCGCGGGAGCCGGCCCATCCGCTCCCGTCGCGGCCCGCGCCGCCGGCGTCCGTCAGGGAGTGAAGGTGGAAACAACGAACTGAACTCGCCGGTTCTCCTGCCGCTGCGCCTCGCTGGTCGGCACCACGTTCAAGAGATTGGCCGCCCCACAGGGTATGGGCACGATTCCGAAGTTCGTCGCGTCCTTCACACCCGGCGGAGGGGTTTCCCCAGCGGCGATGAGCGCAGCGGTGATTTGATCAAAGACCCATTGGAATGCACTGATGGCCCGCTTGTCACTTGCCTCGAGCTCCTGCGCGCGACGCTGCTCCGAACTGAGTCCCGCGGTGTCAACCCGGTCGGAGTGACCCAGGACTGTAATCAGGCAGAACTGATTGTTCGAAGGGATCTTCTCGGCGTTCACCGCAGGCTCGGTCACGT
The DNA here is from genome assembly GCF_003947455.1 of Streptomyces sp. WAC 04229. GTDB lineage: Bacteria > Actinomycetota > Actinomycetes > Streptomycetales > Streptomycetaceae > Streptomyces. Next base: position 26,281 of record NZ_QHJH01000006.1, on the reverse strand, counting down.
TCTCTCGGATGGCGTTCTTGAACCCCGAGGACAGTCTGTCGAACAGCTGGGAGAAGGCGACCTCCTGGGCTACGAATCCGTCAACCGGAAGATCGGTCGTTGCCTTGGCCATGACGAGGCTCCTTCGGTCGGGCGCTGCTGCCGCAACAGCGCGGAGCAGTCTATGGGGTGAGGTGCTGCACTGAAGGCGAAAGACCGAATCGTGGAGCCTGCGATTTTCGGTATCGCGGTGGTTGCGGCCGCCGACAGGTTCGAATCTTTCTTCAATTATCTCCCTGACATCCGTGCCGACAAATCCCGTTGGCGCCATTGGAGTCCCTAATTCGTCCGGTGGTGTTTATCGGCGTCGGCCGAAACCGCCCTTCGAGTGAGCACGGCAGTCCGTCCGATTCACTGCCACGGTTCCGTGGGCCGTACCGTGTCGTACGCCAGGCCGCTCGCGCTCTCCCCCGTGCCGGGGGTCTTCTCCCTGCGTACCCAGCTGTGCCAGGAGCCGTCGGACCAGCGGGCCAGGACCGGGCGGCGGGAGACCAGGACTCCCTCGCGTGGTACCTCCTCCTCGTGCAGCCACAGTCCGGGGGTGATGAGACGGCCCTCGGGGCGTGAGTCGAGACCGGGACCGGTGAGGGTGGCCAGGCGGAACCGGATCTGACCGGCCCGCACCGGTTCGGGAACCAGGGGGAACCAGTAGTCCGGGACGACGGACTGGACCGCGTACGCGGGTAGATCCCCGGCCGCAGCGGCTTCGGGTGCCGCCGTTCGGGCCCAGCGGTCGCGGCGGTCGACCGGCTCGCCGCGGCTGTCGGTGTAGTGGTGCTGCACCGCCCAGGCGAGATTGGCCAGTTCGTCGCGGGTGAGGAGGACCCGCTCGAGCGGCTGTCCCGGCTGGCCGCGTTCGGAGGGCAGCATGAGCAGCCCGGACGCGGCGGGGTGGTCCGGGTCGGGGCTGTTCAGGGTGAACATCGTCCAGGACGGGTCGTCGCGCCCCGCCCGCTCCACCAGGTGGTGACGGCCGAAGACGTCCCGGACGAGGAGCCGGTCCAGGGCGGTCAGCGAGGCCGCAGGCACCTCCAGCGGCACCAGGAACCAGTCGTTGCCGAAGACCGTGGCGAAGGAGATCAGCAGCAGCCGCCCGGTGTCCAGCGTGGACACGTCCGCCGCGCTGAGGTCGACGCGCGCGTCCTCCATCTCCCAGAAGCGGTCGGCCGGCAACCCGCCGTAGCGAATCGTCGACGGCAGGCTTTCCTCAGCGAACGTCCGGCTCTGCCCCGCCGGTGCCGCCACGGCGTCCGGGTCGGGGTGGACGTCGAGGGAGTACCAGTCCAGGCCGTCGCCCTGGTACTCCTCGGCCCGCAGGACCGTGCCGCCGACGGACAGTTCGGCGGCGTACTCGCCACGGTGCGGGTCGAAGCAGTCCGGGCCGTGCTCGGCCAGTTGGGCGGCCCACCAGTTCCGCCAGCGGGCGGCCACCTCGCCGAGGCGCGGTTCGGGTCCGGCGTCGAAGGTGCCCGCGTCCAGCGCGGCCGCCACCGATGCCGCGTCGGGCACTCCTCCGTCGAGGAGCCCGCTCAGGCCGGCGTCCGGCTCCCCCGGCCGCAGTCGGTGCGGGGCCAGGACCGTCAGCGCCGCGGCAAGCAGTCCGGCGTCGTCGCACATGCGCAGCAGCGCGGCCCCGCCCTCGGCGCGCATCCGTTCGTCGACCTGGACCCGCTCGTCCTCGATCTGGGTGTCGAGCGGGCCCTGGCCGAGGTCGTAGGGCACCCAGTCGGTGGCCCCGCCGGGCCGCCAGGCCTCGATGGGCGCGCTGCTGCCGCTCATCCGTACCACGGCCGGGGATCCGGCGTCCTGAGCGGTGAACTCCCCGAACTGCCATTGCCGGGTCAGTAGCCACAGGGGATCGTGCACCCGGGCGGCGAGGCCCGCGTCGACGTCGGTGGCCCGGTGCCGCGGCTCCAATTGGAACGGGCCATGCGGGTCGGTGTCGTTCCGCTTCGTCTCGATCCGGGCCAGGGCCCGCCCTGTCGCACTCTCCTGGGCGATGCGGATGCCGGGCAGGAGCGAACTCAGCCGTCTCAGATCCTGATGGTCGACGGCGCGCAGCTTGGCCAGCTCCAGGGTCTCCAGGAGCACCTGCGCCAGTCCGTCGGAGGTCCAGCCGCGGTCCAGGTCCGGTGGGACCGCGAGGAGCACGCTGTGCGGGGCCTTGGCGTCCGGGCGGTCGTAGTGGAAGGCGATGCCCGTCAGTTCGGTTTCCGGCGCGGGGCCGGGCCCCGGGGGCGGCTGGTCGGAGCCGGGGAGGAGTTCGATCCACTCGTCCAGGACGACCCCGGTGACGTTCGCGCCCGAGGCGAGGTCGGCCGGCGCGTGCCACACCAGGTGGCTTGTGGCGGGCGGGCGCTGCCCGGCGGGGAAGGAGCCGCCGATCCAGGTGTCGCCCTCGGCCGTCGGATGCTGGGCCGCGCGCAGCCGTTCCACCCGCCCGGCCCGGTTTCCGGCCAGCAGCAGCGTCTCGTGCAGGGTGCGGGCCATGGGCCGTACGGCGGCGTTGCGCCGCAGCCAGTCCTCGATGTCGGCACCGGGCAGGTTGGCGCGCCCGATCGGGGCGGTGAGCGTGGGAAGCAGCGGGAGGTCCACGCCGAGCACCGGGGCCAGCGCGGTGCGGGCCTGTGCGAGCCAGGTCTCGGCCGACTCCGGTGGGACGTTCTGGGCCGCCAGTTTGCGGATCTCGGCCTGCGCGGGGTGTCCGGCGAGCACCGGTGTCTCGGCGAAGGCGGCCAGACGGGAGCGCACTCCCCCAGTGTCGGCCGAGCGGCCTGCAGCGCCGTCGGACAGGTGTGCCTGGAGCAGCGGTTGTGCGCTGGTCAGCAGCGTACGGATCCGGGCCGCCCGGACGTGCAGGCCGTTCCATCCCGGTCCGGTGAACACGACAGGTGTTTCGGGCGGGATGCCCCGAGCGCCCTGCACCGCCCGGCGCAGCGCGGCCGGTTCGGCGGCGGCAGCGTCCAGTACGGCGCTCAGGGCGCTCAATCCCAGCTGTTCGGCGCCGAGTTCGAACGTGCGGGGTTCCGCCTGGCCGTCGCCGAGCGTGCCGGTGAGGGTCCAGCCGGTGGCCGGGCCGAGGAGATGGGCGACCCAGGCCTCCAGCGCGGGCTGCAGTTCGGCGAGTGGATCGGTGGGCCAGCCGGTCGGGGCGGTCGGTTCCGCCGGGAGCAGCGCCGCGGTGCGATGGGTCAGGGCGCGGGCCTGGTGCGGGGTGCGCAGGACGCGGAAGGTGTCCGGCACGTCCTCGCCGCGGCCCAGGGTGTCGGCGGTCAGGCCCGCGCGGATGGGGTTGCCTCCCACCAGTTGGTGGACACTCTCGGCCAGGACGAGATCACCCACGGCGTCGAGGGCGTCGGCGAGGTCGTCCAGCAGCGGTGTCACCGCGGCCCGGTCGTTGTCCGAGCCGACCACCGGTGCCTGGTCGATGACGCTGGCCAGGTCGGGTGCGCCCGCCCCGGCCCGGGCGAGGGCCATGCCGTCGACGACGTTGCGCGCGGAGACCGCCTCCGCGCTGCGCGCCCACAGGTCCGCGTCGGGTTCCTCGACGGGGGTCTCGGGGACGACGGGCAGCGGGAACTGGCGGCGGAACCGTTCGACGAGATGGTCCAGCCCGGCGTCGTGCAGGGCCCGTTCGAACCGGTAGCCGAGCAGCGAGCCCAGGTTCTGACCCTGCCGTACACCGCCGAGCAGCCAGCGGGCGACGCGGGCGCGCCGGGAGGTGAGGTTGACCGCGTAGCTCTGCTCGTCGGGGTTGCCGAGGAAACCGGACCGCAGTACGGCCGCCGTGGCCGCGTGGTGCAGCGAGGGCGCGTGGATGTAGCCGTCCTTCCCGGACAGTTCCACGGTGGTGGCCACGTCGTCCAGGTCGATCTCCAGCTGTTCCCTCGGCACCGGCGGGCGCAGGTCCTCCACCCAGCCGTAGCAGCCGAACCGGACGCCCTCGGTCCCGGACGCCCGGAGTTCGGCGAGACGCTTCGACGCCAGTGAGGTGATCCAGGCGTCAAGGCGGTGCGAGTGGACGTCGATGACCTCCACCAGCAGTTCAGGCAGCCGGGTCACCGGTACGGCGGCCAGGGTGCGCAGCGCCTGCTCCAGCCGGGGCAGCGCCGCGGCGGCCGGGGTGGCGGCGGCGACGCGTGCCGCGCGCTCGCCCTCGTCCAGACCCTCCAGCACGTCCGCCACGAGCTGGTCCACATCGCCGACGACGGCCAGGGCCTGGCGCAGGGGGTCTCCGGCGGGGTCGAAGTCGCCGAGGAAGGTGGACCAGTTGGGCAGGAAGAGCAGCGCGTCGAGCACTCCGCTCATGTCCCGTTCCGAATCGGGAATTTCCTCGGTTCCTTCCTCGTCCTCGACCTCCTCCGCCGGTTCCTCGCCCTCCGTGGGAGGCGGCTCCTCCTCCAGGCCCGGAAGATCGAAGAACGTACTGCGCCGGGGAGGGGTCTCCCGCCCCGTGGACAGCTCCACGGGCCACTCCGCGTCATAGGCTGTGGCGTCCAGGTTCCCCTCCAGAAAGGCCCGTACGGCCCCCAGGAAGTCCGCGGTCGCCGCCGCCCGGGCCGGAAACGCTCCGGAATCCGGGGTCAGCCGGGTGACGAACTCCGGGACGCCGGTCGCCTCGTCCAGGCTCCAGCCGAGCGAGGTCCAGCCGTCGCTGGTCGTCGTCCAGCGGGCCAGGCCCTCGGGCGGCAGCCCTGGCACTCCGAGCGTCGCCGGGGGCGCGTCGAGGGGGGTTCGCGATACGGCGCGTTCCGGTCCGCTCATCCGGATCATGCCCAGGCCGGTGGCCACGGGCAGTCGTTGCAGGGCGTCCACCGCGACCCGGTCCACGGGTTTGCCGGGTTCGACGCGCGGGATGGTCACCTCCACGTCGCCGTTGTCCTGGGTCACGCGCTCGTCCAGTACCGCCCGCCAGACTTGCCGCAGCCGCATCAGCCAGGGTGCGATCACTCCGTCGACGTCGTCGGCGCGTTCGGCGCGCCAGTCGTCCAGCGCGGTCACGGGCAGGACGCCGTACGGCTGGCGGCCGACGCGCAGCATCGGCAGCGGTCCGCGACCGCGGACGTGCTCGGCGAGGTGCTCACGGACCGCCCGCCAGGGCCCCTCCTGGGAGACCCCGCTGGGCTGCTGGGTACCCAGGTCGATGCTGGTCAGCGCGGCCTCGGCGAAGCCCTTGCCGAGCGTGGGCCAGGTGAGCAGGGTCAGCGCGGCGACGGCCGAGGGGGCGGCGTCATCGGCGCCGGGGCAGTCACGCAGGAACCCGGCGTCCGGCAGGCCGAGCGCGGCCGCGAGCGTGTCGGCGACCGGCCGCTGCTCCGCCTCTCCGTCGGGGTCCGGGCCGGGGTAGGCGGGGGCGGAGGACCAACCGGATCGGGAGCGTGGGGTGTTGTTGGTGGCGGTGCCGGAGGTCAGCAGACCGAGCCCGCCGCCGTACCGGTGGCCGTGCAGCAGGTCGCGCAGCCGGGCCGCGCCGTCCACGGGCGTGTCGTCGCGGACGCCGACCACCAGCAGCTGGTCCAGGTTCTCGGTGTTCTCGGGCGGGACGATCAGCTCGATGCCCATGCCGGCCTTGACCGCTTCGAACCATTCCGTCTCCCAGCCCTCCTCCTCGGCGCGCAGCAGACCGATCGGCAGCGGGTCGGGTACGGGGCGGCCCAGCTTGTCGACCACCACCTGGCCCTCGAACAGTCCGAGGAAGCGCCAGCGCTTCGGCATCGAGACCGCGTGCGGACGGGGTTCCCGGGGGTCGTCGGAACGCGTCGCGGGTGCCGGGGCGCCCGGGCGGCAGGCGCGGACCGCCCAGGAGGCGCGGGCCGGGCGCAGCTCCGTGAGCACCTTCTGCCAGGCCTCGGGGCCGGGATTCTGCCAGTAGGCGGTACCGGCGGCGGATTCGGCGGGGGTGAGTCCGGGCTCGAAGCCGGACAGCAGGATGTCGTCCGGGTAGATCCGCACACGCAGGGTCTTCGGCTCCCACCAGATGGTCTCGACCCGCACCGGCAGCAGCGCGACGGGCGCGGTGTTCTCGTCGGGGAACAGCGCCTCGCCCTCCGCCAGGGCCCGGGTCAGCTCCTGCTGTGCCTCGGCGACCAGGCGGTTCATCTCCTCGGCCCTGCTGTGAAGCTCCGGCAGGGCCGCCTCGGCAGCGGCCAGCGCTTCGGCGGCGGTGGGCGGGAAGGGAGGGTCCGGCAGGTCGGCCTGGATGTGTGCCCGCAGGCGCCGCACCACTGCCTCCTGCTCGTCGGCGAGGGCCTGCGCGGTGTCCGCTTCGGTGCGTGCCCGGTCCAGTTGCGCGCGGGCGGCGAAGGCGTCGTTCATATCCCCACTGCTCCTGTTCCGGGCACGGTCAACCACCCAGCAACGTGGCCGCCCGGAAGGCCAGTTGGAACGGCTGTTGGAAGGCGATGCGGGCCATGTCGGCCGCGTCCCGGGCCCACACCGGCGGGTCGGGCCGGGTGAGCCGGGTCGGTGTGCCGGGCTTCGGGCCGAGCTGGGCGCATCGGGTAGGCTCCACGCCGATGCCCTGCCAGGTGAGGTCGGCCCACGTCTCCATCACCGCGGGCTGAGAGCCGGTGTCGAACCCGAACTGGGTGCCGCGCATGGGTTCGCGGAACACGAAGAACCAGTCCTCGGTGCGGGCCCGCTCCTCGTCGAGGTCCGCGAACAGGTACAGGACGGTCGACTCGTCCAGCGCGAGCGAGGTGGCAGGTACGCCGTCGAAGGCTTGCGGCAGCTCGCCGTCCACTCCGCGTACGGCGTGCAGGGCGGTGCCAGGGAAGCGGCGCAGCAGGTCCCCGCGCACAAGCATGGCCAGGTCGCCCGCGCCGCCGGTGCGCAGCTGACTGCCCAAAGGGGCGTCGAGCGGCCACAGCGCGATCTCCTCGACGTCGGCGTCGTCGCCGGGCCAGAACCGGGCGAAGGGGGTGCCGCGCTGGTCGGTGGGGAACTCCCGCCAGAGCAGTTCGCGGTTGAACTCGTGGTTGAGTCCGACGAGCAGCGCGGCAATGAACTGGGGGTTGGTCTCCAGCAGGGTCACCGAGTCGCCCGGCATCGCACCGATACCGGGCAGCGCCCACTCCGGCCAGCGAGCCAGCAGTTCCTCGGCGATCGGCACGGTGAATTTCGGGTGGGCCATGATCGGCCGTAGCGGGCGGTCGTCGTCCTCGGTGCGCTGTGCCCAGATGTCGGCGGGGATTCGGTCGGTCAGCCGGAGCACTTGCAGTCGCACGGGGGGCATGCCGGCGCGCAGTTCGCCGTGCAGGACGCCTTTGCGCTCATCCTCGCCGATCATGTTCATGGCCTTGAGCTTCCCCGTGAGGAAGGACCCGGCCTGTGGCGGCTCGCCGCCTACTTCGGCTGTGATGCGCTCGGCGCGGCGGGCCAGGGCGCCGTTGGCGCGGGTCAGTCGGGCGAAGGAGGTGCCGGCCACCGCGGCCGGCAGGTCGGGTGCCGCGGCGAGCAGGGTGGCCAGGGTGGTCGGCTCCGTGTCCTGTTGCGTGGCGGACACGGGCACCCGCCCGCTCACCGGCGCCATGACGGTGACCAGGCCGGCCGCGTCGAGTGGGTCGAGGTGCTTGCGCTGGGCACGCTCGGCGGCGACGGCGGCCAGCTCGCCTGCCGCCAGCAGCCGGTTGGCCTGGCGGATCTCGCCGACCTGCTCCCAGGCCCGGGCCATCAGGAACTCCTGCTCCAACTGCACGTAGCGGCAGCCGAGTGCGGCGGCGACCCGTCTGCGGACTTCGACGTTGAGGGTGCTCAGCCAGGTCTCCGGCTCGGTGGGCACGGTCTGTTCGCCGGTGTGGTGAGTGCCGTAGAGCGGCGGGGCGACGGCGACGACGTCCTGGTCCTCGGCGGGTTCCCCGTCCGGCACCGGCTCGGCCCGGAGCCGGGCCGGCGCGTCCACCCGTTCGCGGATCAAGGCCCGGAACCGGTCCTGGGCCGCGGGGTCGGACCAGGTCTCGAGCGGCGTCGGGCCAGGTGCCCGCAGGGCGCCGTCCATGACGGCGGTGGCCGGACCGGCGGGTTCCTCGGCGGGCCACGGGAGGCCGACGTCGATGGTCCGGGTGCCGAGTCCCGACTCGGCGGCGGGCCGGAAGCGCAGCCGGCGGGCGAGTTCCTCGAAGGTGCCCGCCCTCCCGGTACGGAAGGTCCACCAGTGGTAGACGGGCAGGTCGACGGTGTCCCGGCCGGGGACCGGCCAGGCGTCCACGGTGGCCGCCGCCCCTGCCGCGGCGTTCAGGCCCGCGTCTCGCCCTGCGGCGGTGGCGGGCACGACGGCGGCGATCCAGCCGCGGTCGGGGGCCAGCCGGCGCGGACACAGCAGCCGTCCCACGACACCGGCCGAGTGGTTCCGCGTGCCCTGTTCGACGAGACGCCGCGCGCTGTCGACGTCGGTGACGTCGTCGGGCAACCGTGCCTCCACGTGGGCCCAGGCCCACCGTTCGGCCAGTGGGGGCAGCGCGGCGACCGGCGCGGTGAGGATCGGCAGTGGGTGCGCGGGGCGGGGAGGGGCGGCCTCGTCCTCGGCCAGCACGATCAGTGCGATCCAGGGCTGCGGGGTGGGTCCGCCGTCAGTGGGCACCTTGCCCGGGGAGAGCAGCCAAGGCAGGTCGGCGTGTGCCAGCTCCACGCTCGCCAGCACGTTCTCCGCGGCGTCGGGTGTGCCGGGCGGTGGTTCCTCTCGCAGCACCATCGAGCGGTCGAAGCCGAGCACGTCGCCCGGTCCCACCAGCGACAAGGTCGGTCCCTTCAGTTCGTCCGGTTCCTCGCGGCGGCCGTCGATGTCCCGGAAGAACCGCACCCCCGTGTGCAGTGCCTGGCCGTCGGCCGAGGCGGCGGCGCCGACCCGCGCGGAAGAGAAGAACCACCGCGTACTCATACGACGCTCCCTAGGGGTCGGCGGAGGGTGCGGGACGTGTTCACCGGCGCACCTCCCAGCTCTCCACGAGCCGCAACGCCGCCTGGGGCTGTTCGAGTTGGCCGCTCATCGCCTGCCAGGCGTCGTCGGTGGCATCGACCATGGTGACGTCGTCCAGCAGCGGCCGGAGCGAATCGGCGGCGGTCACGGTCAGTGTGGCGGGGCGCATCTTGATCACCGCTTCCGGTGTACGCCACCGTTCCAGCCGTTCGGCGGCGCTGACCCCCACGACGGCCTCCCGGCGGAACAGCCCCGGCCAGAGGGAGAACTGCTTCTTGGGCAGCGGGGGTTCGTATCCCGTCTCGTAGCCGTCGTCCACGCGGTGGCCGGCGCCGACCGCGATGCCGTCGGTGTCGGTCCGCAGTCCGCCCGCGCGGCTGACGAAGGCGGGCTCGGTGAGTTGCGCGTCCTCGGTGAGTTCGAAGAACTCACCGGGCACGAATTGCTCGGGCAGCGAGGGGAGTCCGGTGGCGGGCCTGGTGGTGCCGAGGATGATCTCCTTGATCGTCCAGGTCTGCGTCGGCACGGGCCGCCGCTCGAACCGGGAGATCGGCACGCCCAGGGGCACCACGCGCTGGGTGAAGCGCAGGGTGGCGTCGGGATGGACGAGGGTTCCCTGGTTGAGCTTGTCGTCGGCGGCTTTGGTGAACACCAGCGCGGTCCGTTCGGCGGTCGGCCTCTCCGCCGCCCATGCCTTCGACCGGGCGAGTTCGGGTGTCAGAGCCTCGAGCGGATCGCGTCCGGCCTTCTGCGGGACGGCGGGCGGCGAGCCCCAGCGGACGTCGAAGTCCAGCTCGACGTCCCAGAACAGAACCGAGATGCTGCCGGTGCCGAAGGCGTGCCAGGGCGCGGGCCCCTCCAGCGTGAAGTCCAGGGCGATCCCGGCCAGTCGGCGCCCGAAGGCCCGGACCGCCACTCCGGCGCGTACGTGTACGGAGAACGCGAACACCGGGTCGAAGACGAAGAGAGCGTCGAGTCCCAGCCAGCCGGTCACCCCGCAGCCGGCGATCGTGGCGTTCAGCTGGACCTGGCCGCCGAACATCACCGCGTTGGAGGTGACGGCGAAGTAGGCCTCCATGCGCAGTCCCCAGCCCTGGCCCGGGGCCAGATCCACTTGGAGCCGGTCCAGCGCGGGGACCCGGGCGGGGCGGGCGTAACGGGGGTGGAAGCCGCCGGCGGACATGACGAACTGCGGCTGCCGGCCGCCGCGCACGAGCAGATACAGCTCGCCGCGCACGGCGAGCCCGACGATCCACGACCCGGACAGCGACACCAGCAGTTCGAAGAGGGGGACGGCCGGTTCGATCCGGCCGAGCACGCCGGCCTGGAGGCGGACGAGCGGCACGGTCGGGTCGGGCAGCCCGACCAGCAGCCGTCCCAGAAGGAGTGCGCGGGCCGGCGCGGGCAGTTCGAGGATCACCGCTCCGGACAGCGACACCATGCGGCCGCCCCAGTTGAGCCGGATCATCGGCCCGACCAGGATGCGCCCTGCCGCCACGGGGAACGCCGAGCCGAGCGATCCGATGATCTCCTGGGCGCGTTCCACCGCGCGGTCGGGGAACAGCACGTGGTCGGCGTTCCCGTCGCCGACGAGCTGCTGGAGCGCGGTGACGTCCGCGCGTCGGTTCACCGCGACCAGTCCCCCGACCGCGTCCAGTGCGAAGCCCAGGCCGAGTTGGATGCCGGGTGTCGGGAACTGTGCGGTGAGCAGGGCCAGGAAGCTGGTGGGGTCCTTGCCGTCCGGCGGGCGGAACAGCGCGACCGCCTGGACGCGCAGCACGCCGAGGTCGACGGAGATCAGGCCGCCGTAACCCTGGTCGGGGGTGCGCCGGACCACGCCGCCGCCGGAGATGGGCGGCACCTTCAGCTCGGCTCCGATGCCGTCCGGGAACAGCTCACGCAGCCTGCTCGGGTCGAGGCCGGGACGGTTGGCCGGGGCGAACGTGACCGGCAGCTCGATCCCGGCGCGGTCGAGGTGGACGCTCAGGGGCAGGCCCGGCAGTCCCGCGCTGGCCGACACCGACAGGGCCAACCGCGGCTCGCCTCCGTCGGAGGTCAGCTCCAGGGCGGCGCCGCGGCTGGACACGCCGGGGCCGTTCAGCCGGAGCGGGAGGGGAACATTGAGACCGCCGGTGCCGGAAAAGCGCAGGCCGGCGGCCCGGTCGGCGCGCAGCACGACGGGTGTGGGAGGTCCCGACATCGGGCTCGCGCCGCCGATGCCGAGGAGGCGGGCCAGCGCGGCCGGCAGCACCGAGGCGGTGAACCCCTGCAACTCCAGCTCGACGGCGGCGGGGGTGCCCGGCTCCGAGGTGACGGTCAGTCCGATGCCGTCGACGCTCATACCCGGCCCGTCGGTCATTCCGGCGGTGAGCTTCCCGGTGCGGCGCAGGCGGATCGCGGCGCTTCCGCCGGGCGGTGCGGGCGGCAGTCCCGGCCCGAAGGCGGCGTCCCAGCCCTGTGCGGCGGTGACGGTCGCCTCCGCGCTCCAGGGCCCGTGGACGGTCTGGGGCAGGGTCAGGGCCGCTCCCGCAGTCACCACGATGTCGAACACGGGTCCGTCCGGGGTCACCCCGAGCACGGCACGCCCGCCGGCGGCTGCGGCAGGGTCGTCCAGCACCAGGGCGAGGCCGAGGGGCGCGCCGGGGGCGCGTCGCCAGCCGTGCAGTCGCACCGGCGAGGCGGCGTCCAGGTCGCCGAGTGTCTCCCTCAGGAGTTCCACCAGTGAGTTGCCCGGCGGCAGCTTGTCGTGCACGGCGAGCAGACGGCCGGCGAGCACGGTGCCCGCGGCCGAGGGGTCCTCGCCGAGCTGGGGCAGGGAGCCGACCAGGCCGTCGACGGCGTCCTTGGCCAGCGCGCGCAGTTGTCCGGCGACCAGCTGGAGGAGTGCCTGCGGGTCCATCGTGGCTCACCCCTGGTTGGCTTCGCCGTTGTCGATCACGAGGGCGCCGTTCATGGTGCCGACGCCGAGCCAGCGACCGTTCGGACTGAACCGCAGCGCCAGCACCTCCTCGGTGGGCACGTTGTACAGCTCCTTGCCCTCGATGTTGAACAGCCGTACGGCGTTGTCGATGGAGGCGCTGGCCGCGTGCTTGCCGTTGGGGCTGAACGCGACGTGTGTGACGGCTCCGAAGCTCTGGTCCGCCGGAGAGCCTGGGTTCAGTTTGGGCGCCCGGCCGCGCTCGTCTCCCGTTTCCGCGTCCAGGACCCGGGCGAACCCGTCGGCGCCGCCGACCACGGTCCACTTGCCCTTGGGGTCGAACGCGAGGCAGCTCGGGGCGGTGACCTGCTCGTCGGGCTCCTCCGGGGCGGACCAGACCTGCTTCCCGGTCCCCGCCTCGAACATGCGGGTGGTGTCGTCCGCCGCGCAGCAGAGCACGCGCAGCCCGTCCGGGCTGAACGCGACGGTGAAGACGGCGTCCTGCGGAGTCAGCCGTGCCAGTTCCTTGCCGGTCGCCAGATCGTGCACCCGCGCGGACCCGGCGTGCCGATGGTTTCCGCCGTGGCGTTCGTCGACGGCCAGCGCGATCCGGCTGCCGTCCCGACTGAGATCCACATCGGCGATCAGCGGCGGGTCCACGGTGATGCGCCGCGTGGTCTCCCCGGAGGCCTGGTCGAGTACGGCGACCAGAGTGTCGGTGGCCGCGATCAGATGTCCGTCCGGGGCGAACCGAACGGAATTCACCGAGGTGCCGGGGGCGAGTGGACCCTGCCACAGGGCCGTGCCGGTGGTGCCGTCACGCAGGAACACCTGCTCGAAGTCGGCCACGGCGATCCGGGTGCCGTCCGGGCTGAAGTCGAGGCCCGTCACGGATCCGTCGGTGGTCACCTCCAGTGGCGGTGCCCCGATGCCGATCGAGCGCACCCGCAGCCGGGTGTCGCTGCCGCCGCCGGCGAAGCGCTTGTTGTCCGGGCTGAAGGCGATGGCCTGGACCGAGCCGTCCTGTGGTGCGCGGAGCGCGACGGTACCGGGCTCGCTCATGACCGGTTCCTCCTGGTGCCGAATGGTGGTCGGCGGCCGGGCACGGAGATATCGAACGTCGCTCTGCCGCCGCGCTTTATGGAAGACGCCCCGAGCGTGTTCCCGACCGCGGCATTTCGGTGCCCGTAGTACGGCGAACACTGCATGCATCTCGAATGTGCCGCTGCAGCTCACGCATGCACCAACTGCAACTCATCAGCTTAGTCGGAATATCCGCGCCCGCCACATCAGCCCGGACCGGACGAGACGCGGAGCCGCTCACCCTTTGCATCGTCAACTGTTCACCGCTGCAGGGCTATTTCCGATCTGCGGTCCAGTCCAGTCCGCGTATCCTGGTAAGTGTGGCCTTGAGATCTCCGCGATACTGAGGAGTCGCCATGCCTATGCTGCTCATCAAGGGCTTTTACAACGTGACGGGGTCGCAGCCGGACGGGGACACGGTTCATTTCACCGCGGACGAGCCGTCCGAGTGGAGCCTTGTCGGTGGAGGGGGCGGGCGGGCCGTCGAGCACAGTTCCGTGGGTCGCGCGAAACTGCGTCTGGACGCGGTCGACGCGCTCGAGACCCACTACGGTCCGAACCGTGACCACCAGCCGCTCCGGTTCGCTCACGCCGCACGTGACGAGATGCTGGCGTGGCTCGGCTTCACCGACGTCCAGCGACGACCGGACGAGAGCGTGACCGCCACCACCCCGGAGACGGTGCCCGGCTTCGTACTCACCCGCGGGGCCGACGTCCACGGCCGCTGCATAGCCCTGGCCGGGCGGGGCGATCCGCCCGGCACCAGCGGCCTGGAAATCGACGCGACCGTCCCCGTGCTGCGGACGACGGTCAATCACCACCTGCTCAAGGAGGGACTGGCGTACCCGACGTTCTACCGCAGCCTGTTCACCACTCTCCGTACGGAGATGGCCGCCGTGGCCGTCGGGGCACGGGACGCCCGCCGGGGCCTGTGGGCGAGCGACGTGACCACGACCGGAGCAAAGATCACAGGTCTGGGCTCGCTCACCGACGAGGTGGTGATCCTTCCCAAACTGTTCCGGCGCACGATGGACTATCTGCGTCTGGACACCATGCCGTTGTCGTGCTACCCCGCCTTCCTGGCCGGTGGTCGGGACCGTTTCTCCGTCCTGTCCACAGGCGAGCGGCGTGCCGGCCTCCACCATGTCGTGGAGGTCACGAACGGCCACACGGTGCGGATGACCCGTCCGCCCGAGGACCTCCTCTTCGAGGACGCCTGACAGCGTCCATGGTGCCCCCGAAGGTGGGACATCACCACCGAGAGCCCGGCCGAGCGAGCTGCGCTGAGCGGGAGTTGGTCCGCTTCGAACGGCTCAAGCACGACTTGACCCTGGCCACCGCTGGACCTTCGCGGGTTGTCCGCTGCCGGGCAGAATGCCGAGTGGCTCTCGCATGGCGTGGCCCGCGAGTGGGTGCGACCCTGGAAGTGGTGGTGTGCGCCGTTCCGAGCTCTCGCGAGGAGGGATGGTCATGACCAAGCGTCTGGTGGTCTGCTGCGACGGGACATGGAACTTCGCGGACCAGCCGAGCAAGACCAACGTCGCCAAGGTCGCCCTGTCCGTGCGTCCCGAGTCCGCTGCCGGGATGGAGCAGCGCGTCTATTACCACAGCGGTGTCGGTACCCATCGGCGGGAACGCCTGCGCGGCGGCGCGTTCGGTGTGGGGCTGTCCCGGAACATCGTGGGCGCCTACCGTTTCCTCGTCGAGACGTACGAGCCGGGCGACGAGTTGTTCCTCTTCGGTTTCAGCCGCGGTGCGTTCACCGCCCGCAGTCTCGCGGGGCTGGTGCGCAACAGCGGCATCGTGCGCCGGGAACACGCCGACCGGATCCCGGAGGCCTGGGCTCTGTACCGGGACCGGATCGAGCAACCGAACGGTGCGGCCGCCACATTGTTCCGCCGCTCCTACGCGCGCGAGACGGAGATCGGATTCGTCGGGGTGTGGGACACGGTCGGCGCCCTGGGCATCCCGGTCTCGGACACAGCATGGCTGCATCCTGCGGTGAACAGGTTCAACCGCCGCTGGGCGTTCCACAACACCGAACTGAGCAGCTGGATCAAGGCTGCCTTCCATGCACTGGCCGCCGACGAGCAGCGCTCGGCATTCCGGCCAACGCTGTGGCATCAGAAACCCGGCTCCGCCGAGCAGGGCCAGGAGCTGAAGCAGGTGTGGTTCGCCGGTGTTCACTCCGATGTCGGTGGCGGCTACAAAGAGACGGGACTGTCCGACGTCGCCCTACTGTGGATGGTCGACCAGGCTCGCAGGCACGGGCTCGAGTTCGACTCCCATGCGCTGAGCACGGCCGGACCGCGGGTGATGCAGCCGGGGGAAAGCATCGACTTCCGTGTACGGCCGGACGGTTCGGGCGTTCTGCATGCCTCACGGACGGGGATGTACCGAATGTCCAAGCCGCTGCACCGGCCGCTCGGAGAGGCGGTGAACGACGACGGCGAGGCCGACGGCAACGAGTTCCTGGCGGTGCCCGCCAAGGAACGCTACGACCGGAACACGGGCTACCGGCCACCGCAGCTGGAGCGCTACCTGGGCAGACAGGAACGGGTCCGGCTGGAGCCCGTCCTGCTGCCGGGCCTCTCAGCGGGCCTGCCGCCCATGCCGCCGGCCGCGTCCGGTCACAGCGCGGATGCCGACGCACACGACGGAGCCGACCGCGCCACCTGACGCCGCGGCCCCAGTCAGGGCGCCGCTGTTCTGCCGGTCGCCATCGCGCTCGTTGCGCCGTGCCGAAGTCCACGCCATCGGCGTGTTGTTCTTCTCAGCGCGGTCTGGGTGGCAGAGTCACCTCGCCTGCCATAACGTCGAAGCAGGGGCACACCTCCGAAGGGTGCGGAACGGTGACCTCGATAGACGACAAGCACGCCGGACTCCTGGCGTCCGGTCTGAACCTGGGCGCCCCCGTGGGACCGGAGGAGGTCCTGTACGACGGGGGCTCGACGCGCCCCTTCGAGTTCGGTCGGATCCTTTTCCATCCACGGATTGGTGAGGCATTCGAGCTGCATGGCTTGATCCTCTCCACCTACCTCGAGCTCGGCGCGGAGTACGGCGGTCTCGGCCATCCGGTCACCGACGAGATCGACGACGCAGCCGTCCCGTTCGGGCGAAGGAACGTGTTCGAGCAGGGGTCGCTGCGCTTCGACCCCGCTGTGGGCGTGACGCAGGAAGTCTTCGAACGCCAGTTGGTGCCGTCGGTGACGGTCAAGGTGGTCGACGGCACCTTCGTCCCGCTCGGCCCCGGCGGAGCCCTCACCCTCACCGACTTCGCCAACGCGGTCGTCGGACCCGGGTTCGAGCCGTTGATCGCGGTGGTCGGCTCGTTGCTGCCGGGCCTCCTGCTGCGCCGCGTATTCGACACGCACACGGGCGACGAGATCCAGGTAATGATAGACGAGGCCCGTGCCGCCGACCCGGGCTACTCGGCCCCCGACTTCAACAACTTCCTCGCGATCGACTGCCCGCCGGGATTCGACACAGACGGGCTGGCCGCGGCGTTGTCCCAGCTGGCCGGCACCGTGGAGTACGCGTACACCACGCCGTTGGCGTCCGACCCCGTCGTCGGCACCTCGAACCCACTCTTCAGCCGGCAGGGCTATCTGCGGCCGGCGCTCGACGGAATCGGTGTGCAGGCGGCATGGGCGAAAGGCGCCGACGGTTCGGGGTTGCAGTTCATCGACGTCGAGCAAGGCTGGTTCCTCGGCGGGCATCAGGACCTGCCGACCGGGATCCGGTTGCTCGGCGGACACAACACCGCCGCAAGCTTTCCGCACGGCACCGCCGTGATCGGCGAGGTGATCGGCGCCGACAACACCGTCGGAATCTGCGGCATTGCGCCGGCCGCGGCCACCCGGGTCATGTCGTACAACCAGTCGAATCCACCGTTCAACTCCTTCCAGAGCCGCCAGGAGCTCGCCAACGCGGTGATGGTGGCCCAGGCGCAGCTGCGCTTCGGCGACGTCCTGTTGCTGGAGGCCCAACTCCAGGCGACCATCAGCGGCGTCAAGCACCTCGTGCCGGCCGAGACGGACCCAGCGGTGTTCGCCGCGGTACGGCTCGCTACCGCGCGTGGGGTGAGCGTCGTCGCGGCGGCCGGGAACAGCGGTGCCCCGCTCGACCAGTTCGTCGGACCGCAGGGCCGCCACTCGCTCGACCGGCAGAGCCCGGACTTCCAGGACAGCGGCGCGATCGTGGTCGGCGGAGGCTCATCCGCGCCCCCGCACGGAAGGCTGACCGCACCGAATCCGGTGACCAATGGGAAGGTGAGTGGCTTCGGCACCCGCATCGACTGCTACTCCTGGGTGGAGAACGTGGTGACGTGCGGGAACCCCGCGGCACCGAGGAAGAAGGACGGTTACTGGACCGCACCGCCGTTCGGCGGGACCTCCGCCGCGGCGCCGGTGATCGCCGGCGTCTGCCTGCTGGTGCAGAACCTCTTTCAGACCCTCAACCCGGCGACCGGGGCACCGGGGAAGATCCCCGCGACACGGATGCGCGACGTACTGACCCGCCCGCTCAACAGCAGTCCCGGCGCACCCGGTGCCTTCCTCGGGGTGATGCCCGACCTGCAGAAGTTGATCGGCAACGAGTTCGTCTAGACCAGCGAAGGGAGAGAGTCGGTAGTCCGCCGCCTCATCGCCGGGCCGAGAGCGCCGCCTCGACGTCGCCCTCGGCATTGACCTTCATCTCGGTCGGCAAGAGGTCCATCGTTCTCTCCAGCACGCCTCCTGCAGAGGCGCCTCGATGGATGTCAGGTGGGGCGCACGTCCGTGCCGAAGCCACCACCGGCCGGGCGCTTTTCGAAGTGAAGATGAGGGCCCGTTGCGTTCCCAGTGCGGCCGACTTCTCCGATCTTCTGGCCCGCCTTGACCGAACCGCCTCTGACGTTCTGCTGGGAGAGGTGGGCGTACCAGTAGTCGAACCCGCCGGCGCGCAGCACGAGGAAGTCACCGAAACTGCGGTCCTTCCCGCTGCGGACTATGGAACCGTTGCGGACCGCGACACATGGTGTCCCCTCCTCAGCGGCGTAATCCACTCCGGTGTGGTAGCCCAAGCTCCAGCGAGGCCCCTTCACCCGGTAGGCGGTCGTGGCGCGGTGCCGCGGTACGGGAGACATGACGCGGCCGCCGGGAGCTGGCGACGACGCCGGGACACGAAGGCGGTCCCAGGAGGTCTTGCCCGGAATACCGTCGGCGTCAGTCCCCTTGAACCCGATCTTGCGCTGCCATGCGGCGAACGACTCCCGGTCGATGTCCGTCCACTCGGGGCCGGGCCCCGTCCGGTACTTGCCGCACTTCTCCGCCACCAGACGTTTACCCATCGACGCGATCACGGGACTGCGTTGTCCCTTGTGAAAAAATTTCGCTCCTGGGAATGGCGCCAAAGCAGGCATGGCCCTGTCTCCTTTCACTCAGCAGACACCGTGTTCGGTTGAGCCGAGCTGGTGAGTCCCAGCACGCTGCCCTTCCGCAAGCCCCGTGCTCGTCTGCTCGCCGAAGAAAGCCCGTTCAAGAGCAGGGCAGCGTCGGCCAAGGAGTGCGCCTGTCGGTTCGACACGGTCGCTCTATTTCCACCATGCGCCTGATGGAAGCCCCTCGCAAACCCGCAAAGGGGCTGTTCAAACACGTCTTCTGACGGCATCTCGGCAAAGTCTGAAGGCTCCGCAGTTGTTGCTCATGAAACCTCAGACGTTGGGGACCTCGAGCCTGTCCCAGCTGAGTCGGCCGGGGATGCCATCGGCAGCGCGTCCCTCGAAGCCCAGCTTTTGCTGCCAGGCGATGTACGACCTCACGTCGCCCGGCCCCCACACGTCGAATCTGGTGCTGGACGTGTAGCGGTCGCAGTCTTTGGCGACGAGCCGGCCATGCATTCCGCCGATGATCGGTGATTGACGCCCCGCCTGGAAGAAGGACGCACCGGGGAACGGCTCGAACTGGGGCTCGGTATGGGAGGAAGGAGGCGGCTGCGACCCGAACGCGGGCCAGGAACCCGGGTCGACGTGGTCGTTCTCCGGGACATGGGCGTGGGCGTACCACCCGCCCTGCGTCCTCCACTTGTCGGCCGGACACGTATTGCGGGACAGGGACGTCGGGCGGCCCATGGGCCAGGCGTCCGGTACGTCCCACGAGCTGACCCACGCGTGGAGGTCGCCCCACCCCTTGCAAGGAGTGTCGACCAGCCTTGGGAACACCTTGCCGTTCACACGGCAGTGCGGGAAGAACAACGCCTCGATCTGGATGACGACTCTGCCGGCCCGGTTGGTACGAGTGCCACCAGGCGCGTCGAACACGGCTTTGCTGCGGGAGGTGGCGGGGAAGAACTGGGCGAACGCTCCGGTGAAGGGATCCCAGAGGATCTGTGGAGCCCGGCCTTTGCCGCTGCCGGTGAAGAAGCCCTTGAGGTTGGCGAACGGGACCAGATCCAGGGGAGCTTCGGCGGTGGCCGCCCTGTCCGCCGTAATGTGCGCGATAGCCCTTGCCGGGAATTCGGGGTCGCATGGCGCATGGTCCCCGACGTCCGCCCTGAGGGCGTGGGGCATCCATGGATGAGGCATGGTGAGATCCTTCCCTCGTCGCATCGCACCGCTCTTGATCGGGAGGCGCAGCGGGAGACATGGGGAAGCCGGCGAAACGAACAACGTGCCGTGCGCCAGGCTCTCCCCTGCTTTCTACGATGCGACTGGCAGTGAGCTGCGGCAAACCGTGAAAGTGGCAGGAAACAGTTGGGACAACGGTTGCTTTGGGCATACGTCACGCCGCGAGTGCAGCTCATGATGCCGAAGTCGGTGCCAGCTTCGCGGCCTTCGCTTGCCCTGGGATGGCCGGCAGCACCGCGACTGCGTGCTCCCGTTGCAGACGGCGCCGGGCAGGTGAAGAGTAGGTTCATACCTACCGCGCAGGCTTCCGGCTCCGCTTTCCCTGGAGCCGCTGCCAACGCGAAGTTTCCACATCAACGAAACAACACGGCGCCAAGCGTATCTGGAATCATTATGGCCAGAATCTCCCGGCGACACATACTTCACGCGGCCAACGCTTCCCTCCTGGCTGCAGCACTCGCTTTCCCGGCAGGTCTGACGATTGCCGCAACGGATTCTCAGAGCCCGAACGGAAGCCATGCCGGAGCCCCGGCGCAGACCACTGATCCTCCGCCGTCGCCCCCTTCCAAGCCCAGTGATCCGACAGAACCCACCGAGCCTCCCCCTTCGCCACCGGACTCCGGACCGACAACCCCACCAAGCGATTCGCCGGAACCCGAGACGTCTCCCACCTCCGAGCCGAGCGGGACGTCGGAATCCTCTGAGCCGTCAGATCCCGACGATACCGACGGACAGACCTCCGACCCGCCGCCCGAGCAGAAGGTGGAGATCGACGAGGCCACGACGACGCTGAACGAGGAGAAGGAACAAGTCCCCGAAGAACTCGCGTCGACCGTGGCAAAGCTGCTCACCATCATCAGCACGGTGAAGGACCCGGATACACTGCCTCAGGACAGGCAGGGAGTCATCGAGAGCGCGGAGAATCTCTCCATCGCGCTGGCGGCCATCAATGACCCGGGAACACCCCCGGAGCTGCGGAAAGACTTGACCGAGATCGTGAAGCAGGTGACTTCGGCTCTCGGGGCGGCCGGCGATACCCGGGTACCGGCCGAGGAAAGTTCCACACTCATCCTCGTGATCAAGCGCACCACTT
Source organism: Streptomyces sp. WAC 04229 (assembly GCF_003947455.1). GTDB lineage: Bacteria > Actinomycetota > Actinomycetes > Streptomycetales > Streptomycetaceae > Streptomyces. The sequence goes on along the minus strand of NZ_QHJH01000006.1, from coordinate 5,631 downwards.
CCACACTGGAGATGATCTGCGACCCCAAGACGCCACAGGACGTGCGGGGCCAGATGATCAGCACAGCGAAAGACACAACCTACGTGGCCGAGAGCTCATCCACTGCCGAGAGCTCACCTGGTGCCGAGAGCTCAGCCGGTGCCGAGAGTCCAGCTGCAAACACGGGGTCGAAGCAGGCTACTTCGAACACTCTGGTCTCGTTGAGCGCATCGTCGGACATAGCGCGCGACGGAAGAACACCGCCGAAGGAACGAGAACAGCTCACGGAGATCACGCAGCAGGTCAGCGCACTGCTGAAGAAGAGCAACGACTCCGGGGCCTCGGCGGCCGAGCGGTCCGAAGCCAAGAAGGAGTTGGAGGAAAAGACCTCCCGCATGAAGGACCAACAGGAGCAATCCGCCTCCGCCCAGGACCGCCCCGAGGAGTCGCTCGGCAAAGCGGCCGCGTTCTGCACGAGCGCCATCTTCGAGTCCACCCCTGAGTCCGACCTCGTACGGGGACTGAGGAAAATGCTTCCCGCCCAGTGGGAAGCCGAGGGGGTCAAGGACTTCTGGAAGGCGAAGGACAAGAGCAATGAGACGCTCGACGTCCTCGCCCAGTTGCAGAACAACGAGAACACCAACGGCCCGTTCGAAGTCGCACCGCTCATCACCGAGCTCGCCGAGCTCGTGCCGCATGACAAACTGTTCGGGACCCTGGGTTCCTCTGCCCTGTCCTGTGAGCAGACGGCAACGTACCTCGACGAGCAGTTTGGGGTCTCGGTGGACACCTGGCTCAGCAAGACCGGTGAGTGATCGGTCAGACGCCGGCGGATCTCAACAGTTCGGCCACGGATACCTCAGAAGCAGACCTGGCCCTCGCAGCCCCGTATCTCTCCAGCTCCCTCCTCTCCTCCGCGTAGTCGCCCACCCCGGAGAACTTGTAGGAGAGAGACGAAATCGAGGAAATGAAGCGGCCTTCAGGGGACCAGACAGCAGTAACATGACGAGGTTTTCGCGTCACATTGATGAGATTATTGTTGTGTCTCACCCTGCCGCGGTAGACGAGCTGCCCCCCGCATATCACCGGTTCACAGTAGTAGAGCGGGTCACCCTCGTTCCACGAAGGATGCGGGGAGCTGAACTCCTCCACGTCAAGCCTGCCCCGATCTTTTCGCATGTACGAAATCTGCAGTACAACACTCAGCGTGTCGTACCCGACGTCTTTGGGGAGCTGAAACACGCGCTCCAATGCGTACTCCTGCCCCACGTCGAGCGAATCACCGGAATGATAAAATCTACCGCTGCTTATTGTCGTGTACTTGAGTCGGTCGACATAGAGTTCGGCCTCCCCCTCGCGCGCCCCTTGCTTTCCGACGCTCTCCCGCCACTCTTCCAGCAGATCCTCATCACCTTTGGAATACAAGGCGGCTCTGCCGCGGACCGTGTAGATGTCATTGATGATGTACACGGGTATCCCACCGGTATTTTTCATGTGCAGCGTCAACGGCACATGCACGAAGGGCAGTTTCTTGTCCTCCCACGCCTTCCCGAATTCCGCTTCGATGGTGAAGTGCATGGGGGCCGCCGCAGGCTGATACATGGTGGAGTAGGCGAGGCTGACCGCCGTCAGGAGTGCCGTGGCGACCACTCCGGCAGCGAATTTCTTCGGTTGCGGTATGCCCTTCCACGATTTTTGGCGCACAAGAATACACAAGGCCCATACGGACCAGCAGAAGGTGGGCAAATAGACCAGCAGGTAACGCGTGTACTCCTTCTCCTCGAGCCAGAGGAGAAGAAGGAGGGAGTCGGTGGCCAGCACAATGACTGTGCCGAGCAGGACAATCGCTCCGGAGGCCCTGAACTGCCGTCTCCCCCAGTAGTCGAGTGCTGCGATTGCCGCAACTCCCAGCACCACGCCCGAGAGGACGAACAGCACTCCGGTAATCCGTTGCGAGAAGGTGAGAGCCCCCGAGGCGTCCGGCCATCCGATGACCACGTTGAAAACCATGGAAGCGAACAGACCGGCCACCATGAGCGCCATGATCGAGCGCCTTCTCCAAGCCCGGTCGGGCCAGGTCCTGCTGTCACCCCCGCGCCAGCATATGGATGCCGGATCATCCAGATCCAAGTTCTCCGGGTAACCCTGACGGACGAGTATTCTGCGCAGCTCGGCCGATGACCAGGCACTGCCGACCGTCTCGCCGCCTATGGTGATGCGGCGAAGGCCTCGGCTGTCAGGTGTCTCCACGACGGCCCATGGACGGGTACTCATCCCCCCAGACTCAAACCTGACCCGGCATCGTGCACGCGGAGCTACCCCAATTGGTTCCAGCGCTGACCTGACCGAAAGAGGGTGTCAGCTCCACGACTCTTCCGGAGGGCTCTCACCGGCTGGACCATCGAACGCACCATGGCCTGGTTCGCCGGCTGCCGTCGGCTCCACCACCGCCACTTCTGGACAACGTCAGGCGTCGCCGGCGAAGAAGGCGGCTATTGCGGCGGCGACTGCTTCGGGCTGCTCGTCGGGGATGAAGTGCCCGGCGTCGGGCACGACGACTCCGGTGGTGTTGTCGGCCCACGGGCTGATGGAGGCGGCCATGTCGGGGATGGAGCCGTGGCTGCTGGAGATTCCGAGGACGGGCACGGACAGGTGCCGGCGGTTGAGGGCCCGGAGATTCTTGCGCGCCGACTCGGCGGCGTCCCGGTAGTAGGCGAGACAGGCGCGGAGCCCGCCGTCGGCGGCGAGGGCAGCCGCGTAGTGGTCGAGGTCGGTGTCGTCGAACGCGTCGGGAGAGAGGGTCTTCGTCTTCAGGAACCAGCCGGCATACTCCCGTTCGCGGCCGGTGAGCAGGGTCTCGGGCAGGTCGGGCACGAGGTGGAAGGCGAAGTGCCAGGTCTTCCACACCCGGGCCGGGTCAGTGGGGATCGTTTCCGGAAGGGTGATGCCGGGGATTCCGGCGTCGAGCAGAGCGACCCCACGCAGGTGACTCTCGTGGTTGAGGGCGAGGGAGAAGGCGACCCAGGCGCCGACGTCGTGGGCGGCCAGCCAGTAGGACGACACTCCGAGTGCCCTTGCGGCGGAGTGGACGTGGGCGGCGACGGTGTGGGTGTCGTAGCTTCGCTCCGGGCGCTCGGAGTGGCCCTGGCCCGGGAGGTCGATCGCGATGACGCGGAACCGGTCGGCGAGACTGGGCATGACCTTCTGCCAGGCCTGCCAGGTTTGCGGGAACCCGGCGAGCAGGACGACTGCCGGGCCGGTCGACTGGCCGCCTTCGACGGCATGAAGCCGGATGCCGTCCGCGTCGACCCAGCGGTGGGTGAACCCGTCCAGGTCGTGCAGGGGCAGGTCGGGGACGGGGTTGGCTTCGCAGACATGCTGAGAGGTGGTCGCTGAGTCAGTCATGGCAGACCTTTATTGGTGTGGGATTTGCCGGTTGCGCCGGCGTTGAAGTCGCTCCCGTGGTGCCGTTCCGGACGGCGGCGGGGCCCGCGGTCGTGATCACGTCTCCAACGTAACACATCTTGAACTAGTCAGTTCAAGATAGAATGGTGTGCAGCACGCTCCAGAGACATCAAGACACCGGCAAGGAAGTGCCACGTGGCAGGCAAGAAGCAGTTCGACATGGACACGGCACTCGACGCCGCGATGATCCAGTTCTGGCGCGTCGGCTACGCCGACACCTCTGTGGACGACCTGGCACGGGTAACCGGCCTGAACCGCAGCTCCATCTACTCATCGCTCGGCGCCAAGGACGCGCTCTTCCTGCGCTGCCTGGATCGCTACGCCGCGCGCTACGGGGAGAAGTACGACACCGCCCTGTCGGGTGCGGCCTCGGAACCCCTCGCGGCTGTTCGTGAGTTCTTCGACGTCACCCTTGAGCGCATCGCCGATCCCGAACTCCCCGATGGGTGCCTGATCGCCCAGTCGGCCATGGCGATTCCGGTGCTGAGCCCCGCCGTCGCGGCGCACGCCAAGGAGGCGCTCGGCTTCCAGCGTCTGCGTCTGCGCACCGCGCTGAGGGCGGGGGGACTGGCCGACGCGGACGCCGAAGCCTTCGCTGAACACATGGCGGCCGTGAACCAGTCTCTCGCGGTCATGAGCAGAGCCGGGGCGAGCCCGGCGCAGCTCCTGGCCGTCGTGGGCGTGACCGTTGACGCCCTTTGGCATACGTTGCGCACAGCCAGGCATGCCTAGGCACGCAGGCGCCCAGCGCGCGGTCAGCTCCGGCCGCCCACCCCGCCCCGGTCGAGTTCTGCTCGGATCAGGCTGAGCCACTCCGTTCCCATCCGTCGTCCGTCGGGGAACTGGTCGTCTCGGTCCCAGCGCCACGCTGTGATCATCGCCAGTACGAGGAGGCGGCACTCGCGCAGCAGGTGCTGGTCGACGCCCGGATAGTGTGCGCCGACCTCCTCGGGGGCATGGGCGAGGTCGAATTCGACAGGGCCGCGGCAGCACGTCTCCAGGTCGATGAACAGCAGTCCGTTCGGCGTCCTGAGGACGTTGCCCGGGTGTGGCTCACCGTGCAGCAGCTGGTCGGCCTCGCCGCGCTCGCGGATCACGCTCCTCAGGCTTTGCAGCGTGTTGCGCAGCAGTCGCCGGTCCGCTTCGGCGAGATCCGGGGTGCGGTCGCGGTTGACGACGAGTTGTCGAGCCTGCTCGACCCGGTCCGTGAAGTGCGGCGTCGGGACGTCGAGCCGGCTCATGCCGGCATGCAGACGCTTCAGCGCGTCGGCGTAGTCGGCCGGTGACACCTCGGGTGGCGCCATGGGCTCGTAGTAGGTCCAGAAAGTGACCGCGAAGCCGTCCCGCTCATGGACGCGTGGCTCCACACGAGGTTCGAGGGCGGCCACGGGGCACCCTGATGCGGCGAGCCGCTGCGCCAGCTCGACCTCGAACTCCGCGACCTGCTGCGCGACGGGCGCCACCCGGGCCAGGACGTCACAGGGCAGCAGACGCAGGGTGAGCTTGTTCGAGTCGTGGAGAACGGTCACGTCTTCGGTGGCCAGGCCGAGTGATGAGGCGGCCGACGTGGCCGCGGTCACGGCCCGACGGAACTCCGGCTCCCGCATGTCTCGCTCTGCTCCTCTCCCCAACGCCGCCTGCTGTGGCACACCGCGGCTTCACGGCGCTGTTTGACGGTACTTCAGGCGCGGTCAGCCGCCCTGGCCGGCGCTGCCGATCGGGCCGACCTTCACCGGGGAGCCGGTGCCGTCCGTGACGGGCAGTGTGGCGGCGCCCGGCCAGTCGAGGGTGACGGACTTCGTCTCGTCGGGCGGGGTGACGACGAGCCCGGTGATGCGGACGCCGGAGCCGCCCGAGTCGTTGATCGGGTAGTGGATGCCGAAGGCCACGGTCTCCCCGTCCTTGAGGGTGCCCGGGACGACCGGCTCGCCACTGCGCTTCGCGGACAGCGTGCCCGAGTTGGTCTTCAGATCGACGCCGGCGTACCCGGAGATCGCGCACTCCCGGCCGCCGCCGTTGGTCAGCTCCACCGCGACGGTGCCCTCGGTGTCGCCGTCGACGGTGGCGTCCATCGCCTTGAACTTCAGCTCATCGGTACGGCACTTGCCGGCCTTGTCATTAGCCCCGGAGCCAGAGCCAGAGCCGGACCCGGAGCCCGCTGCCGTCCCCTGCCCCCCGGTGCCCTCC